>JBGCGE010000001.1:0-71128 GCA_045110495.1 Gammaproteobacteria bacterium
CATTTACTGGCGGCAGGAAAACCCAAAAAAGTGGCGTTGGTTGCCTGTATGCGCAAATTATTGGTCATGCTTAATGCGATGATTAGGGACGATAAACCTTGGAATCAGCAGCTTGCTCAAGACAGTTGCTGACCCCTTTTAATCTACCTGTTTGGGCAGAAAATCAACGACCTCCAATAGCCTCTCTTGTAAAAACAACGGGGCACGAATTGTACAATTCGGCGGTTTCCACTCCCAAAAATTAAAGGGGGCAGCCCCCTTTCAATCCATTACTATGCGAAGAATTTGGTTTAAAAATATTCAAACGCCTCATATACCTTTGGGGATTTCGTTAGTGGAAGCATTAGAAATTTTAAAGACCGTTGATCAACATGTTTATGAAGTAGCTGATGTTCAAGAAACATCATATAAAGCTTCCTGTGAATCTTTTGAGGTTGCTGTAAATGCAAAAGGAGGTGTTGTTAGCTCTGTTTGGTACAACGATCCGACGGGTCGTTCAACCGTCTTTGGTAAGAATATGAAGATCTCATGCTATTTAGGCCGCTATGGTAACCCAAAAAACTGGGAAAAAAAAGAATGAATAATGGTTGGACTACATTCTATTTCAATGACTCAGAAAATGTTTCTATGGCATACGGAAACGATATGGATGTGATTCGGTTCAATTCATTAGTTGAGTAAAATCGCCTCAGTTATAAGAAGGCCGTACTTTTAAATAGACTATAATAAATATTATTTTAATAACTAAATAAAAAAACTATCGAGCACTAACCGCTTTACTCTCAACCAACAATTCGAAAACTGCCTCAGCCAGTTGATAATAACCTTTAGCATTCGGATGAACCGCATCTGATTTTAGTTCATTACTGGAAATGATTTCAGATAAAACACCCGTTATGATCGGGGTTTGCGTTTCAACGGCAATCTGTTCATAAAGTGGGGCTGGACTTAAAAATATTCCGGGTTGTGGTACGGATATTAATATAACTTGAGACTGGTTATCTTTGATCATTTTGATCATGGCTTTGAGATTATTGATCGTTTGCGTCTTGTCCATTTTTTGTAACAGATCATTACCGCCGTGACAGAGAAAAACTAGATCCGGTTTATGTTTTTTTAGCAGACTAGCGAGACGATTTTTTCCTTTAGCAGAAATTTCACCGGCAACTCCAGCATTGATCACTTTCATCCCTGTCAGATGACTCAAAACTGCAGGATAACTTTCTTCTTTATTTGCTCCAGTTCCATAGGTCAGACTGTCGCCGAATGCTAAAATAGTTGCGGAAGGTTTTAGTGGTTTGAGTTCGGGTTGTTTATCGCTACAAGCAACAATAACGAGCAAAAAACTGCTTAAAACCAGAAATGAAGATTTAAGTCTCACCAGGGTTAAATTATCAATTCAGAAGTTTAGTTTACTTTTGTATTTTCGAAATATAACACGAGGGGTTTATCGCCTGTCACTTCTGCACTGAAAGTTAGATCTTCCGGTATTATCAGGTGTTCCCCAGCATTTAATGCATATATCTGACCATCAATATTAAGCGTAAAAGTACCCGAATAAGTTGCGAACAATGTCGGTTTTGAAAAACGTTGGTCTCGAAAAACTGTACCAACAGAAACTTCTTCTTTCATGGTTGCGTAGCCTTTGCTGAACAGATCCATTTCAAAGTTTTCCTCGGTTAAGTCACCATTTCTTTTTTGATCCCATGGAAGAATCTTTATGTCGTTATTATTGCGATAGCTAATAACGCGATTACCACCCTGGAATTCGGCCTCATAGTTGGCCGATTCTGCATGCTCATAAAGTTCATCAAGTTCGATTTTTCGATCTGGGACTTTAGTGGCTACACCCGCGTGGATTGTGACTTGGTGATTCGCATCAGTCATCAAGTTTAATTCGTTTATGGTATTACGAATATCATCAACAATACGCGTTGCGTCTTTTGCATCGGCGCCAACTAAAAGAAGTGCGAAGTTGGCTTCATTATCCAGATGAGCAGGTAGATCACCGGCTCGACGACCATGTGATTTAATCGACGCTGCGACTTTTTTCAGTACCGACAGAATCGATTTTTGATCTTTTACTTCTTTCAACTCGTCAAAATGATCAACGGTAATATAAGCAAGCGTAATAGGATCTTTGCTTCGTGTAGAGCGTTGCCATTCTTGACTGATCGTTTCGGTAAACGTTTTCTGGTTAGGTAGGTTGGTAACAGGATCAATTCGAATTTGTGAGCGCAGAGTGTTGATTAGCGACTTGCTGCGCTTGTGCCATGCATGTAAATCTTTTTTTGTTTTATCAAGAGTTGCGACTGTTTCTTTATGTTCTTTATTAGTTGAGTTGAGGCTCAGCTGTAGTCTTTTTGATTCACCGATCAGTGTGTCATATTCATGATTTAATTCATTAAGCTGAATTTGTGAACGGATCCCTTTTATTGAAGCACTGCGATAAAACCATAATGTCAGAAAAAGAAAAGTAGCAAAAGCGATCAAGCTATATGTTGCAAGAGGATTCCATGGGTAGGACTGTTCATTCAGACCTAAAGCAGTTAGTGCAACGGCTGGTACCGTAAACCCTAAGTAGTATGTCAGCTTATTTGAATATCCCAACGCGACCAGGATTATCAGACTTGTGAGCCAGATCAAAAATCCCAATTTGTGAGGATCAGAGTTTACAAACGAGGTAAAATATCCAGCAGCTCCCCACAATACTCCCGATGAAATGAGTAACAAAAAGAATATAAATAGGCGCAAGCCTCTAACTTCATCAGACTTTCTAAAACCAGTAATGATTATGCGTAGCAGGTAGAGAGTTACGGCAGACGCCAGCCAATAAAGCAGGTAATATTGAGAAACTAACCCATTGAATAATCGATAAATTATTAATGTTGAAATCAGACCAAGAATAATTTCTGGCCAGGCACGCTTAAATACCATTGCAGAAATTTTATTTTTGATGTTTGAGGAAGTGGCTTTGTTATTATCTAACATAATCGTCTAAAAACACCCATTTCGATTCATTACTAATTTTTTAAGTAAATCTCACAAGCCACAGATTATACTTCAATTTCTACAGAATCTTTTAAGAGTAGGAAAAAAGTTTTAATTCTGACGGAAATGTAAGCCGTAGGAGTAAGAAGTTTTTACATAAAAAGCATAACTAATATCAACGATATAAGTGACAATAAGTGACAAGACTCCCGAAAACCACCTCAATTCTGATAGACTTCACGCCCATTTCGTAAACTGCCATCACTCGGAGTAATAATGTTTCAATTAATCACCTCTAAAACAGCTAGTCTGAAATCTGATCTGTTGTCCGGTTTGACTGTTGCGCTGGCATTGGTGCCTGAGGCAGTCGCGTTTGCTTTTGTCGCGGGCGTTGAGCCATTGGTTGGATTATACGCAGCATTTATGGTTGGACTAATTACAGCAACGATTGGTGGTCGACCTGGAATGATTTCTGGAGCCACGGGAGCGCTGGCGGTTGTTATGGTCAGTCTGGTTGCACAACATGGAGTTGAATATTTATTCGCAGCCGTCGTGCTAATGGGCTTTATTCAGGTTTTCGCGGGCGTGTTTGGATTAGGAAAGTTTATTCGCATGGTTCCACATCCTGTGATGCTTGGCTTTGTAAATGGTTTAGCGATCGTGATCTTCCTTGCGCAACTAAAACAATTTCAAGTTCTCGATAGCAATGGGGAAATGGTCTGGCTCGAAGGAAGTGCTCTTTTACTGATGCTCGGTCTGGTTGGTATGACAATGATGATCATTTTTCTATTGCCGAAGTTTACTCGTGCGTTGCCGGCATCTCTCGTTGCGATTGTTAGTGTTTCATTGCTAGTTTTAGGCTTAGATCTCGATACGCAAAATGTTAAAGATGTTTTAAGAAACATGACAGGCGATCCTGCCGCAACGCTCGCGGGAGGCTTCCCTGAATTTCATATTCCAATGGTTCCAATGAATCTCGAAACACTGAAAATCATACTTCCCTATTCAATCATTCTTGCCGGTGTCGGTTTGATCGAATCTTTATTGACCTTAACTCTTATCGACGAATTGACAGAGACCCGTGGAAGAGGTAACAAAGAATGTATCGGACAGGGTGTTGCAAATGTTGCGACTGGATTTTTCGGCGGCATGGGTGGTTGTGCAATGATTGGCCAGAGTATGATCAATATTAATTCTGGTGGTCGCGGTCGTGCTTCGGGAATTTTTGCAGCACTTTGTTTACTTGGGTTTATTTTAGTAGGATCAACTTTAATCGAAAATATTCCCGTTGCGGCTTTGGTCGGTGTGATGTTTATGGTTGTTTTAGGAACATTTGAATGGGCGAGTTTTAATCTGCTTGGGAAAATCCCGCTAGCAGATACCTTTGTTGGAATTCTCGTTGCGATAGTAACCGTTATGACGGATCTGGCTATCGCGGTTATAACAGGCGTCATCGTCTCGGCACTTATTTTTGCATGGCAGCATGCGAAGCATATGGTAGTAGAGACGCGATCTGAGAATGATGGAAATACGAAAATTTATTTACCCTACGGACCATTGTTTTTTGGATCGATTAGTTACTTCAATGATTTTTTTGATCCTGCTAGTGATCCGGATGATGTGATCATTGATTTCGTGAATTCACGGGTAATGGATCATTCAGGATTAGAAGCGATCGATTCACTCGCAGTGAAATATTTGAAAGCAGGGAAGACTCTACATTTAAGGCACCTTAGTCCTGAATGCCGCTCCTTATTGGAAAAGGCAGGTAATCTGGTTGAAGTTAATGTTATGGAAGATCCGATCTACACCGTTGCTTAAATTGTAATTAGATGCGGATTATTTTGGTTTCCTAATTAGTTCGACGATGTTTACAATCGAGTTGGAAAATTTTGCCGTCATCTAATCTTAATGCGGTCAGTTCACCACCCCATAAACAGCCGGTATCAATAGGGAAGACATTATTTTCGGTAACATTTATGTCGGCTAATTTATGCGTTGACCAATGGCCAAAGATAATTTTAAGTTCTGAACTCTGACGATTTTTGATCTCGTACCAGGGAAGCATATCTTGTGTCTGACTTCCAGGTGGGCCTTTTTGATCAAAATCCATTCGGCCATTTTGATCGCAATATCGAACCCGAGTAAAAAAGTTCGTGATACAACGTAATCGATCCCAGCCTGTTAGAGCATCTGACCAGATATCTGGCTGGTTTCCGTAAATTATTGCCAGGTATTCTTTATAACCTTCATCTGCTAAAACACTCTCAACTTCTTTAGCTAACGATTTGATCTTATTTAAGTTCCACTGAGGTGCCACACCAGCATGTACCATTGCGTAACCTAAGGTTTGATCATGATGGAACAGAGGTTGTCGTCTTAACCAATCGAGTAATTCATCACGGTCAGGAGCAGAAAATATCTCACCAAATGTATCTTTACGATGGGCTTTTCCTGTTTGGACAGCCGCAAGCATATGAATGTCATGGTTGCCGAGAACTGATATTGCTTTATCACCAAGAGAGGCTATAAAACGTAGCGTCTCTAACGATTGCGGGCCGCGATTTACTAAATCTCCCGCAAACCAGAGTTGATCATGTTCAGCTGAAAAACCAATCAGACTAAGTAAATCGTTTAATTCTTGAAAACAGCCTTGAACGTCACCAATTGCATAAGTCGCCATGTTGCAATTATGCTTGATTTCGATCAAGCCTGCGATATGAAATCGCTTCTGTAAGGTGAACAGTCTGGATTTGATCAGAATTTTCCAGATCTGCAATCGTTCTAGAAACTTTACGAATGCGATTAATAGATCGCGCAGATAAGTTGAGTTTTTGCATTGCAGATTGCAGTAAAGCTTTATCTTTATCACTCAATTTACAAGTTTCTGTTAATTCTTTTTCGGAAAGTAAGTGATTAGATTTACCTCGACGAGATAACTGACACGCTCTGGCATGCTCTACTCTTTGTCGGATAGTCTCACTCGTTTCTCCACAAGGTGCATCATCCAGTAGTGCCGAGTCTTTAACATTCATTACTTCGATGTGTAGATCAATTCTATCTAACAATGGACCAGAAATTTTAGACTGATAACGTTGGATTTGATCTGGTGAACAACGACAACGTCCCGAATCGTCACCATGATAACCGCATGGGCAAGGATTCATTGCAGCAACCATTTGAAAGCTTGCAGGAAACCTTGCCTGATGCGCTGCTCGTGAAATATTGATATGGCCTGTTTCAAGTGGTTCACGTAAGACTTCCAGGACTTTCCGATCAAATTCTGGAAGCTCGTCTAAAAATAACACGCCATTATGTGACAGAGAAATTTCACCAGGTTTTGGTTGGCTACCTCCACCCACTAGCGCGACAGCTGACGTTGTGTGATGTGGTGATCTAAAAGGTCGCTGTTTCCAAGTATCGGTAGACAGGTTTTGAGTGATTGATGCAATGGAGGCCGTTTCGATCGCTTCCTCTTCGGTCATCTCGGGCAATATTCCGGGTAAGCGGCTGGCAAGCATCGTTTTTCCGGTACCGGGTGGACCAATAAATAATAAGTTATGACCACCAGCTGCTGCTATTTCCAGTGCACGTTTTGCATGTTGCTGTCCTCTTACATCGGAGAGATCTGGAGTGCTGATAGGTTCGATTTGTCGTTCTATGGGTAAGTATTCTGGAATTACGTCTGATTGATCAAGATGTGCACAAACATCGAGTAGATGTTTAGCAGGGTTGATTATTGCATCTTTGATCAATGAAGCTTCCTCAGCATTTTCCATAGGCAAGGTGACAGGACGGTTTGCATTTTTAGCCGCAATAGTAAAAGGCAGAACGCCAGGAATGGATCGTAATTCACCTGTTAAGGCTAGTTCACCGACGAACTCTCTCATGATCAAATTTTCTTTTGGAATTTGATCAGAAGCGGCGAGAATTCCCAGAGCGATGGGTAAATCGTAACGACCACCTTGTTTCGGCAAATCTGCTGGAGCGAGATTAATGGTGATACGTTTAAGGGGGAACTCGAAACGACTGTTGAGAATGGCACTTCTAACCCGGTCTTTGCTTTCTTTTACAGCCGCTTCGGGTAATCCAACAATCGCTAAGCTAGGCAAGCCATTAGAAAGGTGAACTTCGATTGTGACGAGAGGCGCTTCTACTCCTAACTGTGCACGACTATAGACAATGGCAATGCTCATATCTGGTTCCTTCCATGGAAAAGTAATTTTTATCTTTCGATCTTATATTTGTTCTTTAGATTTTCCTGATTCTATTTCTTCGAGACGTTTTTCAAGTTGTTCTAGCCTTGCACGTGTTCTCGCGAGTAGTTCTGTTTGAATTTGAAAATCTTCACGAGTAACAAGATCCATTCTTTCCAGGGCTGATATTAATCCTGTACGCAAATTAGTTTTTACATCGTCCGCAAGAGCTCTACCGCCCGCAGGTAATGAAGAAGCAATTTTCTCAGCGAGTGACTCAATTATCGTTGTATTAATCATATCTTTCTTCGTTGTTATTCATTACTTCAACTATATCACGAGTTGCTAATTCTGCGTGCTTAAACTGTGTGCAAAAATAATTTTCTCGCACCAGTCTAGGGCGTTTTAGATATATTTAAAACATCCGCACTCTTTTTAACTTTCTGATTAATAAAGTGAAAAATGTTTGGCATGGATTATGCTAATAGAAAAACGTAATACTGAAAAATTGTACGGTATTTAACATTTTATATATAACAACAATGGAGGGTAACAAAAAATGAAATCACAAATTATCTCACTCGCGGCAGCTGGACTAATTATTTCTGCTAGCACAGCACAAGCAGGTGAATGGAATGCTAACTTCGCTGCCTCAAACAATTATATCTGGCGTGGTCTAACCCAAACAATAAATGAAGCAGCTGTATCAGGCGGAATTGATTACATGCATGACAGTGGTTTTTACGCAGGAACCTGGGTTTCAAACGTGAGCTACGCTGCTGACGATGTATATTCTTATGAACATGATATGTATCTGGGCTTCGCGGGTGAAGCGAGTGGTATCAACTACGACATAGGCTACCTTTATTATAACTACGACGATGAAGCTGAATTCGACTTCGGCGAAGTTTATGGATCCATTGGATACGGTGGCTTTACTGTTGGTTTAAATATTCTTGCTAACACCGAAGCAGATGAGGGTCCAGGCCAAGATTTTGGTTTTGGCGAAGCTACTTATCTGTATGTTGATTATTCAACAGAAGTGGGTGAGGGCATAGAATTGGGTTTACACATTGGACACCATGAAGGCGATTTTTCTGAAGCTTTCAACGGCGTTCCTGGTGATTACGTAGACTATAATATTTCAATGTCAAAGAATGGCTTCAGCTTTATGGTCTCTTCTACTGATCTAGATGATGTAGGTCCCGATAACCTGGATAATGATGAGGTGAAATTTGTTGTTAGCTATGGTATAGACTTTGAGCTTTAGGCAGGTAGACAAGAGCCGTTAGACAACACGTTCTTATAGTTGGAAATTTTCTAAAAGTAGTAAAGAAAATGAAGCGGATAGGCCTTTTGGCCATACCGCTTCCTTCTTTTTAGATCATAATCGAATGCATATATGATCGATCAAAAATATTTGATCAAACACAGTAAATTCAACCACGTATTAAACAATATAAACTGATTTTTAAAACTAACTCGTTGAGTCGTACTTTACGATTTTCTATATCGTAAATTTTAGCGCTAAAGGTATGAGCTTTAGGTAGTCTGTCCTTTCGAGTAACTTTTTCTATCTGCCTTAATGATGATATGCACTTAATTGTGTTTAATGTAGTTGAAGTTCAGAATGTCTCTATTAATTTTTTCTTTGGATCAGTTATTTCTTAGATGGTTGTAATTAAGCAGAGTAGGACAGTCTAGGGGCAAGCCGCCTTTCAAACGTAAGAGGGTAAAAGTCCTACCAAGGATGTGCCGTTTTGCAGAACAGAACTCAATGACGGCCAAGTGTAAAAATTTTAGCGGCAAACCTCCATGTCTTGAAATCAACAAGCTCCTCGTGTACACAAACAGATTGAATTTGAAGCCATTGTCAAGAAAAAAGTTTGTTCCGGTGCCGCGATGTATGAAATAAAACTACATCTGACTAGATAGGAGTAGATTCATTAGTGCGGGTAAGATCTGTAGATTTTATTAATCGAAAAATTAAATTGCGTTTAACCTCATGAAGAGTCAGTTCGTTGTACTTATAGATACTGACACAGTCCAATATTTAATAGTAATGTATTAGATTAGACTGGATTTAAGTCCATTTCCTCAAAAGCGATACTTAGCTAAGCTTGAATTTATATTCTTACCAATAAGGAAATCACTTATTCGTAAATCTTTTTTCCGATCGCTTTATGGCCTTTACTTCATGATAATCATAAATAGGTAATTTTCAGTTAGTTATTCAATTATCGTTACATTTCTTCTTTCTCTTCTATAAGTCTTTCGATACGCCCCTAAGTAAAGTTTTTTAAAATATAGATGTTTAAACTGGGTGCAAAAATATTTTCCCGCACCAAAATAGTGCGTTTGAAGTGTATTTGAAAAGTCTGAATAACAATTAAGTTACTGATATATATATAAATAATGTGATGGCATGGATGATGCAATCGGTAAACCGTATCGCTATATTTATGTATAGTGAATCACATTTAAAAAAAATTGATAAGCCAATATTAAGGGATCTTAAAATGAAAAATTTAATTCAAACTTTAAACACAGATGATCTGACAAGCACAATACTGCTAATTCACTTAAACGAAAGACATAAAAACACTAGCAAGGTTGATGTTGCAACAGAATATCTATTTTGTGGTACTACTCATAAAAGCTTATGCGGTTGGTAGTCTAAATAAAATCATATTTAAAAGAGCTTTGTATTTTAAAAACTATAAATGGAGGAGCTGAACTATGAAATTAGTCACAGCCATAATTAAACCTTTCAAATTAGATGATGCAAGAGAGGCGCTTTCTGAAATTGGGGTTGCCGGTTTGACGGTCACCGAGGTCAAAGGGTTTGGCCGACAAAAAGGACACACAGAACTTTATCGTGGGGCAGAGTACGTTGTCGATTTTTTACCCAAGGTAAAACTTGAAGTTGCTATTGATGAAGATCAATCAGAGGCAGTTATAGAAGCAATCAGCAAAGCTACTAGCACCGGAAAAATTGGTGATGGAAAGATCTTTGTTACGCCTTTAGAGCAAGCCATCCGTATCCGTACGGGTGAGAGTGGCTCAGAAGCCTTATAAATAGCTGGACAAAAAATTCCGAGGAGAATTATAAAAATGGAAAATCAAATATTTGAATTGCAGTACGCTCTAGACACTTTTTACTTTCTTGTAATGGGTGCGTTTGTAATGTGGATGGCAGCAGGTTTTGCAATGCTCGAAGCAGGTTTAGTTAGAGCAAAAAACACAACTGAAATTTTAACTAAAAATATCGCCCTATACGCGGTGGCTTGCACTATGTATATGATCTGTGGATATGATCTTATGTACGGAGGTGGAGTATTCCTGTCAGGTGTAGATACGGTTGCTTCACTTGATGTTGAGGCTGCACTTGCCTCCTCCTCTGAAAATGGCTTCGGTGGAGACTCTGTCTATTCTGGTGCTTCAGATTTCTTCTTCCAGGTAGTGTTTGTTGCGACAGCAATGTCGATCGTATCTGGTGCAGTTGCTGAGCGGATGAAGCTTTGGGCATTTCTTGCATTTGCTGTGGTTATGACTGGCTTTATTTATCCATTAGAAGGTGGTTGGACATGGGGTGGTAATGCTGTGCCTTTTATTGGTGAACTGAATTATAGCGATTATGCAGGATCAGGTATCGTTCATATGGCCGGTGCCGCGGCTGCACTTGCTGGAGTCTTACTGCTTGGGCCACGTAAAGGTAAGTACGGATCCAATGGGCAGGTAAATCCAATCCCAGGTGCAAATCTACCAATGGCGACGTTGGGTACATTCATTCTTTGGATGGGCTGGTTTGGTTTTAATGGTGGGTCTACTTTAAAGCTCGGAGGTATTGCGGCATCAAATGAAGTAGCAAATGTATTCTTGAATACCAATGCAGCTGCTGCGGGTGGTTTGATTGCAGCTTTGCTACTCGCACGGGTCTTATTCGGTAAAGCAGACTTAACCATGGCACTTAATGGTGCATTAGCAGGTCTGGTTGCGATCACTGCTGAACCGGCTGATCCAACACCATTGCTAGCAACATTAATTGGTGGAGCTGGCGGTCTGATTGTCGTCATGAGCATTATCACCTTGGACAAACTAAAAATTGATGATCCTGTCGGGGCTATTTCGGTGCATGGAGTAGTAGGTCTGTTTGGAATCTTTGCAGTATTACTTTCTGATGCTGAAGCTACCTTTATGGGGCAGCTCACGGGTGCTTTAGTCATTTTTATCTGGGTCTTTTTTGCCAGTTTAATCGTCTGGACTATTCTGAAAATGGCTGTAGGAATTAGAGTCGAAGAAGAAGAGGAATCAGAAGGGACTGATATAAGTGAATGTGGTATGGAAGCGTACCCAGAGTTTACTCGCCAATAGGAATGAATAAGACTTAGAATACTCTCTCTAGCCATAAAGGCAGGATTTGGGGTGCTACTTAAGCACCCTTTTTTTATTCTTGATTTAACAATATTAGCGCGATCTAGAGTCAGGCTTAAGTTAAACTTTCCGAAAATCAATCCACTTTTTGACTAATAATTTCTTTAGAGTTTTTCATATTACGGAAGACGAGAGGTTTTGCTTCTACCACAGGATTGACCGCATTTGCTTCGATACGACTTACATCATCTTGTAGCTCTTGATGATGTGATGATTTGCTACAGATAGGATCAGCATTGGTTGCATCACCCGTCAGCATAAAAGCCTGGCAGCGACAGCCGCCAAGATCAATTTCTTTTTCATCGCAACTACGGCAGGGTTCTTTCATCCAGTCCATGCCACGGAATTTATTAAAATCGTTTGATTCATTCCAGATATCTTGAATGCTGAAATTTCGAACATTGGGTAGATCAAGCCCCGGTAGTTGACGAGCAGAATGACAAGGAAGTGCGACGCCATCTGGTGCGATGGTGAGGAATATATTCCCCCAACCATTCATGCATTTTTTTGGACGATCTTCAAAATAATCGGGAACAACATAAATGATCTTCATCTGATCTTTCATGCGATCCTGATATTCATTTGCGACTTTTTCTGCACGTTCAAGTTGCTCGCGCGTTGGAAGTAATTGCTCGATATTATGCAGTGACCAACCGTAATATTGCGTGCTGGCAAGTTCGACATAATCGGCTTTTAACTCGACAACCATATCGAGAATGTCTCGAATTTGATCAATATTTTGCCGATGGATAACGATATTCAAAACCATCGGGTATTCGTATTTTTTTACCAGCCGTGCCATTTCGAGTTTATGTTCGAAAGATTTAGTGCCGCCGAGAAAATTATTTAATTCTTCATTACTTGCCTGAAAACTGATTTGAATATGATCAAGGCCAGCTTCTTTGAAAGCTTTGATTCGATCTTCATCCATGCCGACACCAGATGTGATCAGATTGGAGTAAAAGCCTAGTTTTCGAGATTCTGCGATCAATTCTTCAAGGTCTTGTCGGATTAAAGGTTCACCACCAGAAAAACCAATTTGAGCCGCACCCATTGCACGTGCTTGTCGCATCACACGAATCCAGTCGTCCGTAGAAAGTTCATTTTTATAGGCCGCAATGTCGGTTGGATTAGAGCAATAAGGACATTGAAGTGGGCATTTATAAGTCAGCTCCGCCAGCAACCAAAGTGGTGGCGTAAGTTTGTGACCTGCTTGATTAACTAGTTGTGATCCAGCCATTTTGTTTTGACACCTCAAATAATTGCAGAACATCGTTTTTTAGATCAGCACCTTCAAACTGTGCCTCTAGATCTTTAATGATGTCACCGATAGATTTTTTACCATCAACACGTTTCAAGGATTCACCTGCACTCTGGCTGAGTTTAACCATACCTTCTGGATAGAGAATGACAAAAGCATCCTGAACTTCTTCCCATTGCAAGCGA
Organism: Gammaproteobacteria bacterium; assembly: GCA_045110495.1. Taxonomy (GTDB): domain Bacteria; phylum Pseudomonadota; class Gammaproteobacteria; order CAJXQU01; family CAJXQU01; genus CAJXQU01. Next base: position 13,068 of record JBGCGE010000001.1, read on the forward strand.
AACATTGGTGCAATTTTTGGGATATTTTCTAGTGTGATTTCTTCGCTCATAATTTTCCTTATAGTATCAGGCTACCAATTTGATCTGGGTCTTCGCAATTGTGGAAGGGCGGTTTCTTTTCTATGTAAGCCATCCACATGCAATCTAGCATTGTCCATAAAATATTAAGTTTGAATTGTAGGACTCTCAACATGAATTCTTGTTCCTCGCGAGTCTTGTAATGATCCAAAGTGACATCTAGGCCATGCTGAACATCACGACGCGCTTCGCTAAGTCGCTTACGAAAATAGTGATAACCACGTTCATCAATCCAGGGATAAAACTCTGGCCATTTATCTAAACGTTTTTGATGAATCTTTGGAGCAAAAAGTTCTGTCAGTGACGAGCTTGCTGCAACTTCCCAGGGTTGTTGTTTTGCGAAATTGATATAAGCGTCGATTGCAAACTTCACGCCGGGCAATAAAAATTTATGTGATTTCAGATCTTCACGTGATAGGCCAACCGCTTCACCTAGTAATAACCAGGCTTCAATACCGCCATCATCACCTTCGGTTCCATCGTGATCAATAATCCGTTGTGCCCACTGGCGGCGTGTATCGCGATCCCAGCAGTTGGACATGATTGCGGCATCTTTTACAGGAATAGCTTCTTGATAGTAAAAACGATTTGCTACCCAACCTTGTATCGCTTCTTTATCGAGTTTGCCGTTGTTCATTAGAACGTGAAATTCGTGATTGATGTGATAGTATTTTTCTTTATCACGGAGTTTTTGTTCAAACTCTTCTCGGCTCCAAGGTGTGTTGTCTGTACTCATTTTGCTTTCCTTATAAGATCAAATCCATACCATCGAAAGAAACTTCAATATCAGCTTCATTCAATTGACGTCTCTCGTCGGAATCTTCATCCAGAATCGGATTGGTATTATTGATGTGGATCAAAATTTTTCGTGTCGAATCTAATTTTGAAAGAGTCTCTTTAATGCCACCTTCGTCGTTTTGAGAGAGGTGTCCCATTTCACTGGCGAGTTTATTACTAATTCCTTCTTTAGACATTTCGTCATTTGTCCAAACAGTGCCATCAACCAGAACTGCATCTGCTTCATCCATATAATCGAAAACGTGATCTTCAATCACGCCTAGACCTGGTGCATAAAAAACCGATTTTCCTGTATTAAGATCTTCGATCAATAAGCCAATATTGTCACCGGGAACCGTGTTGTGCCGGTGTGGCGAGAAGGGAGGTGCTTCGCTCTTAAGCGGCACACTGGTAAAACGTAACCCTGCTGCTTGAGGGATCGTAAACGATGTCATATCTGGCATGACTTCATGCCAGTTAACTCCACGAAAATGACCGAGAATATTGAAGATTGGATAGCCCGTTGTCATGTCTTCGTGGACTTCTTTTGTGCAATAAATATCCCAGGGTTTGTCGTGTTCTCTGAGAATGAGTAATCCGGTTGTGTGATCAATTTGTGCATCGGTAATAATGATCGAGCAAATGCCTGTGTCGCGCACTTTACGAGCGGGTTGTAGTGGCCCAAAAGATTCGATCTGTGCACGTATATCCGGAGAGGCATTGATCAATACCCAGTTTTCTCCGTCTGCGCTGACGGTTATTGATGATTGTGTTCTCGCGACGCATTTAACTTCGCCAGATCTTACTCCGCTGCAGTTTTTGCAATTGCAATTCCATTGTGGAAATCCACCGCCTGCGCCAGAGCCTAAAATCCTTATATGCATGATGTAATTTTTTTAAATAGAGTGAGAAAAAACGGTGAAAATACCTGAAACAATAGAGCTAAAAAAGGGAGAAGTGATGATCACCTCTCCCTGATCAAATCTTAACGATTCATGATGTACATTGTTACTTCAAAACCGAATCGTAGATCTTCGTATGCTGGAGTTTCCCATTTCATGATAATTACCTCCTAAAGGTATTATAGTTAAAAAAAGTGACCACAGTTGTCTGTAGTCTTATGTTATATGGCATTGTTTATGCCAGTTTTGCCGGGAGGTTAATAAATTTAAATAAAACGCATATAAAACAACCGGATAAATAATTCTGGCTGGCTTTTATTTTTACTTTTTATCAAGTTCAGTAGAGCTTAAATGGTTCTTATACAACCAACCAAATGGTTCATTACAGCCGATAACAATAAGTTGGAAACAATAACCATTTGCCCACTAAATAATGGATTAAATTAGTACTGATCAAATTTATCGTAAAGGATTTTATTATTAGTATTTATGCCCCTTGTGTTAGTAGATAGCTAACAATGTCTCTTTACTTTTCTACATGTGGAAAAAGAAAAATATTCTAATGTTATGCCGCGATAATTTTATCATTTACATCTCGCAGAGCAGTTCTTAACCCTTCTTCGATGACCGGGTGATAGAAAGGCATGTCTAACATTTCCGAAATAGTCATTTCATTTTGTAGCGCCCAGGACAGTAAGTGTGCGAGATGTTCAGCAGCAGGTCCGATAATCTCTGCGCCAAGGAAGTTTCCTGTAACTTGTTCTGCATAGACATGCATTAAACCTTTGTTTTTTAGCATGACGCGTGAGCGGCCCTGGCTTTCAAAAGACACTTCGCCGACTAATAATTGATCGGTATATTTTTCTTGTAATACTTTCCAGCCTGATCCAACGGTCGCGATTTGAGGATCACTAAAAACTACACTAATTAAGGCGCGTCGAAGACCGGTATTGATAGCTGGATAGTTGCCAGCATTATCACCCGCAATTTTGCCTTGATCGGCGGCCTCATGAAGTAAAGGAATCTCATCATTAACGTCACCAGCAATAAAAATATGACTTTGTCCACATTGCATTGTGTCTGGATCAAATATGGGAATATTTTTTTCATCTAACTGGAGGCTAGTATTTTCTATTCCAAGATTATCAACATTGGCTCGACGTCCGGTGGTAGCTAAAACATAGTCCAGAATTGTCTGCTGGATTTGACCTTGCTTGTCTTTGTACTTCAGGAAAACGCTTTCGTTATCACGTCCCATTTCGAGAATTTCGCCTTTGGTATCAAGATAAAACTCGTCGGCAAAAGTCTTCAAGCTGTAGTCCTGAATATCCGGATCAGAAAGTGGCCCAATCGTCCCACTTCGGCCAAACATCAAAACCTTCACACCAAGACGATGTAGTGCTTGACCAAGTTCTAGCCCAATAACACCTGGGCCAAATACCGCGACAGATTCTGGTAAATCATCCCACTCAAAAACATCATCATTAATGATTAGGCGATCACCCAGATCATTAAAAGATTCAGGCCAGACAGGGCGAGAACCTGTTGCGATAACGATTCTCTCAGCTTCTATCAGAAAATCATCGCCGTCTTCAGCCGAAATTTGCAAAGTATGATCATTTAAAAAGTGAGCATAACCACGTTGTTTATGTTTTGTCGGAATATTGTCTACCGATTCGAGAACGAAACCAACAAAACGATCACGTTCACGTTTAACGCGATCCATTACTTCTCGACCATTGATCTGTGTTTTTCCACCGGGATAAACACCAAAGCCGGGTGCTTTTTCAATACTATGAGCAGCTTCGGCGGCTGCGATCAATAATTTGCTCGGCATACAACCCACGCGAGCACAGGTTGTCCCATAAGGTCCTCCTTCAATCATGAGCACATCTTCAGTATGAAACAGTGCTGCTCGATAGGCGGATAAACCCGATGTTCCTGCACCAATGACGACAACTTCTTTTTTGATCTTTTTCATTATTGATTCCGCTAGTTTTTGTAGAATTGAAATTTTGACTATATAAATAAAAAGAAAATATTGATCGAGATAAATACTTTTAAACTGTAGTTGAGTTTTATCACATCAGATCAATCATCCAATTATAACGGAGCTGTGTTTAACTTAGATTTTTCTTTATACACTTTTCTAATGTCATTTGGAAAATTATTAAATAATTTTAACGGATAGTTAAATTATCAGTCGCCGAAACCAGCGCATCGATCATTGCTGGTTCGCTGGCTAAATGACCAGATTCATGAAGGATAACGAGTTTTGATTTTGGGATTGCGTTATGTAGTTGCCATGAGGATTCCATAGGACAGGTGATGTCGCGTCGGCCATGAATAATCGTTACAGGTATATCCGGAATTTGATCTATATTTTTCATTAGTTGATCGGGTTTTAAAAAGTATTCGTTCACAGCATAGTGCAATTCTAGTTGTACTCCTTTGATCAATTCTTGCGGATCTTTTTCATCAGATTTTGGATCGTCTTCTTTCTCCTCTCTTTGTTCTAAAGTCCAGGTGACAACGATCCCCGTCCAACGTAACCATGCTTTTGCAGCGTTAATTTTTTTCATGTCAGAGCTTGAGTTGATCATTTTGTGAAAGTCGATAACTGTATCTATACCTGAACTTTCTTTTTCTAGTTGTGAAATAAACTTACTGTATTCATCAGGAAAAATTCGACCAACGCCATCTCCGAAAAACCAGTTTAGATCACGTTTGGTTGCCAGAAAACTTCCACGTAATATAAGTCCAGAAACGTTGCCCGGATAAGTTTCAGCATAGAGCAGGGCGAGAGTAACTCCCCATGATCCACCAAATAAAACCCATCGATCAATTTTTAGTTTTTCACGAATCGCTTCCATATCCGCGATCAAGTCTTGCGTGGTGTTTTCCTCAAGAGAACCTTTTGGCGTTGAACGTCCTGCGCCTCGTTGATCAAATAAAATAATACGGTATTTTTCTGGATCAAAAAATTGTCGGTGGTATGGCTGACATCCCGAACCTGGGCCGCCGTGTATAAAAATAATTGGAATACCTTCTGGATTTCCACATTCTTCGACATAAACTTTGTGGATCTCTCCTGAATCAATATCATGGACGACAGGATCGGTAATTTCCGGATATAATTCTTTCATGATCAAGCGTTGATTTTATTCACAAGGTTGACGAGATCGGCACCTATCTTTTTAACCGCAATTTGTTTTTTACTATCGATCAAATTTCCTTGTTCATCAAAGGCATTAAAAGCTTGTGAAATAGATTGTTGATTCGGTAAAACGATCACACCAATGTGTTCAAGTTGTAATCTCAGCATCATCAAACCTTTCATGCCGCCTGAACCACCGGGTGTTGCACACATAATCGCTGCAATTTTATTCTGATAAGCTGACAGCCTTGTTTCATCCGCAGATTCTGATCGTGATGCCCAATCAATTGCATTTTTGAGTAGCGCAGGAAAACTGCTGTTGTATTCCGGCGTTGAGATCAAAACACCATCGTGATCGGTTAATATCTTTTTAAATTTCTGAGCGCCTTTTGGAAGACCTTCTGCATCTTCTAAATCGCCATTGTAAATCGGCATAGGGTAATCAGCTAAATCGATGTAAGTCACTTCTGCACCCGCTTCTTCAGCACCTTGGGCAGCGATCTTCACCATTTTTTTATTAACAGAATCTTTACGGCTACTGCCGGAGAATGCGAGTATTTTTATCATATTTTATTATTAATCTATTAGTGGCTCGTTTGTTTATGAACTTCCCAGGTGTCGATAATATTTGCAACTATTCTCGCCGCCTGCTTCATATGTGTATGAGCAAGATCAGTATTTTTATCTAAAAATGCATCCCAGGCTTTTTGTACTTCGACACGTTCCATGCCGAGCAGGTTTTCTTCGCGCAACATAATATCGGCTCTTTCTAATGCATCGGTCATCGCCGTGATCGATTCTTGTTCAAGTTCTTGTTCTTGCAAAACGATCACGCAGGCGGCGATGGGTGCAGCTTCGAAAATGGCTGGTGGTGAAAGTTGTCCCAGAGCACCCCAGTGATGTTGATACAAATCAGCAAGATCGTGAGTCAATGTCATTAACGCAAGCATCGACGGCAGATCATTAAATAAGTCAGGATCTCCACGCGCGGCTGCAACATCAGCTGCGGCGTGTAAAGCGGGGCCAATCACGGCTTGGTATTCTTCGGGCTTAAGGTTTTCTACGAGAGACATTAATTCTGATCTATTGGGGACGAATTTTGATATTATTGCACAAGCTTGGTATAGACAGAACTAAAATTGTAATCAAACAAGCAATCACACAGGAACTATTCGTTAAGGAATTAAAATGGTTATAGAAAAAGATAAAGTTGTTACTTTCCACTATGTGTTAACCGAAGTAGATAAGGACAAGATCGAAGATTCACGCGATACGATTCCGGCAGTTTTTTTACATGGACATAAAGCGATGATGCCAGGAATAGAAAAAGCACTAACTGGGAAATCAACCGGTGATAAGGCATCTGTTACGTTACCACCAGAAGAAGCTTATGGTCCGAGAGAGGAATATGAATCGCGACGTATTCCAAAAAAATATGTACTGAACAAAGGCAAATTAGTAGCTGGAATGGCTGTAGAAATCAATACTAATAATGGCGCGAAAGCCGCAACATTGGTCAAAGTAGGACGCTACAATGTTGATATTGATCCGAATCATCCTCTAGCTGGAAAAACACTTACATTCGATATGGAAGTGATCGATGTGCGTGATGCGACAGAAGAAGAATTAGAGCACGGTCATGTTCATGGAGTGGGTGGGGTTGAGCACTAAAAGATGATGATATGATTAATCGGGAATGTTTAGACTTCTATTCTTTATCAGAAAGTGACCAAGTGTGGTTTCTTAGAGAAACTTGGTGTGACAAATGTGATAAAGCTGACCTGGGAATAAAAGAACCGGAGCTATACATTGAGCACGGGATAAAACACATCGCAGGTAAATGTATCATTTGTAATACAGAGTGCATATCTACGATTTCTGAAAACGACGTTGATGGCTAAATGCCTAAGCTAAACAAATATGATTTTCATTAAGGAATTGTTTGTTTAAAAAGAGATCTTTATTGAAAAAATATTGTTTAACAAAATGTTTTTACTAGATTAACTAACTCTCCCGCAGTCGGCCCCGAAACAATGAGAAGTAAATCGCTGGCAAACAAAGAATAGCGGCGATCAAAAAAGATATACGGATCACGTTACTTAACTGATCGTAGTTTTCAGGTGCAATTTCCACCGCGCCAAGCAACAAACTCATCACTAATGTCACCATGATCATGCTTGTCATTTGACCAACGACCCGCATAGTTGCATTTATTCCTGCCGCGATTCCGTATTGTGATTTATTGACTGATCCCATAATCGCATTCACATTGGGTGATGAGAACAAACCAAATCCAGCACCGGTTGTGATCAATGCAAAGATCAGAATTGCATCTGAACTTTCTGAATTAAGTAAAGCAAGAAGACCTAATCCTAAAATGGTTAACGCAATTCCAAACGAGGCTATAACACGGGGTTCTATGCGATCTGACAGTCGACCGGAAAGTGGCGAAACAAATGCCATCATTAATGGTTGTGTGATCATGATCAATCCTGTGACGCTGGGTGAATATCCTTTTATGTATTGAAGATAAAGACTGACCAGTACTACATTCGCAAAGGTGGCGGTGTACATTAATAACGATGCAAGACAGGATAAGGTAAAGACGCGATTGTTTGAAAAAAGGTTGATATTAAAAAGAGGGTGTTCGACAACTTTTTCGATTTTTGTGAATAAATAAAGTCCTGCTATTCCAAATAAAATTGTTATTAAGCTGGATAAGGAAGGAAGGTTAGAAACACCAATTGAAAGTGCAACGATGGCAAGACCATAAACACTCGCCCCTTTTAAATCCAGATCTTTTATTGACTGTGTTGATTCTTGATCAGACCAGTCGCCAGATACTTTTTTAAGACCAAAATAGATAACAATTAAAGCCAACGGAATGTGTAATATAAAACATGCGCGCCAATCAAATTGTTCGATTAAAAGACCCCCAAAGAATGGGCCGGCAGCGAGGCCAAAATAAAGAATTGAAATCATTAAACCAATCGCTCCACCACGTTTTGGAGGCGGAAAGACCGATGAGATTATCGCAACCTGGGTAGCATATAACATTGCTGCACTCACACCTTGTAAGAAGCGAAACAGGAGTAATATTTCACCAGACTGTGAAAGTGATGCTCCAATAGAAGTAATGATCGCTGCTGAGGTTCCGATCAAAAATATTTTCTTTCGGCCGAGCATGTCCGCAAGTCGGCCAAAGGTTAATACAAACATGGCGCTGGCCATTAAGTAGATCATCGGGATCCAACTTAGAAGTACCGCATTCATGTTTAGATCTTTCGCAATTGACGGTAACGCTACATTGACGGATGACAGCATTAATGGTGTTGCAAATGCGTTGATCAAAACCATGATCAGTGCATTTTTTTGTAGGGAAGTAAGTTCAGAGAAATTCATTATTATTTTTTATAGAATATGATCAAATAAAGGTGATCAAATATAACTCGCCAGTAGTCCAATCAATCCGCCAAACACACCACCCCAGACAACCAACCAGCCAAGATGTTTTTTGATCATTTCCTGAATAATTTCTTTAACTAATTCGGGTGTCAATTCATCCAATCTTGAATCAACGACATTACTTATTTTCTCACTAATATCACCACCAAGTTTTTTAGTATTAAAACTGGCATGTAATGCATTTTGAAAGCTATCACTCTCAGTTATTTCTTTTAGAGCCGATCGCGTTTTTTCTGAAACCGGTTTGCGTAATGGCTCGAGAGCTTCTGCGCCTCCGACCATTGCAAGCATAGAACCTAAAGAAGAATTGTTGATAGCATCAAGAAATGATTGAAAAATTTTATCGTAATCAACCGCGTCTAAAACGGGAGATAAATTTAATATTCCGCTAGTAGATTTCTCTTCGTCTTTTATAAAACGTTGAATATTATTTTCGGTAAAGAATTGCTCCATGATCAGATTTTTAATGCCTGATTTGAATTCTTCAAACTGATTCGGGATAACGCCTGAACCATATAAAAAGGGGACTTTCTCAAACAACATGTGAATAGCTAGCCAGTTTGTTACTGCACCCGATAGCGCAAACAAACCGACCGAGAGTAAAATTTCAGAATGGATGGGTGAATAAAAACCGGCGATGACGATACATAACGCGATAATGTTTGTAACGATACTTTTGTTCATATTTTTATTTATTATTTTTCAGATAAGACTTGGCTATCAAAACTAATTCCTTCCCAGCCCAATTGTATAAAAGTACGAATGTTTGCGTGATCAGTTCCTTGAGGATGATCTAGAACATCTTTGCGATAATAATTTCCAAAACATGCAAGTGTTTCTTGTTCTTTCAAATCATTCAGTTGTGCGAAAGAAAATATTTTGCATGAACCTTCATTAGTCCCACTTTCGTTTACAACATCACCATTTGTAAATCGGGCAGGTTTGTATTCATAATTATGATCAATCGTTTTGATCACATCATTGAATTCAATTGATTCAGGATCTGTTTTGATCAAATTAATTAATTGTTGTTTTTGCATTTTATTCCTAATGTATTGTTGGTAATTTTTTTAAAGGTTCGATCAAATATTCAAGACCATTAATTTTTATTTCTAAAGTCAGTGCCATTAGCATTCCTAGTTGTCCTTCAGGAAAGCCTTTTTCGGAAAACCAGAGTAAATAATTTTCGGGTAAGTCGATCAAACGTCGGCCTTTATATTTTCCAAAAGGCATTTCGAATTTTGCCAGTTTTATTAGATCTTCTTTTTCAAACATGTAAAGAAAAGCGTTAGCTAAATTTTTTAGTTAAGTATTGAATAATATCCGCTGACTCATACATCCAACGTGTCGAATCACCTTGATCAATTCTTAAACAGGGAACCTGGCTTTTGCCGCCTTTAGAAATTAACTCTTGCTGATTTTTTGGATCTTTCATTGTGTCGCGTATCTCAATATTTATATTTAGCTTTTCTATTGCACGACGCGTTGCTACGCAGAAAGGACAGAAATCATATTGGTAAAGACTGAGGCCTTTTATATTTTTGCTAGTCACTTATTTAACCGTTTATTTTTAAAAAATTGTTTTAAGATTTCTGAACATTGGTTTTGCATAACACCACTTACTATTTCTACTTTATGATTTAACTTATCCGTTCCTAAAATATCAAAAACACTTCCAGCAGCTCCAGCCTTTGGATCATAAGCACCAAACACAACGCGTGCAATTCGTGCATGAATGATAGCACCTGCGCACATAGAACAGGGTTCGAGTGTTACATATAACGTTGTATCTGGGAGTCGATAATTTTGTACATTTTCCGCAGCGTTTCTTATCGCAGTGATCTCAGCATGTGCGCTAGGGTCGCAATTTTTAATAGGTTGGTTCCAACCCTCGCCGATTACTTTATCATTTTGTAAAAGGATTGCACCAACAGGAACTTCACCAACTGATTCGGCTTTTTTTGCTAATTGGAGGGCTCTATGCATCCACTCAAGATCAATTATTTTTTGTTCACTATTTACATGGTCAATAGTTTTTGACGAACTTATTCCCATTCAATCGTTGCAGGTGGTTTTCCAGAAATATCATAAACAACGCGTGATACGTTAGGAATTTCATTTATGATCCGCCGGGATAAAAGATCGAGTAAATCGTAGGGTAAATGTGACCAGCGCGCGGTCATGAAATCAATGGTTTCAACAGCTCTTAATGCGATTACATAACTATAATTTCGACTATCGCCAGTTACGCCGACTGATTTTACTGGCAGGAATACTGCAAAGGCCTGGCTGACTTTATCGTACAGATCGGCGTTATAAAGTTCTTCCATAAAAATCGAGTCAGCCAACCTTAAAATATCTGCATATTCTTTTGTGACTTCGCCTAAAATACGCACACCAAGTCCAGGTCCTGGGAAAGGATGTCGGTAAATCATTTCTGACGGCAGACCGAGTTCAACGCCCATTTTGCGAACTTCATCTTTAAATAATTCCCGTAATGGTTCGACTAGATCTAATTCCATATCGTCAGGTAAACCGCCAACATTATGATGAGATTTGATCACATGAGCTTTGCCTGTTTCTGTGCCGGCAGATTCAATCACGTCGGGATAAATTGTACCTTGCGCGAGCCATTTTACGTTTTCTAGTTTGCGAGCTTCTTCTTCAAATATTTTTATAAAGATATTGCCGATAATGATACGTTTTTTTTCTGGATCAGCTTCATCTTTCAATCCATCAAGAAAACGATCTTCTGCATCAACGCGGATCACTTTTACACCCATGTGTTCAGCGAAAGTGGTCATTACTTGATCACCTTCATTTAGACGTAGTAAACCGTTATCGACGAATACACACGTTAGTTGATCACCGACAGCGCGATGGAGCAGGGCGGCAACAACCGATGAATCGACACCACCTGAGAGACCAAGTAATACTTTATCGGAACCAACTTGTTGACGAATTTGATCAACATTATTTTCGATAATATTTTCTGTCGTCCAATTATTTTTGCAACCACAAATTTCATGTAAGAAACGGCTGAGTATTCTCATGCCTTGCCGAGTGTGAGTGACCTCAGGATGAAATTGCAAAGCGTAGAAGTGCCGATCTTCATCAGCCATTCCAGCAATAGGTGCGCTATCAGTAGAGGCGATCACTTTAAAACCTTGTGGGAGTGTTTTGACGCGATCTCCATGGCTCATCCAGACATCGAGCAAGCCCCAACCTTCCGGGGTTGTGTGATCTTCGATTTCTTTGAGTAAGTTTGAATGGCCGCGAGCGCGAACTTGTGCATAACCAAATTCGCGATGATCAGATTTTTCAACTTCGCCACCCAGTTGTGCAGCCATCGTTTGCATGCCATAGCAAATACCGAGTACGGGGATACCGGCATCAAACACTGCATGAGGTGCGCTAATGTCAACCTCAGTAACAGATTCAGGCCCGCCGGAAAGAATTATCCCTTTTGGAGCCAGTTCTCGAATCGCATCTTCAGAAAGATCATAAGGATGCATTTCACAATAAACGCCTGCCTCGCGAACACGACGGGCGATTAATTGTGTGTATTGAGATCCGAAATCCAGTACAAGTATTCTATCAGAATGTATATCTGTCATAGTCGTTTGATTCGTTCAGGTTTGACGATAATTAGGCGGTTCTTTTGTAATAGTCACATCATGTACATGGCTTTCACGCATACCTGCGGGCGAGACGCGAACAAACTCGGGTTTAGTACGCATCTCTTCCATATTTGCACATCCGGTATAACCCATTGCAGCACGAATACCACCCAGCATTTGATGAATAATTGCAGATAATGGCCCTTTATAGGGAACGCGACCTTCAATACCTTCAGGGACGAGTTTTTCTATTTCATCATTTTCCTGGAAGTAGCGATCAGACGAACCATGGGTTTGTGACATTGCACCTAAGGAACCCATACCTCGGTAGGATTTGTACGATCGGCCTTGAAATAGTTCAATGTCACCTGGAGCCTCTTCGGTTCCAGCAAATAAACCACCAACCATAATGCTGTGCGCACCGGCGACAAGTGCCTTAGCAATATCACCGGAAAATCTGATACCACCGTCAGCAATCATCGGAACACCAGTGCCATCTAACGCTTGAACGACATTATTGATCGCGGTGATTTGAGGAACGCCTATGCCCGTAACAATTCGAGTTGTGCAAATTGATCCAGGACCAATTCCGACTTTAACTGCATCTGCCCCCGCTTCGACCAGAGCAGTTGCGGCTGCACCTGTAGCCACATTGCCACCAATAATTTGTACATCTTGACCATGATTTTTCTTTGCCCAGGTAACCATATCCAGAACACCTTGAGAATGGCCGTGAGCGGTATCTACGACAATTGCATCAACACCCGCTTCAACCAGAGCTTCAATTCTTTCATGCGTTCCTTCACCAGTTCCAACGGCGGCACCCACGCGAAGACTATCATGACCGTCCTTACAGGCATTTGGATATTTATCTGCTTTGCGCAGATCTTTAACCGTGATTAAGCCACGGAGATGAAAGTCTTCATTGACCACCAACACTTTTTCTATACGGTGTTTTTGAAGTTTTTCTATAGCTTGTTCCTGGCTAGCACCTTCTTTAACAGTTACCAGCTTATTTTTACCAGTCATTATGCTGGCAACGGGTTTAGCAAGATCAGTTTCAAAGCGTAGATCACGGCTGGTAACAATACCAACCAGATCATCACCATCGACAACGGGCATTCCTGAAATATGGTAACGATTAGTGAGATCAAGTACTTCTTGAATTGTGGTATCTGCCGTCACTGTGACTGGGTTATCTACAACGCCACTTTCGTATTTTTTTACTTTTCTGACTTCGCTTGCTTGTTGAGAAATGTTGAGGTTTTTGTGAATTATTCCAATGCCACCTTCCTGAGCAAGAGAGACCGCTAAGCGATGTTCCGTTACGGTATCCATTGCAGCAGAAATAATAGGAATATTTAGATCAATCTCTCGTGTCAGTTTTGTAACCAGACTGGCGTCGCGAGGCAAGAGATTGGAGTAGGCTGGAACCAGTAGAACATCATCGAAGGTTAGTGCTTCACCAGTAATTCGCATATTCAGGTAACCCTGTATTAAGTTGGTGTGAAAAGCAGCTCATTATAACGTGCTTTATTGTTCTTCTTCTATAGAGGATTTATCATCGGGTGATGAATTCTAAAACTAGTCATGGAAATAATTCAGGAATGGGGACCGGCGAGATATATTCTGTCTCGCAACTCAATCGAGAAGCAAAATCGATCCTCGAGGGGAGTTTTCCAATGACCTGGGTGGAGGGAGAGATTTCGAATCTTGCAAAACCTGCGTCGGGCCATCTTTATTTTTCGTTGAAAGATTCAAAATCACAAGTTCGTTGCGCGATGTTTCGAGGACGGAATAATTTACTGAAGTTTCAGCCAGAAAACGGCATGCAGGTGATGATCTACGCACGCGTTAGTCTTTACGAAGGGCGTGGTGAATTTCAGTTGATCGCAGATCGATTAGAGCCATCCGGTGAAGGTGCTTTGCAACTGGCGTTTGATCAGTTGAAAGAAAAACTTGATAAAGAAGGGCTTTTTGATCAAGACATAAAGCAAGAGTTACCACTATTTCCAGAACGTGTTGGTATTATTACATCGGCAACGGGTGCTGCGGTGAGGGATATTATCAGTGTATTAAACCGACGTTTCCCTGCGCTAGAGGTAATCATCTATCCAACTCAGGTTCAGGGAGATTCGGCGGGTCATTCGATTGCTCGAATGATCTATCTTGCGGCTGAACGCCAAGAGTGTGATGTTTTGCTCGTCAGTCGTGGTGGCGGTTCTCTGGAAGATTTATGGGCATTCAATGAAGAAGTTGTCGCTCGAGCAATCTATGAGTGTGAAATACCCATTGTTTCGGGCGTGGGACATGAGATTGATTTTACCATCGCAGATTTTGTCGCTGATGTTCGCGCACCGACACCTTCCGCCGCTGCAGAACTGATCAGTCAGGATCAGGAAAAATTACGGCAAAATTTTGAAGGTTTTCAAGCCTGGTTTCATGATCATATTAGCGACAGCATTAGCCGGCTTGATCAAAATATTCGTTGGTTAGAAAAGCGTCTGGTTGATCCAGGAAGATGTTTAGAAGAGTTGTCACAACGGTTAGATGACCTGGGGTTCAGGGCTAATGCTGCGATAAGAACGAGTTTTGATCAAAAACGAATTCGTCTTAATAATTCTATTGCCGATCTAAAACAACAGAATCCAGAAAATATAATTGCGATCAAAAAAGAGCGTTGTCAGCAATATAAATTGCGATTGAAATCGGCGATGAAAAGGCATACTGAAAAGCTGCACGCTATGCTCGCAGAAACAGCAAGAACCTTAAATTCGGTCAGTCCACTTGCCACTCTGAAACGTGGGTATTCGATTATTCAAACTGAGAAAGGTGAGATTATTCGTTCAGCCAAGCTTATAAACACTGGGGAGACAATAACCGCGAAATTAGATTCTGGCAGGCTCAAGTGCACGGTTGTTGAGTGTTTGGAAGAAGAAATACAAAACAAACAGTAATACAGTATGATCAGGATTTGCTAAGTAAACATACAAAGGCATATGCTAGTAATGTAGTTAAATTTGAAGTTTCATCTATTAGAAAAACAGAGTTGGGAGTGGTTTTATGAGTTTGGTCAAAACATTAGGAAAAATGGCTGTTGGAATGATGGTCGCTAAGGCAGTAAGTGGTATGGCGGGTGGTAGCAGTCAAGGCAGCGGTGGCAGTCTTGGAGGTTTGCTCGGCGGTCTTTTAGGTGGTGGACAAAAGTCCAGTAGAAGTTCCGGTGGTGATCTAGGCGGTTTGCTCGGTGGTCTTTTAGGCGGTCAGAAATCAGGCGGTGGTGGTTTGGGTGACGTACTTGGCGGAATGCTTGGTGGCCAAAGTTCCAGTGGTAGTTCAGGTGGTGGTTTAGGCGGCTTAATTGAAGGGCTGGCTAAGAATCAAAAATCTTCAGGCCGTCAATCTGGTGGGTTGGGCGGTTTAGGTGAACTTATAGGTTCCATGAGTGGTGGTTCGTCAGGTGGTGGCTTAGGTGATCTTGCTGGCATGTTAGGAGGCGCGGGCGGACAAAGTCAAGGTGGTAGTCTTGGTGGTATTCTCGATTCACTAGGTGGCGGTTCAGCAGCCTCAGGTGGTTTGGGAGGTTTATTGAATGATGTGTTACAAGGAAAAGAAAATGTACAACCTACGCAAGATCAAGAGCAACAAGCCGAAGTGATGTTGCGTGCAATGATCAGTGCGGCTAAAGCAGATGGCGATATTGATGCTGAAGAACAGCAAAAAATCGGCGAGCATCTGGATGATGTAACACAAGACGAATTAGATCTGGTCAGGTCTATTATGCGTGAGCCCAACGATCTTCAAGGTCTGGTGAGAAGTATTCCAAATGGTATGGAGCAACAAGCTTATTTTATGTCTCTACTTGCGATAGACCTTGATTCTCAGAAAGAAGCAAATTATCTGGATCAACTCGCTAAAGGATTGAATATTTCACCACAGGAAAGTAACAGCATTCATGAAAAATTAGGTGCGCCAGTTTTGTACTCATAGTTGATCTTTTTGAATAATCCCATTTACTTTTAAGTAGATGGGATTATTTTTTATTTAATATTATCCATTTTGTATTCATAATCTTTAATTCTGTTATAAATTTATTTTGATGCGACAACGTTTAGCAAGAATTTCTTTCATATTCTTATTATTCTCAATATTTGTCTCGTTTAATCTCAACGCATTTACCGCAAGTAATGTTCCCGGAGGTGTTGTGATCATTCCTTTCAAATCTAAACATCAACCTCAAGCTTGGTATAAAGATCAAAAAGTCATGATTCTTCCGGATCATAAAGATCAATTCTGGATTGCCGTTATCGGAATTCCGCTGTCAGCAAAAGCCGGCGAGCATAGTTTGAAAGTGACAATGGAGCAGCAAGAAGTTGTTTATAAATTCACCATTAAGGATAAGAAATATAAAGCACAATATTTGACGATCAAAAACAAACGGAAGGTTAACCCTAATCAACAAGATCAAAACCGAATTAGTAAAGAATATAAACAGATCAAATCTGCAAAATCTTTTTGGAGTGATGATAAAAATACTTCATTAAAATTAAAGCTCCCTATTACCGGTCGTTTTAGTAGTCCGTTTGGATTGAGACGTTTTTTCAATGAGCAGCCTCGGCGTCCACACAGTGGTTTAGATATAACCTCACCATCAGGTACGCCGATCGCTGCTGCTGCATTCGGAACAGTGATCAATACGGGCGATTACTTTTTCAACGGCAAAACAGTATTTATTGATCACGGCCTGGGGATGATCACCATGTACTGTCATCTAAGTGAAATAGATTCTGCCGAAGGAGATGTTGTCTCGACTGGTGATTTCATCGGGAAGGTTGGCATGACGGGACGTGTAACAGGACCACATCTTCATTGGAGTGTGATCTTGAATAATACGATGGTTGATCCTTTGTTGTTTGTTTCAGATGTAAAACATTAAATATTTTGATTTGTTAAAGAAGTGTGAAACATGTTTTTTTTAGTACACTTCATCATAGTAACGTTTTGTGAAGCAATTATCGTTTTATCACTTATCAGTTTCTCGTAACGGCCGCTACATAGATATAACTAAAGACAATTTTCAGGGCTTTAAAAATGATTGCCGAAGAAGAGTTAGATAAATTAGAAGCAACGCTAGATATTTTTGGAATGGCCGAAATGCTTAAAAATCATTATGGTGATGGCGCGGTATATCTTCTTGATGGAGCCTCTCCCGAGGTGTTGGTTATGGCAAAAGCCATTGGTTATGTTAATGAGGAAGGTTATTTAACTCGTACGGGTCGAAAACTGGTTACTCAACATAGGAACCATCAATCTAAATAAGCCCAAAGAAACTAAATAAGTCCAAAGAAAGGCTGGACATCGACTATTGAGTCGATATCAGTTCCAACAGATTCCTTAGCTAAAATAATAAAGCAGTTTGCTAACGACATTGATCTGAGTATTCCCGAACCTTGCTCTCCAGTTAGGTGAACTAATAATTGGCCATCTTCTGCCGTTTCTAAAATGCCTCGTTGAAATTCAGTTCTTCCGGGGCGTTTATGTAATTTTGATGTGCAACGTGCTTTCAAAGTGACAGATTGCGTTTCGGATGCGCCCATCATTTTACGCATAGCGGGTAATACAAATTGATAAAATGTCACCATCACTGAAACAGGATTCCCTGGCAAGCCAAAGAAGGTTGCGTCTCCAAGTTTCCCGAAAGTAAGTGGGCGACCTGGTTTCATCGCAATCTTCCAAAAATTAAGTTGTCCAAGTTCTTCGAGTATTTCTTTGACGAAATCAGCTTCACCCACCGAAACGCCGCCGGATGAAATTACAACATCGGCAATTTGAGAGGCCGTAGAGAATGCATTTCTAGTATCTTCACGAGTGTCCTTTATCACGCCCATATCGATAATTTCCACACCGACGCTTTTTAGCATGCCATAGAGAGTATAACGATTGCTGTCATAGATCTGGCCTTCTTCCAGAGGTTGGCCTATTGTTTTTAGCTCATCGCCAGTAGAGAAAAAAGCTACTCTTAACTTACGAAATACTTTTACTTCGCCGATTCCCAGAGAAGCGATCAGGCCGATATCAGATGGGGTTAATGCCTTACTTTTTGATAATGCTAATTGACCAATGCTTAAGTCTTCACCCGCTTGACGAACGTTCTGAGCAGAAATTTGATCAGTTCCAATATGAATTTTATCGTCATTTCGTTCCACATCTTCTTGCATGACGACTGTGTCCGTTTCGGATGGCATGACGGCGCCTGTCATTATTCGCACACATTCATTTTGTTTGAGTTTTCCCTGCCAGGGCTTTCCGGCAAGAGAAGTACCGATTAATTTAAATATTTTTATTTGACCGGTTGGTAAATCCTGGCCACGAACAGCATAGCCATCCATTGCAGAATTTGTGTGCGAAGGAACATTGATTGGAGAGTGAATATCTTCCGCGAGTACACAACCAAGTGCAGATCTTAGCGCAATTTGTTCAAAGCCATTTACGATCTTGATCTGATCAAGAATTCGTTGTCGAGCAATATCGCAATCGAGAGAATCTGGATCGTAGTCATCCATACAGCTCGGCGCATTTTTGATCGTTGTTTTTATTTCGTCAGTCATTAATTATTTGATTCAGGTTTATTTGATCCTGATTTAACTAGTTCCAGAACAAAACTGGCGATTTGTTCCGTGTTATTTAGATCAAGAATCGGTAATTGTACGTCATCTTCAAGAGGTTCATCACAAGCAATCGCTATAAATCCCGTTTTGGTTTTAGACAGTCTTTCTTTGCCCAGGCTGGGACGAAATACTTCTATCTTAGGAATTGTTTCCAGCTTAAAACCTTCGATCAAAATCAGGTCCAGGGTTTTATGATCAAAATGATTTATCAGACTTGCTAATGTAGGGTTAGCGGTATTTTCTGGCGTTTCAACCATATGCGCCCATCTTTTTTGTGATCCGACAATGACCTGTGAGGCGCCAGCTTTTCTTAATTCATAACTATCTTTGCCAGGTATATCAACTTCAAATCCATGATGAGCATGTTTTACGAGACCAATTCTCAATTGTTTTTCTTTTAAATTTGCGATCAGCTTTTTCAGCAAAGTTGTCTTACCAGTGCCACTGTGAGCCGCAAAGCCTATTATAGGTAAATCGAGCTTGTTCATTATCATGTGACTTTCAGCTTTTTCCAGATCTTCGGGGGTATTAATATTGATAAACATTTCTGGAAGATCAGAAAAGTCTACTTTAGCCATACTTTGTTGACTATACCAAGTGTCAATTTTGCGCTGCTCGTCGGCAAGATATTTCTCTAATGAAGCGCGTGTACTAGTTTTGATTAAAGCAAATACTGGCTGAAGACGCTCTCCATCGTGAGCAACACAAATATCTGCTTTACTTGATTCATAAGCTTTTATAAAACGTGCGACTAAGTTCTCGTCCAAAAAAGGCGAGTCGCAAGGAACAACCAGGATATGAGAGGACGATACGTATTTCATTGCAGTCGCCATACCTGCTAAAGGGCCAACGTAACCCTCGATAGTGTCGCTGAGAACGGTTTGGCCTAAGGCTTTATATTGATCATGGTTACGGTTTGCATTAATGACAACTTGATCAACCTGGGGCTCAAGAATATCCAATATATGCCGAATTAGAAGGGTACCGGACAGGGAAAGGAGTGCTTTATCGCCGCCACCCATCCTACGGGCTAAGCCTCCCGCAAGGATAACACCGGTTATACTTATAGATTGTTTACACGCATTAGTTGTGTCCATGTGATTAAATTCTACAGTCAAACTAATATTTGTAAACTATTCCAAAAGTAAGATATATCTATTATAATTTAGTTACTTATAAAGTATTCTTGCTAATAGGGATTAACTTAGGAGCAAAAGATGATGATTAAAAAGATAAATAATTTTCGGTATTTTTTAGTAGCAGCTATAATGTTCTGTGCATTTGGGAATGTTAGTGCTGGTGGTGCAAGCCAATCAAAAAACTATCTGGTTCAACCGGGCGATGTTTTACATGTAGCCGTCTGGAAAGAAGAAGATCTAACACTCGATGTTCTCGTTCGTCCCGATGGTCATTTCTCATTTCCACTTGCTGGCGATATTAATGGTAACGGCAAAAATGCTCAACAAATAACAAAAGAGCTTGCTAAAAAAATAGAAAAGTACATTCCTGATCCCGTAATTACGGTTTCAGTCGTTCAAATCCTTGGTAATAAAATATTCGTTATTGGTAAAGTGAATAACCCAGGTGAATTTATAATGAGCCATGATATTGACGTGGTTCAGGCGATGAGTATGGCAGGTGGGGCATCTACTTTCGCTGGTCTCAACAAGATTAAAATCTTGAGAAGAGATAAGACTGGTAAACAATCTGCTATACCATTCAAGTATGCAGATATTGAAGAAGGTCGTAATTTACAACAGAATATTTTATTGGAACCAGGGGATGTTGTTGTTGTTCCATAAAGGTATAATAGCATTAAATTATTAGGGGAAGTGGGATGAAGATCGGTATTGTTGTTCCGACATTATTAATTGCGACGGCTTTTGGGTTGTCTACTCAGGCGGCTGAATATACTGCAACGCCATATGCTAAGGCGCGACTTGATGCAGATACTAACAGAAGGTTAACTGCACAGGATGAGGATACAACTACGGGTACGGGTCTAGAAGGCGGAGTAGTTATGACCGCTGGTACTGAAAAATCGACATACTCACTAACCCCTAGGTTTAATATTGCTCGATATTCTGGCGATGGAAACGGTTTCGATCAAGATATTGATAATTACTTTATCGATTGGAGCAGTTCACATCTATTAAGCGAAAGGTTCTCAGCAGGAACGACTTTTACCTACGCGAATTCTGGAGTAGTTGGCACAGAATTGGATGATCTTGGCCTGGTTCTCAATGGTGATAATAACTTTGCGACTGAGGTAGGTGTAATCACGGAGAATTTCTCTCGAGAAACTATTAGTGGTGGCGGTTCGGTTTCTTATATTTACGATGAGAAGAATAGTTTCAGCATTGGTGGAAACTATGGCGAAACTGAATACGATAATAACACCACTGGTCTGGCAGATTTTGAAAATCAATCGATTAATGCATCATGGACTCACCAACTGAGTGAGACAGATCAAATTTCTTTATCTGTTTATGCTTCCCAACAGGACTTTGAACAAGATTTTTTGCTCGAATCTAGTGTTAGAAATGGGCTTAGTTCTAGTTCTATTGATAGAAGTTCTGATGAAACCGGTATTTCATTAGGCTATATACACAGCTTTAGTGATACTTTGGTTGGCCGTTTCAATGTCGGTACGCGTAGCACAGATTCTGAGTTTGCAGACTTGGTAGATTTTGATATTCAATTGTCTCCTGCGTCGGGAGCTTTGGTTGGATCGAATGTTATCAATAGAGCAGACCCACTTCTTACTGATGCCGCTTTTTTACAAGCTAACCCGACTTTTTTGCAGGGCAGCAGGACTGTAAATAGAGCATATCAACAAGGAAAAAATAACGGTTCGGGGCTAACTCTTGATGCTAGTGTTGAAAAACTTTATGACGACAAAACAACTATCACGGCCGGAGCGACCAGAGGTACTCAGGTAACAGGTGTTGGTGTTTCAGAAAATGAAGAGCTGTATTTAAGAGGTATATATCTCTGGTCTGATCGTATAACCGCTAATGGTAGTTTTCGATACTTCACGATTGAAACGCTGAATGAGTCGACATTATTCCCAAATGCCGGTAAGTCTGATCAAATTCGGCTGGAATTGGCTCTGGATTATCGGTGGACTGAATTCTGGACTGTCGGTGCAGGATATAGTTATCGCGAAATTGAACGTGATGATGGTGGTTCAGCAGATGGACACGGCATATTCTTCACGTTAGGTTATAACGGTAATACATACTCCAGATCACGTTAGAATTATTTATTTAAAATCTATCTCAATATTTTAGAAGCTTGTCACGAAATATTGAGATAGATCTGCTTCTCTAAAACTACACAATCCTCAAGTTTACAAAGCTTGTCAATATAGAAACAATCCATAACATGAAGTTCTAATGCCTAACTATCACTTATTGTTTTGATGTGAGAGTCTGCGCATATTCTAATTATGAATATTAAGCAGAGCCAGATGATGAGTGATCATAATGTGATGTTATTTCTTGCAATTCGATTCTATAATGTTGAATTGCGTCACATTATTTAACATTGATCTGATTATTAAACCCTATAGGCTTATCTATAGCTTATATAGGAATGAATTTTGCGTGTTAATTTGTCGAGTGTACAGTCGTAATGTATCTTAAGATAACAAGGTTTGATCAAATTAAAGAGTTAAAAAATTAATGAATATGATAGTAGAAGAGCGCGAAAAAGAAATTGGTGATTATTTCAATATCCTGAGACGTCACACAACCCTCATTCTGTCTGTTATGGCAATTATATTAGCGACCAGCCTTGGTTTTGCATTTGGCCTACCTGCGGTTTACAAATCTTCATCCACCATTCTTATTGAGCAACAACAAGTTCCTCAGGATTTTGTACGTACATTAGTCACAAGTTTTGCAGAACAGCGAATACAGGTAATTAGTCAAAAGATATTATCGACTAAGAATCTTGTTTCCCTGATAGAAAAATACGATCTCTATGCAGAGGAACGTAAGATAGATCCTCTTGAAGTAGTTATCGAAAACATGAAAGAGAAAATTAGTCTCGAAATGATCAGTGCGGATATTGTTGATCCACGTAGTGGTCAAGCGAGATCGGCAACTATCGCATTTTCATTATCATTTCAGGATCATTCTGCTAAGTTAGCTCAAAGCGTTACAAATGAGTTAACGAACTTGTTTTTGAATGAGAATATAAGGAATCGCACAGAAACCTCTATCGAAGCTTCTGCTTTCCTGGAGTCTGAAGCAGGCAAACTTAGAGTAACAATCGCTGCACTTGAAGAAGCATTGGCTACATTCAAAGAAGAGAATGCTGATAATTTACCAGAACTTGCACAGCTGAATCTGCAAGTAATGAATAGAACAGAACAAGAAATTTTAGAAGTTCAAAGACACATTCGAAATACAAATGAAAGAAAAATCTACCTCGCAGCAGAATTGGCGCAACAACCAGAAACAATCGATGAGCAACGCTACAATCCTGCATATGATATACAAAGACAGAAGTATGAAATGTCATTGCAACGCCATCAGTATCAATTACAGGCGCGATCAGAAGAGATAAATCGAAAAACACGAATAGGCCAGCTAGAGCCAGATACAAGACTAGAAGCGTTACAAGCAGAATATTTAGCATCTGTGTCCAAATATTCGTCTGGACATCCTGACGTTCAGCGTTTGAAGCGAGAAATAGATTCACTACGTACCGAAGTAGGTTCTTCAGCTTCTGATACAACTGTTTTGGATAGTAGAATTGCTAATTTAGAGCAAACATTATCCTCAGCTAGAGAACGTTATTCTGCAGATCATCCAGATATTCGACGTTATGATAGAGAGTTAAATGAACTCAAAAACCAACGAAACTCGAAAGTTGTTGATTTTAAAAGTTCTGGTACTGCTAGCAGGCCTAAATTTCCTGGTTATAACGTAACACAACCTCAATTTTTAATTAAGGAACGGCCAAATCCGGCTCATGTTCAGCTAAAGTCACAGCTTGAGGCTGCGGATACTGAAATTGCTTCGCTTGAGAATAAAATTGTTGAGTTGGAAAAAAAACGAGATGATTATGAAGGTCGCCTGACTAGAACTCCTCAGGTAGAAAGGCAATATCAAGACTTAACACGTGATTTTGATACCGCCACACTTAAATATCGAGAAATTACTTCTAAACAACTCGAAGCGCAGTTATCACAATCGTTAGAGTCAGAGCGGAAAGGTGAGCGGTTCACATTAATAGAGCCACCGATACTGCCTCTGGAACCTTTCAAACCAAACAGACTTGCAATTGCCTTCCTTGGATTTGTTTTTTCTCTAGCGGGTGGTATAGGCGCAGCCTCATTAGCTGAAGCATTGAACCAAACGGTGAGTGGTAGACATGGGGTTATGGAAATGATGGGAGAAGCACCTTTGGCTTCTATACCCTACATAATTACAGCGGTAGATATTCGGAAGAAGATAATGCAGAGAAGTTTAGTCACTTTCGGCATGGTTGCTTCAGCCTTAATTGCAGCTGTTTTGGTGCATTTTTATGTTATGCCTTTAGACGTATTTTGGTTTAAAAGTTTAAGAAAATTTGGAATATAACAATACCTCAGTACCGTAACCGTAAGTGCGTACTAATAGATAAATAACGAAACAGGTAACAAGATGGAAAGGATCAAGCAGGCATTAGCCAGAGCAAGAGAAGAACGACAAAGTGGAGATGTGTCTCTCTTAGACATAAAAAGTCGAGAAGATCATCAAGCCATAGCTCAGAATGACGATCTTAACTTTGAATATACTCAGACGAAAATTTTTGAACCTGATCAAAAATTGTTAAAAAAGAACCGGATCTTGATCGACAAAGATCATGATAGAGCAAATGCCGCGTACAAATTACTAAGAACGCAAGTTGAGCAGCGTATGCTGGCAAAAAACTGGAATACACTGGCCATTACAAGCCCAGGGCCAAATCACGGGAAATCGTTAACCAGTATTAATTTGGCTATTAGTCTAGCTAAATCTTCACACCACACAGTGTTACTGGTCGATTTAGATATGCGTAAACCATCTGTGCACCGATATTTTGGTTATGAACCAGAATATGGGATTTACGATTGTATTTCTGAAGACCTACCTTTGGAAAAGATTCTGGTTAACCCAGGTATCGAAAGGCTGGTTCTCGCACCTGGTAAGCAGTCCATCTATAACTCTTCTGAATTACTGGCTTCACCAAATATGGGGAAATTGGTTGATGAGATGCGAAATCGCTATCGCTCAAGATATATTATATTTGATCTGCCTCCGGTTTTAGCTACTGATGATGCGATGGCTTTTTCACCCTATGTTGATGCCACTTTGCTGGTTCTTGAAGATGGGGTGACGGTCAAAGATCAACTTAAGCAAACGCTCGAAATGTTACAGGGTACTGAAATAATTGGGACAGTTCTGAATAAATCTAAGTCCAAGAAAGGAAATTACTATTACTATTACTATTGATCTAGATATAGTCATTACCTTAATTACTAACTATAACTTAAACTATAAATCAGACTCGTTAATTGTCATTTTGGATTAATGAGAAACAATATGAAGGGATATTACTGACAATGTACGAACAATTTTTCGGTTTTAGAGAAAAGCCATTTTCGTTACTACCAGACCCAGATCTTTTATATTTGGGTAATAAGCACAGTATGGCATTGGCTCTTTTACAATACGCTATTCTAAACCAGATAATGGTGACAGTGCTGAGTGGTGAAATTGGTTCTGGAAAGACGACTTTAATCCGTCATATTATCGATCAGCTTGGTGATGAGGTTAATATTGGTCTAATCTCAAACACACATGCCGACTTTGGAGATTTGATCCAATGGGTATGCCTTGCTTATGGGCTTCCTGTTCAAGGCAAAGATAAAATTACGCTATACCAGGATTTTTATGAGTACTTGATCGAGTGCTATGCGCGAGGACAGCGATCAATTTTAGTCATTGATGAATCTCAAAATCTTGATGTCAGTGCACTAGAAGAATTAAGGTTATTAACAAATATAAACTCTGGTAAAGACAATATCCTGCAACTAGTATTGGTTGGTCAGCCAGAATTGCGTCAAAAATTTAAACTCCCAGGGTTAGAGCAATTTATGCAACGAGTTGGAGTTGCCTATCACTTGAAGCCGCTAGATCGAGAAGAAACTGATCGTTACATTCGTCACAGAATAAAATCAGTTGGCGGTGATCCAGATTTATTCGAACCAGTTGCTTTACGATTCATTCATCATCAAAGCGGTGGAATCCCACGTTTGATCAATGTCATCTGCGATTCTGCGCTTGTATATGCATACGGTGAACGAAGAAAACGTATCGATGTAGGTTTGGTGCACCAAGTTGTACAAGATAAAATTAAAACGGGTTTACTTGCGACGAGAAAAGGCTACGTAGATAGTAATGTCGATGTTGTCATACCGAAAAAAGTTGTTAAAGAGACTGTGGTAGAACCTGAGAAAAAGAGTGGTGATGGTTTCATTCCTAAATCATATTTTTCAGATAAAGCTCAATAAATATCCAGTTTTTTATCAACCTAAGTTTGATCGACGTATTATTCCTGAACTGTAGGATGAAACTGGCCAACCCTATATAATCTTCATCATTGTTTAACTTCCCTCTTTGTTAGATAAAAAGAGAGCTGGGCAAAAAGCTATGAGAAGATCTTATCTTTACCTGTTACTGATAATCGTGACATCACTACCAGCAGGTGAAGCAGATGTGTTGGATGTCGTTATAAAACATTCTTTCGATGATGTATACGAGTTCAATGTTAGTGTTAAGCATGATGATCAAGGTTGGGATCATTATGCTAATGGCTGGGAGGTTTTAACACCGGGCGGGGAAACAATTGACGTTAGAGTTTTGCATCATCCGCATAAAAATGAGCAGCCTTTTACACGGTCGATGTATATTAAAATTCCACAAGATATTTCTGAAGTAACTGTCAGAGCGCACGATAATGTGCATGAATATGGCGGCCAGGAAAAGACGCTTAAAATACCAGGCCGATAGTTAGCTTTCGAAAATAATTTCAATAAAGATCAGTTATGGAAAGTGATAATAATAATGTTGATTACCGACCGCTTGCTGATCGAATGCGACCGCAAGAAATCCAGCAGGTTGTCGGTCAAGATCATTTACTTGCAGAAGGCAAACCATTAAGACTTGCGGTTGAATCTGGCCGCTTACATTCGATGGTTTTTTGGGGGCCACCGGGAACGGGCAAAACAACCCTGGCCAGATTGATCGCACAACATGCTGATGCGCAGTTCTTAACTATTTCAGCAGTCCTGGGTGGTGTTAAAGAGATACGTTCCGCAATAGATCAGGCGAAAAAGATCAGGGAAGCTTACCAACAAAATACGGTTCTTTTTGTGGACGAAGTACATCGTTTTAATAAGGCGCAACAAGATGCGTTTTTACCGCATATCGAAGATGGAACGATCACATTCGTAGGTGCAACAACAGAAAATCCTTCTTTCGAGTTAAACAATGCATTGTTATCACGAGTACGTGTTTATGTGTTGAAATCACTTTCTGCAGAACAGATCAAAAATATAATTGAGATCGCATCAGAAAAGCTAGATGTAAAGGTTTCTGAAGATTTACAGAACATACTTGCAGAAGCGGCGGATGGCGATGCTCGAAAAGTCCTTAATCTTCTCGAAATAGCTACTGATCTTGCAAGCGATGGTGAAATTACCGAATCACATTTAGAACAGGTCTTGGCCGGCGGATCACTGCGTCGTTTTGATAAAGGCGGAGAAGCTTTTTATGATCAAATTTCTGCGCTGCATAAATCTGTAAGAGGCTCATCGCCCGATGCCTCGCTTTATTGGTTTGCAAGAATGATCGATGGCGGTTGTGATCCACTGTATATTGCTCGAAGAGTGGTTCGTATTGCTTCAGAAGATATTGGAAATGCAGATCCCCGCGCCTTACGTATTGCACTCGATGCCTGGGAGACTCAGGAGCGACTAGGAAGTCCGGAAGGGGAGTTAGCCATCGCACAAGCAATTGTCTATCTTGCCTCGGCGGCGAAGAGTAATGCTGTCTACATGGCCTGGTTTGCAGTGATGAAAGATGTTCGTGAATATGGTTCTCTTGAGGTTCCGATGCATATTAGAAATGCACCGACTAAGATGATGAAAGATATGGAATATGGAAAAGACTATCGCTATGCGCATAATGAACCTGATGCTTATGCTGCAGGAGAAAGTTATTTACCGGATGAACTACAAGATCGTCAGTATTATGATCCCGCTCCAAGGGGAATGGAGATCAAAATTGGTGAAAAGCTTGCTCGACTAAAAGAATTGGATCGACAAAAAACAAATAAGAACTCATAAAGAAAAAATCATGACTCAGTTAATTAGTATAGCCTTTGGTGGAGCAATTGGTGCTGTTTTAAGGTTCAGCACTTCTAATATGATCTATTCCCAGTTTGGAAGGACATTTCCATGGGGAACCTTAATGGTTAATGTGACAGGTTCGCTTTTTATGGGTTTGTTATTCGTTTTATTTACAGAACGGATGGAACTGAATAGTGATCTACGCGCTTTTATAACCGTTGGTCTATTAGGTGCTTTCACTACATTTTCAACCTTTTCCATTGAAACGATGAATTTGATCGAATCGGGTGAGCTAACAAGGGCAGGGGTTAATATCCTCGCAAGTGTTGTTTGTTGTCTCGCTGCTTGCTGGCTTGGGATGATCATTGCTAGACAGTTATGAATTCTGCAATGATCTGTATAATCGCCATTTTTTGATTAGAACAACTTTCAAACAACACGAAATTAAAATACAAGCCTAAGATATAGAAGGAAATAATAAATGATCGATTTGCACTATCTGCGAAATAATCTGGATGAAGCTGCTGAAGCATTATTGCCACGCGGTTATGTTTTAGATAAGGAGGCTTTTCTAACTCTTGAACAACAACGAAAAGCATTACAAGTAGAAACTCAGAATTTACAGCAAGAAAGAAATTCACGATCAAAAGCCATCGGTCAGGCGAAAGCAAAAGGTGAAGATATCGAATCAATTTTGGTCGAAGTTTCTGATATGGGTGAACGTTTAAAAGCTTGTGAAGTAGATCTTGAGGATGTACAGACCAAAATAAATGAGATCATTATGGGGATCCCAAACATTCCCCATGAATCTGTACCGCAAGGAAAAAGCGAGGACGATAATCAGGAGATCCGTCGTTGGGGTGAAAAACCTGAGTTTGATTTTGACGTAAAAGATCATGTTGATCTCGGCGAGAATTTAGATCAAATGGATTTTGAAACAGCTGCTAAAATTTCACGATCTCGTTTTGTTGTTATGCAAGGGCAAATTGCGCGGCTTCATCGA
The DNA here is from genome assembly GCA_045110495.1 of Gammaproteobacteria bacterium. Lineage (GTDB taxonomy): Bacteria > Pseudomonadota > Gammaproteobacteria > CAJXQU01 > CAJXQU01 > CAJXQU01. The sequence goes on from JBGCGE010000001.1 coordinate 42,126, forward strand.
GCACTGACGCAGTTCATGCTAAATACACATACGATTGAGCATGACTACACTGAAGTAAATGTTCCTTTTCTCGTCAATGCAGATAGTTTGCAAGGGACAGGGCAATTACCTAAGTTCGAAGAAGATCTTTTCGGTATTCCAGAACATGGACTTTATTTAATTCCAACCGCTGAAGTTCCGGTTACAAATATTGTGCGGGATGAAATTATCGACGAAAAAGATTTACCAAAACGATATGTAAGTCATACGCCGTGTTTTCGTAGTGAAGCAGGCTCTTATGGTCGTGACACACGTGGAATGATTCGACAGCATCAGTTTGAAAAAGTTGAATTAGTACAAATGGTTAAACCAGAGGATTCATGGCAAGCCTTAGAAGATTTGCTCGGCCATGCAGAAACTATTTTGCAGAAGCTAGGATTGCATTATCGAGTGGTTAATTTATGTACCGGTGATATCGGGTTTTCAGCGGCTAAAACTTACGACATCGAAGTCTGGTTGCCATCGCAGAATACTTTTCGTGAAATTTCTTCTTGCAGTAACTTTTGTGACTTTCAAGCAAGGAGAATGAAAGCACGTTGGCGAAACCCTGAAATGGGTAAACCGGAGTTATTGCACACGCTTAATGGTTCAGGTCTTGCTGTTGGCCGAACACTAGTTGCGATAATGGAAAACTATCAGGATGCTGATGGAAACATACATATTCCTGACGTTTTACGTCCTTATATGGGCGATCAAAAATTGATAGCTTAAATAATCAAACTTTTGTTCCTTAGTGGACTCTTTCCATGTCTAAATAATCAAACTCAGCCAGTTCTTCAAACTCGTCTTGTATTATTTGGTCGACAACTGTTTGTACGCTGCTGTTTGAGGTTAGATCTACAACTAAATCATCAAACATTTCCATAAATGATTGGCGCAGTGCTTTTTCCGTTTTATCAGTCATATGCAGATCTTTGACTAAAAAACTATGTGGTTTTATGTCTTCCAGCTCAACATTAAGAATATCGGAAATGACGGAATATACGGTCATGGTCATTAAGCCTTTTACCGTTTCTAACTCGTTAGCATCAATTTTAAAACACATAGGTCCCTCTAGTGTATTAATGGTTTAAAGGTGGTGGGTTCATTGAATCATCCTTGATCACAATGTACTAAGCCCACATAAAGTTTAACGACAAGGATTATAAAACCTGAACCAGAGACTCAAACAGGAAACATGAACTGGTCAGCATAAATGAACATTCATTCAGATAAACATTATGAAGTTTGTTTCATAAAATATTATTTTGAGACAAGTACCAGAGCCTATATTTAGTGAAAGGAAGTCAAACACTTAATCATGAGACAAAACAGTAGTTTAAGAGACTTGTTTTCTTCTCGTGATCAGGACAAGCAATGCGCTTGCAAAAAGCCATGCCGCGCCAGGTATTGGGACAGCAGATGTTTGCCATGAAACTGCGTAGTCATGGTCAAAAGCTGCCCCTGGTGCAGTTACATCAATTCGATAATCTCCCATTTGGTCTAGAAATACCCAGATGTTTTCAGTGTTATCTATAAGGCTGTTTGAACTAGCGACTAAGGTATCTGCTAATCCAGGATTGATAAAATAGAGCGCCAAGTTCAGATCGTAGAGGGAGGCAGTAAAATCTGAAAATTCATCACCCATAGAGCTATCATCAGTCTCAAAAGCGAGATTCCAGACTAGTGATGCCGCAAACCAGGCCATATCGTTTGAAAAAGTGAATTCATAAGATGTTGTCGTATTACTGCTATTTTCTCCACCAAATGATTCGACATAATCAAAGCCTGTCGTACTAACTGCCCCCGCTTCTTGTTCACCCGCAGCAAGGATCTGATAGCTGTTGTTAATATTTAGTTGGCCTGCTCCAAAACGACTATCAAGGCCGTTATCTGTCTGGTTACTTGCGCTACGAAAGTTATTGATATCCGGCCTGCCATCCGTATTAGAAGTAGTACGACTTGCACCTGCCATCAGCACAGATTTGATAACTTCTGATCGTTCAGCATTATAGATAGTTTTTCCGTTAATCGTTTCAGCTATTCCTAGTGCTTGATCATGTCCATAACCAACTAGTAAAGCCGCAGCTGAAGCGACCCTGGGTGTTGCAGCACTATGTGTCGTTTCAGGTACGACAATATCTGGTCGTGCTCTTAGAGTTGAATTGTAAATGCTGCCACCTAAGTTAACCGCAGTTGGTGGACCACCTGCATCGGTGCGACCGACTGCAATCACGTTGAAGGCGGTACCATTTATTGGAACGGTAGTACTCGCAGTAACGATATTTTGTTCATCTTGCTCAACACTCCAATCGATTCTGCTTAATATATCAATGGCTTCCGGGAAATCATCACTACTGACACTACCTTGATAACTATGATTGGATACTCGGATGTTGGAGGTTTGAGGGTTATTTATTGTTCCTGAATTAAGATAACCATTGCCTAACCAATGATCAGCAGCAAAAACATGTACCTCTGAAACACCAGGAGCGGTAGATTGAGCCAAACCATAGAATCTCTGGGCAGAACCAGAGGCATGGCTAGAAAAGCTAGTCGAAGCGCCTAAGGATGATGAATGATCGTAGCCTAAGGGAGGTGCGGGTGTAGTATCGTCATTGCGGTAGTTTTTGATCGCTGTATCGGGTCTATATGTACAGCTGGCAGGCGAAGTATCTATATTACAACCGTTACCCGTAAATGCCTCGACGATACCGACAGATACATCTGCTCCATCTGGGATTAAAATACCTGGTTCGGTTTGTAATTGTGTATAAGCAATATCATCGAATAATGTCGCAGTACTCAGCACAGGAAAGCTGAGAAAAATCGAAAATATAAAAAGACGATATTTTTTATCCATATAAGCCTGGGTAATGCATAGCTAATGCCAATTTTACCGAGATTGACCGTTATTGATAAATAGTTTCTATAGGTAATCGATCACAGAAAGGCAGTGTTTTTTGAAAATATCGATTCTAACTACGCAAACACAAAAGCAAGTGTGTACGTAGTTAGAATTAAATCGATCAAGAACCTAAGGCTTTATTGATTTCATCCATCATTACTTTTGCATCTCCAAAAAGCATTCGTGTGTTTTCAAGATAAAATAATGGATTGTCGACGCCAGCATAGCCAGATGCCATACCTCGTTTCATCACTATCGTTGTTTTACCTTTCCAGCATTCCAGGACAGGCATACCCGCAATAGGGCTATTTGGATCAGTTAGAGCAGCGGGGTTAACAATATCATTTGCACCAATAACGATAGAAATATCAATGTCTGGGAAGTCTTCATTAATTTCATCCATTTCGAAAACAATGTCATAAGGAACATGAGCTTCTGCAAGTAACACATTCATATGGCCAGGCATTCGGCCAGCGACAGGATGGATCCCAAAGCCAACTTCCACACCCTTTGCCTGCAGTTGTTTAGTTACTTCGTAAACGGAATGTTGCGCTTGGGCTACGGCCATACCATAACCTGGGATGATCATAACTTTCTTTGCTTCTGACAACATTTGAGCGACTTCTATGGCTTCTACCGGATAAACTTCACCGGCTTCCTCCTGTTCACCCGAGGGGCCACTTGTTGGTGTACCGAACCCACCAGCGATAACGCTAAAGAAATTTCGGTTCATGGCACGACACATAATGTAGCTAAGAATTGCACCGCTACTCCCGACTAATGCACCAGTCACGATCAATAAATCATTATTCAGCATAAAACCGGTAGCTGAAGCTGCCCAACCAGAATAGCTGTTGAGCATTGAAATAACGACAGGCATATCTGCACCACCAATTGCCATCACCATGTGAACACCAATGACTAATGCAATGATCGTCATTATGATCATTGGAGCTAAACCACCACCATCTACGTTAGCGTCAACGAAACTAAACGCAAGGTAAAACACGATCAGCATTGCGAACAAATTTAGCCAATGTCTGGCAGGTAATATGAGTGGTTTTCCATCTATCTTGCCACTCAGTTTTCCAAATGCGATGATTGATCCAGAAAAGGTTATTGCACCAATGAAAACACCAATATAGGTTTCTACATCGTGAATAGATTTTTCTATGCCGGCCAGGCTATGAGAATGATCGGAAAAATTAGCATAGCCAACTAGAACAGCTGCTAATCCGACCAAGCTATGAAGAATGGCTACCAGTTCTGGCATCTCAGTCATTTGCACACGGTTAGCGAGGTATATACCACCCGTACCACCTAGTATCATGGCTAGAATAAGTGCCCAGTAGCTTGTGACAGCACCGCTTAGGACGGTCGCTACAATAGCAATCGCCATACCGATCATGCCGAAATAATTACCGCGACGAGCAGATTCTTGTTTACTTAACCCGCCTAATGCCAGAATGAACAGAATAGTGGCGGCGATATATGAAATAGTTACGATTCCCTGATTCATGATCTTCCCCTTATTTCCTGAACATTTCTAACATTCTGCGAGTTACACCGAACCCGCCAAAAATGTTGACGCTTGTTATAAAGATTGCAATGAAAGCAAGAAAAGTAATTCCTCCTCCTGATGATACCTGTACGAGGGCACCAATTATAATAATACTACTGATAGCATTGGTAACGCTCATTAGTGGAGTGTGTAATGCAGGAGCAACATTCCAAATGACCATATAGCCTATGAAACAAGCAAGGACGAAAACCGTAAAGTGAGACATGAATGATTCTGGTGCAACAGCACCTAACCAGAGCAGGAGTGTGCCTGCGATGGCAATTGGAAGTACTTTTTGCCACAAGGGTTTTTCTAAAACTTCCACTTCGACAGGTTCTGGGGCTGCAGCAGGTTTTGTTTGAGCCGGTGCAGCAGATAATTTTGGTGCTGGTGGTGGCCAGGTAATAGAACCTTCTTTAATCACAGTAGCGCCGCGGATGGCTTCATCTTCCATATCAATATTGATCACACCGTCTTTTTCTGGAGTCATATCCGTCAATATGTGTCGAATATTAGTTGCATACAGCTGGCTGGATTGTGTCGCTAACCGGCTAGGCAGATCTGTATAACCAATTATATTGACGTTGTGTTTATTGACAACCTTACCTGGTTCAGTAAATTCACAATTACCGCCTTGTTCTGCGGCTAAATCGACAATCACACTGCCATCTTTCATACTTTTCACCATCTCTTTGGTGATCAGTTTTGGTGCTGGTTTACCAGGGATAAGCGCAGTAGTAATGATGATATCAACTTCTTTAGCTTGTTCTGCAAACAGTGCCATCTCTGCTTCAATGAATTCTTTACTCATTGTTTTCGCATAGCCACCTTCACCACTGGCATCTTCTTCGAAATCGAGCTCTAAGAACTCGGCATCCATACTCTCGATTTGTTCTTTTACTTCTGGTCGGGTGTCAAAAGCGCGAACTATCGCACCGAGGCTTTTTGCAGTACCTATTGCAGCAAGACCAGCGACTCCAGCACCTATAACCATAACCTTCGCAGGTGGGATTTTTCCTGCAGCGGTAATTTGACCGGTAAAAAAGCGTCCAAATTTTTCAGCAGCTTCTATTACAGCACGATAACCCGCGATGTTTGCCATCGAACTTAAAGCATCCATTTTTTGCGCACGTGAAATACGCGGCACACTATCCATGGCAAGAATATTTACGTTCTTTTTCGCCATTGAGGCCATTAATTCTTCGTTTTGGGCAGGCCAGATGAAACTGATCAGCGTTTGACCATCTTTCATTTTTTTTATTTCATCCTCGGAAGGAGCGCGAACTTTGATCACAATATCCGCTTTATCCCATAAGGATTTAGCGTCTCGACGAATAGCAACACCAGCATCGCGGTATGCAGCGTCGGAGAAGTTTGCAGGAATACCGGCACCGGCTTCAAGCGCGACCTCGAATCCTAATTTGATCAATTGTTGTGCGACATCTGGTGTTGTTGCAACACGATTTTCGCCAGGAAATACTTCCTTTGGTATACCAATTTTCATTAATGTTCCCCTATGGATAAACTTCTTGAATGGGTTTTATTGTTATTTTTATATTACTGCGCTATTCCTTAATAATTGATTCTTGAGAAACTAGATTAAGATCTAATTGTAACTGAGTGGCGGGAGCCTCTACAACTTGATTACTCTAATAAATTAACCTTTAACCATTGTAATTAAAACATATATAAACAGTGCTATACCACCAATAATTGCTGTAAATGTTAGCCAGTCCTGCCTACTCCCTTTGGGGCTTTCTTTCCACATCCTTTTTGCGCCAGGTAATATGTAAAAGATCATCGCGATAATGAAAGCAGCTTGTGCTAGCAGGAACCAATCAAATGATTCTGTCATTTATATTATTTCCTTTTATAACTCAAGGTGTGGGCAAAGAATATAAAAAACCCCGGAAAACCGGGGTTCTTTATATTTAATTATTCGTCACCGAATATTCCAAGAATTTGTAGCAAACTGACGAAAATATTGTATATGTTGAGGTATAGGCCCACCGTTGCATTAACGTAGTTAGTCTCACCGCCGCGAACAATACGGCTAGTATCGTAAAGTATGAACCCCGACATGATCATAATAACGGCTGCACTAATTGCTAAACTCAAAGCTGGAATATTCAGAAACAGGTTAAGCAGTATTGCACCGAAAGCCACTAATAAACCTGTGATTAAGAATCCACCCATAAAGGTAAAATCTTTTTGAGTGGTTAAAACATAGCCTGAAAGGGCGAGGAAAATAACACCTGTTCCTCCTAAAGCTGTCATAACCACTTGTGCGCCATTGGCCATTTGTAGGTAATGCGCCAGCATTGGGCCTAGACTAAAACCAAGTAAGCCAGTTATGGCAAAAACCACCCCTATACCAGCTGCTGAATTTGCTGTTTTAGGTAAAACAAACCAGATAAGAGCTATCGCACCAATGCTAGAGACTAAGCTCATACCACTTGATGGCTTAACTTGCATGGATACCCATGCCGTGACAGCACTAAACAATAATGTGAGCGCAAGCAGCATGTAGGTGTTTTTAAGTACTTTGTTAGTTGCGAGTATTGATTCCGAAGAACGTGTTACAACAGATTGTGGTGAATTCATCTCTAAATTATCTCCTTCTAAATAATAATATATATTACCAACTATGACAGAATACCACATTGATGGTTCTCTCAAAACGAATATAAGGTCATAAAAAGTTTCTTCAAGAACTTGAGCTTAAGAAACTATCAGGTATTATACCGCCAACGAAAAGGAGAGATGGCAGAGCGGTTGAATGCACTGGTCTTGAAAACCAGCAAGGGTGAATAACCCTTCCAGGGTTCGAATCCCTGTCTCTCCGCCATTATTATCTAGCCCCGCTTCGGGGCTTTTTGGTTTTTGGGCATATAAATTGCCTTTAATTCTGAATAGTTAGGAATAATTATTAATTATGAATAGTAAGATTTTGGTTCTGCCGGGCGATGGAATTGGTCCTGAGATAGTTGATGAAGCAGTAAAAGTTCTCGACGTTTTATCATCTGATTTTGGACTTAAAGTTGATCTTGAGTATGGATTGATTGGTGGGGCAGCGATTGATGATGCTGGAATTCCATTACCAGTAAGCTCATTGCAACAGGCTCAGGAAGCGAACGCCATTTTGTTAGGGGCGGTCGGTGGTCCAAAGTGGGAATCACTGGATATTGCAATCAGGCCTGAAAAAGGATTATTGAAAATTCGATCAGAACTAGGTCTGTTTGCTAATTTGCGACCAGCATTGACTGCACCTCAGCTAGTGGAAGCCTCTGCGCTACGATCAGAAGTAGTCTCCGGACTAGATATAATGATCGTAAGAGAACTAACTGGTGGTATATATTTTGGGCAACCACGTGGAATACGGGATTTAGATAACGGTGAGAAACAAGGATTTAATACTCTTATCTATAGTGAATCCGAGATAGAAAGAATAGGCCGTGTCGCATTTGATGCTGCTATGAAAAGAGATCGCCGAGTTTGTTCTGTTGACAAGGCTAACGTACTGGAATCTACAGAATTATGGCGTGAGGTTATGATCGAACTTGCTAAAGAATACCCGGACGTTGAATTGACCCATATGTATGTCGATAATGCCGCTATGCAGTTGGTACGAGCACCTAAACAATTTGATGTCATGGTAACTACAAATATGTTTGGAGATATATTGTCTGATCTAGCCTCAATGTTAACTGGATCTATAGGTATGCTTCCTTCAGCCTCTTTGGACAAGAATGCTAAGGGAATGTATGAGCCTATCCATGGATCTGCACCAGATATCGCCGGACAGAATATAGCCAATCCGTTGGCGACTATTTTGTCCGTTTCTATGATGCTTAGATACTCACTTGGCGAAGCAGAAAATGCAGATAGAGTAGAAAAAGCGGTAGATGACGTATTGACGGCTAATTATCGAACGCCGGATATATTCTCTGAAGGTATGAGAAAAGTTGGAACGGTAGAAATGGGAGATGCGGTTGTTGCCGCTTTAAAAGGTTAAGTAAACAATGAGTGATCGTAAATTCAATGTAGCAATCGTCGGCGCCACAGGTGCCGTTGGTGAAGTGATGCTGGAAATTCTTGAACAAAGAGATTTTCCGGTAGGTGAGTTATTTCTTTTAGCCAGTAGTCGATCTGCCGGATCAAAAATAATGTTCCGTGGTAAGCAGATCAGTGTGCAAAATTTAGAAGAGTTTGATTTTACAGGAGTTGATATAGGACTATTTTCACCAGGTGCATCCATCTCTAAAGTATACGCGCCAAAAGCGGTAGAAGCGGGTTGTGTGGTTATCGATAATACTTCACAGTTTCGTTATGACGATGATATTCCTCTTGTAGTTCCGGAAGTAAACCCTGATGCGATTGCAGAATATAAAAATCGTGGAATTATTGCTAACCCAAATTGTTCAACAATTCAGATGCTGGTTGCTTTAAAACCGATTTATGATGCTGTGGGTATTGAACGGTTAAATGTTTGTACATATCAAGCAGTTTCAGGTACTGGAAAAGACGCAATTGAAGAGCTTGCTAGGCAAACGGCAGATTTGTTGAATGCTAAAGAAGTTAAAACCAATGTTTATCCTAAACAGATCGCCTTTAATGTATTGCCACATATAGATGTTTTTTGTGAAAATGGCTATACCAAAGAAGAAATGAAAATGGTTTGGGAAACTAAAAAAATCATGGGTGATGACAGTATTGAGGTCAACCCTACAGCTGTGCGTGTACCCGTTTTCTATGGTCATTCAGAGGCTGTTCATCTTGAAACAAAAGATAAAATAACTGCAGAACAAGCAAGAGATATCTTGTCAAATGCACCTGGGGTAACGGTAATGGATCAGCATGAAGATGGAGGATATCCGACAGCGGTCACTGAAGCTTCCGGAACTGATCCCGTTTTCGTTGGAAGAATTCGAGAAGATATATCACATCCTCGAGGATTAAATTTATGGGTTGTGTCAGATAATGTACGAAAAGGGGCTGCGTTAAATAGTGTTGAGATAGCTGAAATTTTAGTTAAAAAACATTTATAACTTCTCTGTTATGTTAGTATCTCTCAGGGGCTTTATTAAGGGTTTATGGGAATCTTATGATCAAGGTTGTGGGAGAAATATAAGTGTCAAGATTATTTTTAAATCGTTTCAAAAGAAGGAATCAATCTGTACTGGGTAATGTGGTTATAACATCCATGATAAGAAAGGGGTTCTTCACCATCTTCTTGTTTTTGCCTATCTTGGCAAATGCGCTAGGCCTTGGAACGTTAACAACAAAGTCATCTTTAAACGAACCCTTTGAAGGTAGAATACAGCTCTTAAATACAACCTCTGAAGAATTACAAACTATCTCTGTCAATCTGGCAAGTGTAGAGCATTTCAAAAATGCGGGTATCGAAAGACCATTTTTACTTTCAGGACTTAAGTTTGAAATTATTGAAGAAGGAGCAGGTAATTTTCTTCGAATATCAAGTGAAGAATCTATAAAAGAGCCATTTCTTAATTTTCTACTCGAAGTGAATTGGGCGAAAGGAAGATTAATCCGCGAATATACGGCACTACTTGACCCCCCCGTTTTTGATCCAAATACACGTGTTGTGGACACTACTGATACAGCGATATCAAGACCTGTCCAAGAACCACGACAAAATATTAGAATAGAGCAGTTACCTGATAACACACTTGTGAGCCAATCAGCTCCTAGAAGTGAATCTAAACCTATAAGAACTGTCCAGCCGCAAACTCGTACTTATAAGCATGACGAACCGGTTGTTTATCAGGAAAGTTTTCCTCAACAACAAACCCAACCTCAAAGCGCATCAAGTACTCAGCCCAAGTCATCGCACATTAGTGGTTCCGAATACACGACAAAAAAAGGCGATACGCTGTGGGATATTGCTCGAAAAGGAAGACCTGATCGTTCCGTCAGTATTCAACAAATGATGCTGACAATGTTGAACTCTAATCCTGACGCTTTTCTTGACCAAAATATCAACAGGTTAAAAACAGGTCGGGTTCTTAAGATGCCAGATCACGCTGAAATTAAACAAATTAGTAAAAGTGAAGCGATCGCTTTGGTTAAGCAGCACAATTCTCTCTGGGATGATTATCGTCAAGGTCTGGCGGCATCAGCTGCTATTAGGCCTGCAGGAGCAGTGACATCATCAGGTACTGTCGTCGAAGAGATAATAGAAGAAGAGGGTGAGACTATTGTCGAACCTGAATTAAGGCTTGTAGGAGGTTCAGATGGAAGTGCTGATCTAGAAGAAGGGGCATCAGGTACAGGCGACGATGATCTGAGAATTGCACAAACGCTAGAAAATGAACTTGTTCTTGCGAATGAACAGCTTGAGAGTGGTGAACGTGAGAATGCAGAATTAAAAGATCGACTTCAAGAATCTGAAGAAATTGTGGAGTTATTAAAACAGCAGGTTGAACTGAAGAGTCAAGAGCTTGCAGCAATACAAAATAAGCTGAGGGAGACCAATCAGGCCGAAGCCGTCGCTGAAGAAGGTGTGGCTGAAGAAGCCGCCACTGAAGAAGCCGTCGCTGAAGCCGTCGCTGAAGAAGAAGCCGTCGCTGAAGAAGAAGCCGTCGCTGAAGAAGAAACCGTCGCTGAAGAAGAAACCGTCGCTGAAGAAGAAACCGTCGCTGAAGAAAGCATTGATGATATTTTGGCTCAATTGGAAGAGGAAGACGAGTTTGAGGCAAATGCAGAAGAAGGTACTGTTTTTCTGGAAGAGCAAGATACACCAGTCTCTACACAGATGGCTACAGAATATAGCGATTACGACGAACCCGCTGAAAATATGGCGAGTGTCGAGAATGAAACAGAATATCTTACAGAAGAAAATGATACAGGTATGACAGAAGAGGAATCTTCTCAGATGTCAGAGGTGGCCGATGAAGAAATAATCGATGAAGAGGTAACAGAAGAAGGCGTAGCTCTAGAAGAAGTAAGTGTCGAAGGTGATGCAAGTTTTACTTCCAAGTTGACTGGTCTGTTGCAAAGTTTCATTCCAGAAAGTGTTATTGAAATGATTCCAGGAGGAATTAAGTCAATACTTGGAATTCTGATCGGTATTATTGCATTTTTATTATTTGGGATTTTCAAAATTTTTACAGGTAATTCCAAAGAAGAAGCAGAAACTTTAGATCTTATAGATCCAGAAGATATTGATGAACATGAGAATTCTAAAATAGTAGAAAATAATATTGAAGAAATTGATCCTGTAGACGAAAGTCTAGCGGATCCTTTGACAGATGAAATCTCTATAGAAGAACCCTTGGGTGAGGTTGAAGCTACTGAAGCAAATACTGGAATAGATCTGGACGCTAATGATGATGAGTTTTTCCTTGGGGGAGATTTTGATCTAGATAGCGAAAATGAAGAGCCAGAGGCTTCTACGACTGCTGAAATAGATTCGAATGAACCTGATGTGGATGTGGAAGAACCAGAGATGGAAGCCTCTTTAGAGGGGCTTTCTGAGCAAGAGAGTGGTGATGTCGATATGGACGAGGAAGGTGACGAAGAGGCTATGACGGAAGGTCTAGTTGATCTTAATGACACCTTACAGCAAATAAAACCTCTACTGGAGCAAACTGAAGAAGATGATTTTGAAGAAGATCCATTAGAAGAAGTTAATTTATCGCTGGCATATGAGCAATTTGACAAAGCCGAGAAACTGGTAAAAAAAGCGATAGAAGATCATCCAGATCAAGACGGATATAAGCTACGCTTGCTCGAAGTTCACTATGCAGCTAATGATATGAATTCATACGAAATAGCAGCAAAATCGTTGCATGAAGTTACTGGTGGCGAAGGTCACCTATGGGACAGTGCAGTTGCTATGTGGACAGAGATGTCTCCAGATAGGGAATTATTTGAACCGGTAACAGAGATTGAAAACTCAGTTGAAGCGTCGACAATTGATCTTCCTGATGAAGAAGATGTTCTGGATATTGCTTTAGAACCAACAGATATAAACCAGCCCGATCTCACATTAGATACGTTGGGGTCAGAAGACGAGCAATTAGATATAACAGAAACAGCCGAGACTTTAGATTTTTCTATCGATGATGTTGAGACATCTGAAGTTGATGGTGATGATTTTCTTAATATAGTTGATTCGGATGCACAAGAGAGTATCGGGGACGACATTCCGGATATAACTGAAATGGAAAGCTCGTTGCAGGATCTAGATATACCGATTGATCTTGAAAGTAGCGATTCTTTGGATGAACTGGATAAAGTCGAACTTGATCTAGACGACATTGATGAAACGATTGGTGAATTAGATGTTGATAGTATTGACAATGAAATCCCGGATATTGAAATCCCAGATATTAACGAAATAGAAAGTTCGTTAGAAGCGATAGAAATACCAGCTGATCTTGAAGCAAGTGACTCTTTAGAAGGGTTAGATAGCATCGAACTAGAAGCTTCATCACTAGAGCTTGAGGATGATGAGCTCAGTATTGATATGCTCGATATTACAGCTGTTGGTAATGATACGACTGATTTGAACTTGGCTATAGAAGGTGAAGATACAGATCCAGATATAGATGATTCTGATGCAGAAGAGTTATTTGAATTGACGAGCGAATTGAAAATAGAAGATGAAGATATTCTTTCTGCGACGACTGAAGGCAATCTTGAAAGCGCCGATATTCTTGAGTTTAATGCGGATGATTCAAAAATTACCGATGATGAAACAGTACCTGCAATTGATTCTGATCCAGAGTTAAGTCTCGTACAAGATACTACAACTTTTGACGATACTCTGGCAGAAGATGGAGAGGATGAACTAGAATCGTTGGCAAAATCGTTGGAAGATACTATCTCAGGTTTGGATACAAATGATCTAGATGATCTCTCATTTGAGTTCGATCCAGAGGGGACGATTGAAAGTACTTTTGCCAGTACCATAGGAACTACTTCTGATCTGGATCTTGATAGTGAAGGCGATGAAATGGATACTAAATTAAATCTTGCCAAAGCATATATTGAGTTGGGAGATGCAGATGGGGCAAAAGATATTCTCCATGAAGTGACATTGGATGGTAATGAAGAACAAATAAAAGATGCGCAAAACTTATTAAGTCAGATAGGTTAACAATAAATTAAAAACGTTGATTATTAAAATCATACCAATCCATTGGATCATTCAGTAACACGAATTATTAGTTTTCTAATACTCGCTGTCTTTTTAGCACAAGGGAATATTTGGATAATAATATTCTCCAGTATTTTGTTAACCATTTTGTACTCACGTAATTCTTCCCAAGATTTATCTAAAATAATCCGTTCAGTTTTCAGGATGAAGTGGTTTTTCCTATCGATTATTCTCGTCTATATTTTTATTGATCAAACAAATGCAGACATAACCGTTAGATTAGTAGAAGGATTAAAAAGGGTTTTTATTCTTGTCATTTTAATGTTGTTAGTAAATTGGCTTTTAGAACAAACGCCAAGAGATGAAATAATTTCGGGATTAATATATTTATTATTTCCACTGAAATTAATTGGTCTCCCCACAGAAAAAATCGCACTAAGAGTAGAACTCATATTCAGGTACATTGATAATTCATCTACTTTTGTTACCGAAAAAAAACAACAGATAAGATCAGAATCCCAAAGCCTCAACGAAGTAGGTCATTTTGTTTCAAAAGTTTTTTACGAAATTATAGAGTTAGCTGATCAAAAGAAGCTGGATAAGGTCGAAATAAAACTTATTTCCAAAGTCTCTTTTGAACAGTGGTTACTTCCCACTCTACTTTTCATTACGCTAATTTTGATCCAGGCGTTTGTATGAAACTAGCACTAGGTATTCAGTATGATGGTTCTAACTATCATGGCTGGCAAACTCAACCAGAAGTTAAGACTGTTCAAAAATGTTTAGAAAAAGCATTAAAAAAAATAGCTGATCATCCCGTTAGAATCCACTGTGCGGGACGGACAGATACAGGTGTTCACGGAATTGGACAAGTTGTGCATTTTGAAACTAATGCAAATCGTGATGATAGCTCATGGTTATTTGGTACTAATGCAAATTTGCCATCTGATATAAGTGTTCAATGGGTAAAAAAAGTTGATGAAGAATTCCATGCTCGTTTCTCCGCAGAACGCAGAGTTTATCAATACTATATTCTTAATCAGCCAGCCAGGCCTGCACTTTTGAATAACAAAGTGGTATGGGAGCCGAGATCGCTTTCATTAGACCATATGCAAAAAGCTGCTAAATGTTTGATTGGTACTCATGACTTTTCTGCTTATCGTTCTCTCACATGCCAGGCAAACTCACCAGTGCGAACTATCTATATGCTGGACTTGAAAAAACAAGGATCAATTATAAAACTTAATATTGAAGCTAATGCTTTTTTACATCATATGGTGCGAAATATTTCTGGGGTGCTGATGAAGATTGGGATGGAACGTGCAGATCCAGATTGGGCGAAAGAAGTACTCGATGGACGTGACAGAACTTTGGGTGGAGTTACCGCTCCGCCGGAAGGTTTATATCTTATGAAAGTATATTATCCGGAGCATTTTAATATTCCTTCACCAGATATAATTAACATTGGCTTTTAATCCCTAACTGATTTCGAGCTCTAAAGCTCGGCAAGTAGAAACATAATTTTGCTTTAATTCTATTAGCATTTTATCAATTGAGTCGAGTTGATTTTCTTTACCAGATAACTCCATTTCTTTACATAGATTAGCTAGATCTTCCGCACCCAGGTTAGCACTGCTCGATTTTAAACTGTGGGCTGCACTACGAATTTTTTTAGCATCTTTTTCATTAACGGCCTTTTCTATTTCATCGACGATTTTTTTTGAGTTTTCAAAATATAAACCAACAATTTTTTTAAGAATGTCAGGAGCACCTTCCCTTTGTAAAGCTTTAATATTATTAAGTGTATTTTGATTTAAATTAGTTGTAACTTCTTGCTCATCAACTTTAGCAACTAGTGATTCTTCTGTTGATTGTATTTCTATTTTTTTCGGGATGGAAATTTCAAGATCGGGTATTTCCTGGTCTTTTGGATCCGGTTCTGTTAGTTCTAAAACTTCCGCATCTAAAACTAGTCCCGAATCAGGTAATGGAGTCTTCGATTGTTGTTTGATCTCAGACTTTATTTTTTCAGCAGTAACTTTTTTTCTTTGGGTATTTATTTGACCATGAGAATCAGTTGAATTTTCTTGAGGTAACCATTTTTGCATTATTTCTATAAGTTGATTTTTACTGAATGGCTTTGCAAGGTAGTCGTTCATTCCTGCATCAAAACAAGCTTTTTGATCACCATCCATTGCATTTGCTGTCAACGCAATAATCGGCAAATCTTTTTTATCAGGCATTTCTTGTCTGATAAATTTTGTCGTGACGTAACCGTCCATTTCTGGCATCTGACAATCCATCAGAATTAGATCAAAAGCCTCTTTTCTTTCTTCAAGCACGGTAACAACTTTTTTACCGTTACTAACAACAGTGACATTACAACCACATTTCTCGAGGATGAGTTCGACAAGTTCTTGGTTAACAGGATTATCTTCTGCAACCAGGATGTTTGCATCAAATGTAGCTCTATATAACTCGGAGGATTCATTCCTTTCAACTGAAGTTTCTTTTCGAATTGGAATGCTCAATGTCGCAAGCAAGGAGTTGTACAAATCCGATTGTCTAACCGGTTTGGTTAAATAGGATTTGATCCCCGCCGACGTCCAGACCATTGTTTCTTCAAGATCACTTATTGAGTTCATGAGAATCAAAGGTGTATTAACAAGGATCTTGTTATTTTTCATAACTCTAGTCAGGTTGGCTCCGCTGATATCTGGCATATCATGGTCTAGCATTGCTAAAGAGAAAGGCTCGGTGTCTTCTTGTGCAGATTCTAATAATTTAACCGCGTCTTTAGCGTTGCCTGATATGACAACTTCGATTCCCCAGGTTTTTAATTGATCCGCAATGTTATTACTACTTGATTCATTGCTATCTAGAATAAGAACTTTCACGCCATCTAAAGTTGTTTTGTCAGTGGCTTGTAATTGACTACTGCCCCCTTTTTTCATTTCTAATGCAGCCGTAAACCAAAATGTCGCTCCGGCCCCTGGAATACTGTCAACACCAATATCTCCACCCATAAGGTTGCAATAGTGTTTACATATAGTTAGCCCTAATCCGGTACCTTTTGAAGCATGTCTACTTGTTGTTTTAGATTGCGAGAAAGTTTCAAAAATTGATTTTTGATCTTCTTCAGGAATACCAGGTCCTGTGTCGGTTACTTCAAATCGAACAGGACCATTTTTTTGATCTATGCTGACACTAATTATAATCTCGCCTTTGTCGGTGAATTTGATCGCATTACCAATTAAGTTACTTAGAATCTGAATTAATCTTTGCTTATCGCATAGGAACAAAGAGTGATCATTTGCAGGATAAATACAAATTAATTCTAAGCCTTTACTACTTGCTAACTCTGAGAAAGTGCTTGCAACTTCCTCGATGAGTAGACGGATGTCATGAAATTCGTTATTTAATTCAAGCTTGCCAGCTTCAATTTTTGACAGATCTAAAATATCGTTGATCAAGTCCAACAAGTTCTCACCGGATTGGTGAATAAGATTGGTTAAACGTGTTTGTTTATTACTCAGCTTTGTATTTTGTAGTAACTCTGTCATGCCTAAAACGCCTGTCATAGGCGTCCTGATATCATGACTCATACTTGCCAGAAATTCTGATTTGGCCTCAACTTGTTCTAGTGCTTCATCACGAGATTCCTTAAGCGTTTCCAGTATCTTTTCTTGTCTAATACTTAGACTAAGTAAATCGCCAATGTCTTTTTTTGTTTGTAATTCTTTCCGAACTTCTTCATGAATAATACTCTGAACTCCAATATATCCCGAAATGGTTTCAGAAGACTCTTTGATAGGATCGATAGTGGTTCTAACCCAGACAAGATTAGACTCATACTCAATAGCGAGAGGGGAGCTTATTTGATGGCGCATACTCCAGTGAGATTCTTGTTTAATTGCCTGGAGTATTTTTACAGCAATATTTTTTGAATGCGGAATTTCACTTACGGAACGACCCATAACTTGTTCTTCCGTCCAACCATTCAGTTTCAGGAATTTTTGATTTGCGTATTCTACTCGACCTTTTGTATCAGTAATAAATACAGCATTACTACTATATTCGATAGCCGAATATACTTTTGCTGGTTGAGATGTGATCGTTACTGACGTCGATTGTTCAGCGCTATTATCCATAATTTTCTATCAATTGATTAACTGCTGGAATTTCCTGCAAGTTATATCGGAAATATTGATAGAAACTTTAGAACTACAACAAGATCTGATCGGGCAATAAGAACTGTATGATCAAACTATTGAAAAGCTATCTATTATGAAGAGCATCATTTTGAATAAAGGTTACTTTGAACGGTTAGATGCTCGCTTTTTCCAACGGCGCACAAGATGAAGTCGCCAAAAAAGTCGAACGAGAAGGTTTCCTATAGCAGCAGAAAACACACCCAGAACAAAACAACCTGTTAGTAGCGGCTTCCAAATATGAACCAGGGTTTCAGAAAGCCAATGGAAAGATAGCTCAAAATGTAATGATTCAGCGGGAACATCAAGCATTACAGCACCAACTTTATAAGCAAGAAGAAATATAGGACCCATTGTGATCGGGTTTGTTAGAAAGACGGCTGTTACAGTCAGTGGTAGGTTAATACGCCCCAATATGGCAAAAAATGCAGCTAAAATTACTTGTCCTGGTATAGGAATAAATGCAAGGAAAAAACCTACGGCAACCGCATTTGCAGCAGAACGGCGATTTAAATGCCAAAGGTTTGGATCGTGTAACCAATCTCCCAGATGCTTTAAAGACTGGTGGTTATCAAAGTGATGGCGCTGGGGAACGTAGCGTTTATATAGCTTTCTTGGATCCATGAAAAAAGAATCACTTACTGTTAATGCGGTGTATTGCAGTATACCGTAGCCCAATTAAAATAGCGCGATGAGATTGGAACTTGTGTGTTATTTATGAAAAGGATGATCGTCGCATTTTTTGTTGGGGTGCTCAGCCTTTACGTATCACCAATCAATCCAGATTTGCCGAGTTATATTGCGTTTCTTTTATTTATTCCATTTTTAATTTTAGCCATTATATTTCCACGGTTTCGATTGTTTTTTTTCTTTCTTTGTGGATTCTTTTGGGCACTGTATCGATCAAATATTGTACTAGATCAAATATTACCCGAATTGCTTGAAGGGGAAGATCTGGTCATCGAGGGAACAATTGTTGATCTTCCAAAGCGATCAGATCGCAGGCAGCAGTTTACTTTTCAAGCTGACTTAATTGATCGATTGAATGAAGAAGATCAGGGCCACTATAAGTTTAGATTAAATTGGTATTCGTCATATAAACCGACTTTAGCATCCAAATTAAATTCAGAACAAAACCTCGAAAAAATTCCAGATCTAAAGCCAGGTCAAAGGTGGCGACTAAAGGTAAGAGTTAAACGGCCCAACGGATTTATGAATCCAGGTGGTAGAGATTACGAAGCAACGTTATTTCAAAAGAGTATCAATGCAACCGGTTATATTAAAAAAGGTAAATATCTAGGTACACAATCTGGCAACTTCGAGCAGAAAATTCACCAGTGGCGTAGTTTGATCTATAACGATTTGAAATCTACCTTCCCAGATCTAAACGGCATTATTCCTGCGCTAGCTCTTGGGATTAGAGATGATCTAAGTAAAAGTGACTGGGACATACTCAAAACTACGGGCACGATTCATCTGGTTGCCATATCAGGTCTTCATATAGGTCTGATTGCAGTATTCGGTTTTTTTATAGGCCGTTGGTTATGGTCATTGCCTGTAAACACTTTACACCTGGCTCCTGCTAGCAAAGTGGCTGCATTCTTTGCAATTATAACGGCCTTTATCTATGCCGGATTAGCTGGCTTTACTATCCCAACCCAACGTGCGCTGATTATGATAGTCACCTTTATGGTTTGTGTAGTGTTAAACAAGCAAACCTCACGATTTGATATGTTAGCGCTTTCGTTATTAGGCGTGCTTATTCTTTCTCCCTCGTCAGTTTTATCTGTGGGGTTTTGGCTGTCTTTCACGGCGGTGGGAATTATTTTTTATACGGTAAATGGAAGAACCTATGCTCATGGGCTATGGCATTCAGCATTTAAAATCCACTTCATTCTGGCGTTGGGATTATCACCATTATTGTTGACGTTCTTTGGCCAAAATCCATTGTCAGGACCATTAGCAAATATTATTGCGGTTCCTTTTTTTGGATTATTGATCACACCATTAGTTTTACTAGGTGTTTTGTTATTGAATATGGTCAGGCCATCAGGCGAAGGTTTGATCAAACTTGCAGATTATTTGATCGGGCAATTTTGGCCTTTTTTAGAATGGATAGCCGGACTACCACATAACCTGTTTTATGGGACGATTTCGTCAATACCTATTTTGATCAGTAGCTTTTTCGGAATTGCGATCTTATTGCTACCAAGAGGATTTCCTGCTCGAGGGATGGGGCTGATTTTTATTGCACCTGTTTTTTTAAGTGATCAAAACACGCTAAATCAGGGTGAATTTGATCTAACTTTATTAGATGTTGGGCAAGGTTTGTCTTCGGTAATAAAAACTCAAAACCATACTCTGGTTTATGATACTGGCGCTAAATTTAGTGATGACTTTGATGCAGGAAAAGCCGTTGTGATCCCGTACTTAAAATCGATCAAAGTGAATAAAATAAACAAAGTCGTGATTAGTCATGGTGATAATGATCATATTGGTGGTTTTCAAAGTCTGAATAGAGCAATATCAATCGATCAAATATTGACCAGCGTTCCTGATGAAATAGAAGGATCTGCTATTCAAACCTGTAGTTCAGAGCAAAACTGGCAATGGGACGGCGTGAAATTCTCATTCCTTTATCCGAATAAAGTGAATACTTTAAGTAAATCTGATCAGATAAAAAGTAATAATCGATCCTGTGTCTTGAGAGTAGATAATGGCCATAAATCGATCCTGCTTCCTGGAGATATAGAAGCGGTTATAGAAACCAGATTACTTAAGGATAAATCATCTGATATCCTGGATGCCGATATTTTGATCGCACCACACCATGGCAGCAAGACTTCTTCATCAGAGGCATTTATTTCTGCAACGTCTCCAGAGTACGTATTACTCTCCACGGGCTACCGAAACCGCTATAAACATCCGCACGAAGATGTACTCAACACTTATCGAAAACATCACGTTAAGATCTTAAATACAGCATCGGTTGGCGCAATTCGTTTCCGTATAGGTAAAACCTTGTCGCAACCTGATCAATTTCGACAGGATCATGGTCATTTTTGGAATCGTAATCATGTAGAATAGCGGTTTCTAGTATTCAGCAGAAAATTATCAAAGGGGACTAATGTGTTTGATTTTGTAAAAGCAGGCGGCTTTCTAATGTTGCCGATTTTGATCTGCTCAGTGATAGCACTCGCCATCATTGTTGAACGTTTTCTGGCGCTGCAAGTAAAAAAAATAATCCCCGAAAACCTGGTCGCTCAAGTGTGGCAATGGGCTAAATCTGGTCAGATTGATCCAAAACGAATTCATGGACTTCGCACCGGCTCAGCTTTAGGCCGAATTTTGTCGGCAGGATTGACAAATATAAAGTCTGATCGTGAAGTGATGAAAGAAAGCATTGAGGAAGTGGGGCGGCATGTCGTTCATGATCTGGAAAGGTACTTAAATACCCTGGGTACAATAGCTGCGATAACGCCATTACTAGGACTGCTGGGCACGGTTTTTGGAATGATCGAAGTTTTTTCTGCTATCACCAGCAAAGGTGTTGGAGATGCAACCGTACTCGCTGGAGGTATCTCAAAAGCATTAATTACCACCGCGGCGGGGCTTTCTGTTGCGATTCCTTCGTTAATCTTTTATCGCTATTTCAAAGGTAAGGTTGATGAGCTAGTTGTTGCTATGGAGCAAGAAGTTCTGAAGCTGATCGAGGTTATGTATGTTGAACGGGAAACAAAGAAGCAAGCAAAAGCACCGGAACGAAAAGCGGCGACTGGATCATCTAAAACGCCAGTAAAAGCAAAATCTACAAAACCAGAAGAGACACAAAAGAAAGAAAACCAAAGCACTTCACGTTCAGATGACCCCAAAACGGATGCGGAGCCAGATCAATGAATCTTCGTCCTCGAAAAGACGATGATGTAGAACTTAATCTAACTCCATTAATAGATGTGGTTTTTCTACTTTTGATCTTTTTTATGGTGTCGACGACCTTTGTTAAAGAGTCAGAAATAAAATTAGATCTACCCGAAGCGACAACCGCTGCTGCGCCCTCTACGAAAGAAGCGATCAAAATCTCTATCGATGCGAAAGGAAATTATTTTCTGAATGGAGAGCCATTAATTAATACTCAGGCTGAAACGGTAGAAAAAGCTATTAAACTAGCGGCTGGCGACAATAAAGAACCTACGATTGTTATTAATGCTGATAAACAAGCCACACATCAATCGGTAGTGGCCGTTTTAGATGCTGCGAGGCGGCTTAAATTTCTTCGAATTACATTCGCGACTGAGCGTAAAAAAGACGACAAGTGATCTGGAACAAGATCTGGTATGAAAATCATCTTCCAGGCTATTTTCTGGCTCCGGTAGCATGGCTTTATCGGCTCATCATTTATCTGCGAAAAAAGGCTTACAGGACAGGTTTATTACATATTAACAAGCTCCCCGTACCCGTTTTTATCATCGGCAATATTTCAGTCGGTGGTACCGGGAAAACGCCCTTAGTTATATGGCTGATCAAATTTCTTAAGAAACAAGGTTATAAACCGGGTGTGATCAGTCGTGGGTATGGAGGCCAATCAACACAATGGCCGCAGCAAGTACTTGCCGAAAGTGATCCTGAAAGGGTTGGTGACGAACCTGTTATTATCGCACGAAATGCCGTATGCCCAGTTTATGTAGATCCGGACAGGTTTGCTGCAGGTTCGATGCTATTACGTGATCACGATTGCGATATTATTATCTGCGATGATGGTTTACAACATTACTCACTGCACAGAGATTTTGAAATTTGTGTTGTTGATGGAAAGAGAAGACATGGGAATCAGCGATGTTTACCAGCGGGTCCCTTGCGAGAGCCACTTTCTCGACTAGAATCTGTTGATGCCATTGTCTGTAATGGAGCAG
This sequence comes from Gammaproteobacteria bacterium, assembly GCA_045110495.1. Classification (GTDB taxonomy): domain Bacteria; phylum Pseudomonadota; class Gammaproteobacteria; order CAJXQU01; family CAJXQU01; genus CAJXQU01. The sequence continues at coordinate 64,858 of JBGCGE010000001.1, forward strand.
ATTACGATGGTGAATTTCATATGAGGTTTATTCCGACAGCTATTCAACAGATAACAACGGGTAAGATAAAGCAGATCGAAGATTTCCGATCAAAAAAAATACATGCTGTAGCTGGGATCGGAAACCCTCAACGCTTTTTTGATACGCTTCGTAGTCACGATCTTAATATCATCGAACATGTGTTTCCAGATCATCATTTATATACAGAAACTGATCTTGATTTTCAGGATGAGGAAATTGTGATCATGACCGAAAAAGATGCGGTAAAATGTTATAAATTGATGGAAGACAGGCATTGGTACTTAAGTATTGAGGCAAGTTTGCCAGAAATATTTGAGCGACGCTTACTTAATTATTTAAAAGATAATAGTTCATAAGGTTTATATATCATGGATAAAAAATTGTTAGATATACTGGTTTGTCCGGTTACAAAAGGGCCTTTGATATACAGTAAAAAAGACAAAGAGCTGATCTCGCTTTCTGCAAAGCTTGCCTATCCGGTTCGTGACGATATCCCAGTGATGTTAGAAGATGAAGCACGAACTTTATCGGGTGATGAAGCTGAATCTTACAGAAAGTAATTGTGTCTTATGTGATCATTATTCCGGCGCGTTATAACTCCACTCGCCTACCTGGAAAACCTCTGCTTGATATTAATGGTAAATCATTGATCCAACACGTCTATGAGAAAGCAATAAAAAGTAAGGCTCGTGAAGTAATCATTGCTACGGATGATAATAGAATCGAGCAGGCAGCCTTAAATTTTGGAGCGCAAGTCTGCATGACGAGAAATGATCATCCTTCAGGGACGGATCGATTGGCTGAAGTTGTAACAAGTCTTGGATTGAAAGAGGATGAAATTGTTGTAAATTTGCAAGGTGATGAACCCATGATGCCAGCCAGTTTGCTAGAGCAGGTCGCTTCTTCTTTGCAAACTTCTTCTAACGCTGCCATGTCAACTTTGTGTGAGAAAATTGAATCGATTGAAGAACTTTTTGATCCAAATATTGTTAAGGTCGTTTTTGATCAGATGGGGTATGCACTTTATTTTAGCCGTGCTCCAATTCCCTGGGAGCGAGGAAAGTTTGATCAAAAAGCGACTAATATTGATCAAACAGTAAAGAGTTGTTATCGACACATCGGCCTTTATGCATACCGCGCGGACTTTCTTAAAAAATATCCCCAGTTAGCGGTTTGTCAAATGGAACAACAAGAGGCGTTAGAACAATTGCGAGCTATGTATTATGGATATCGAATACATGTCGACGTTGCCAAAGAAGATGCAGGCCTCGGCATCGATACTCAGGAAGACCTGGAAAAAGTAAGAAAAGTTTTGTGAAAAGCATAATCTTATTTGGTGTTAACTAGTGCAAATACCAATGTCAAAACTCATACTTCGACAATAACGTGTCTATAATGACTATCGTTTAACTAGAGCGTGATTAATTAAGTATGTAAAAGGAGGTTTTAGAATTATGTTAATTAACCCTGCAGATAAAAATGATTTAACCATTCGATTCAGACGTGCCCCACAAGGTGTTATGGCCAGAGTTTTTGATTGGGGTGGTGCAATATCGCTATCAATTTCAGTTCTATCCTTGGTTGTTTTTGGAGTTTCGAGTTCATTAGAAACCGAGGGCACGAGTCTAAGAGTTTGCTTAACTTGCCTTAATATCGCGATTATTGCTTTTGTTGCGGCTCGATTAGTTGAATTAGGTGATCGAGTACTTCGAATGTCCATTGGTGATGGTACTAACTAAATCCTGAAATTCTTACGATGAACGATTAAGCGAGGAATAAACTTGAATCATTTGCTGAAGAGAAAGCAAAAAAAACGGATACTTACCGTTTGTACCGGCAATATATGTCGGTCGCCAAGTGCTGAAGCAGTCTTACACCAAATGTTTGAGCAGGCTGGGCTTTCTCAGCTTTTCGAGATAGATTCAGCTGGAACACAAGCCGTTAATTTTGCCGGAGCATCGCCCGATCCTGATGCTATTAACGCTGCTGCCAGACGCCAATATAGTTTAGCTGGTCTGCAAGCAAGACAGTTTGAGTTGTCTGACTTTCATGAGTTTGATTATATTCTGGCAATGGATAAAGAGAATTATCAACGGATCTCATACTTAAAGCCCATAAACTCAAGAGCTGAACTTCGTCTGTTTATGAGTTTCATACCCGCTTTATCAACAACGGATGTTCCAGATCCATATAGAAGGCGAACGGCTGCCTTCGAAAAAGCACTTGATCTGATTGAAATGGGTGCTGGAGCGATTGTTGAATCTTTAAAAGAACCTCAGGGAATTGGGATGCGGTAAGTTTGTTTTATCTGGCTCGGTAAGTTATCCGACCTTTACTAAGGTCATAGGGAGTGAGTTCGACAGTCACTGCATCACCTGTCAGAATTCTGATGTAATGTTTACGCATTTTGCCTGAAATATGTGCGGTCACGATGTGACCATTTTCAAGCTCAACTTTAAACGTTGTGTTTGGAAGCGTATCAACAACAGTACCTTCCATTTGAATATTTTCTTCTTTAGCCATACCTTTAAATTTCTTTCCTAGTTAACCTTAAATAATAACTGGTTAATTTTGCACTAATTCTGTGTTTATCTCAAAGTCTTTATTTATTTCTTATTCATTAAGCATTCAGTCAGGGTGTATCAGACATAGACCATTGGCCATTAATAAAGTGCTCTTGAGGTTGATAATCTTGTTTATAACTCATTTTTTGACATGCCTTAATCCAGTACCCTAAATAGATCCATTCCAGATTATTCCGTTGAGCATAGTCAATTTCATACAAAATCGCATAGCGTCCAAGACTGCGCTGATTCAAATCAGGATCAAAAAAAGTATAAACAGCAGACAAGGCATTATCTAGTTGATCGACGACAGCAATAGCTGCTAGTTTTTGATCTAGTCGAAATTCAATGAAACTTGTTTCAGACCATTCCGAACTTAAAAATTGCATATAACTATCGGTCGTTGGATTGTCCATTCCACCACCAGCATGCCTACTCGAAATATAGCGTTTGTACAGATCAAAGTGAGCTTGATCAAATTCCGCAGGTTTGATTTCGACTGTTAGATCCTGATTTTTTTTCCATGTCCGTTTTTGGTTGCGTGAAAGTTTAAAGTTTTTGATCGGAATTCTTGTTGCTAAACAAGCGCTACAGTTTTGACAATATGGACGATAGATAAATTCACCACTACGACGAAAGCCTTGTTCAGATAACCAGGTTTGTATCGCCTTGGTTTTTGGTAAGCCTGGTTCTGCAAAAACCGAGGTGGATTTTTGATCAGGCAGGTAACTACATGAGCTTTCGGGACCGGTATATAAATCCATTTTCTTTGGTAGTTCAGTCATAATATTTCCATGCATCTATTGAAATTGCCTCATTGCAATATTGATCAAGTAGTTGTTTGAAATCTTGTCTGGAAATTTGTACGGCTCCCATACTCCTTAGATGCTCACTATCAACCTGACAATCGATCAAATTGTAATTCCAGCTTTGTAACAACTCGGCTAATTTAATTAAACAGATTTTAGATGCATTAGAAACACGGCTAAACATCGACTCCCCAAAAAAAACTTGCCCAATCGTGACACCATAAATGCCGCCGACCAACTTATCATCTAGCCAACATTCTAAAGAGTGTGCTGACTGTTCGTGGTGCATTTTGATATAAGCGGCTTTCATTTCTGAGGTTATCCAGGTGCCATTCCCGTCAGCCCTTGGGATGGCGCATTCATGAATAACGCGTTCGAAAGCACGATCAAATGTCACGTTAAATGGTTGGTGTTTGATCGCCTTTTTTAGACTGCGTGAAAGATGAATCTGTTCCGGGTAAAACACGGTTCGAGGATCAGGAGACCACCATAATATGGGTTGTTCGTCGTCGTACCAGGGGAAAACCCCATTTCTATAGGCTTCTAATAGTCTTGATGAACTGAGATCGCCGCCCGCTGCAAGAAGCCCATCAGGATCGGTTAAAGCTTCCTCTAAGGGTGGAAATCCATTTTTATATTTATTTGCTCTAATCCAGAGTAGATTTGTTTCATCCATATGAAAAAGATCGTAGCATATTGGGTTATGAAGCGACGTCAATTTTTAGACTATGCAACAAAAGCGACAATCTTAATCGGTTCCGGGGCTAACAGTATAAAGATGATGGCTGATGATATTAAAACTGGATTAGTACTTGACGATGATTTTAGACATCATTTAATTGCTCCGACGCATCCCGAATCTCCCGGCAGATATCATGCGATAAAACAGGTTTTTACTGAGCAAGATATAATCTCTCAGCTTACACGTATTGAACCGTATCGCGATATTGATCATTTGTTGGAACTCAACCACACAAAAGAGCATATTCAATCGATTAAAAATACTAACCTTGAGAATCATATCAATGCCAGCCTCGCCACGGGTGGTGTGATTGCTGCGGTTGATCAAGTATGTACAGGCAAAATAAAAAATGCTTTCTGTGCAAGTCGACCTCCGGGGCATCATGCTCGGAACACGGGCAGGGAAGAAGGCTTTTGTTATTACAACCATGTGGCGATTGCCGCGCGTTACGCACAACAGGAATATAACTTAAAAAAAATATTGATCGTTGACTGGGATTACCACCATGGCGATGGAACGGAACAAAGTTTCTATGCTGATCCTGATGTATTGTTTTTTTCTACACATGATTATTTTGCCTATCCGGGCACAGGTGATCCGAATAAAAAGGGAGCTGGAGCAGGTTTAGGTTTGAACATAAATGTCCATATGGAATGTGGATCGGACGATGCTGATTTTATTAAAGCATTTGAAAAAAAATTATTACCCGCTGCAGATCAATTTGAGCCCGATTTGATCTTGATTTCGTGTGGTTTTGATAGTCGTGAAAATGATCTTTTAGGTTGCTTTAACATTACTAATGAAGGTTATAAACAACTGACAAAAATGGTCGAAGGATTAGCAGATAAGCATTGCAAGGGCAAAATAATTTCCGTACTGGAAGGTGGTTATAATCTTCGAGGAATAGCAGAAGCGGCGGCTATACATGTAAAAGAACTAATGTCTTAAAAGCTTTACCAGTACAATGGCTTTAAACATTAAACCTAATTATAGTTTTGTACCCATGCAATCAATTGGTTGAGTATCTTTTGCTCTTTCTCGGTAGTTGCACGTTGGGCTAATTCTTCCATACGAAGTTGAAATTCATTAACTGTCAGACTGCAACCATGTTCGCCATCGACGAGACGTTCATGACAAAATGTTTGCCAGTCTCTTTGTTGCTCTTCGTTTAAGGTTTCTGGCCAATTTCGAGCACGATAGCGGCTATAAAGTGTTTGTAAACGTTGATCAGAAAAAGGCGGTTGCCAGTCAGCTAATTGTTCGGGGCTTAACTCAAGGATCTTGTCGCAATAACGACGATCATCATTGCTGACAAAACCTTCATAAAGGGCTGAGTCTGCGTCACTTGTTCCAAAGTCGGGTTTCATTAAGTAAAGTTCACGTAACTTAGCTGACAAGTTTTGATCAGATATTAATTTTTGCCGGTTTTTTTCAACCTCTACCCAATTTATTTCCCAACGTTCAGCTAATTCAGGAGATAATGTTTTTACTGGAGCAAGCGCGGGGGATTTATTTAAATGCACGCCTTTTAAAGCAACTCGTGGTTGATCTTCTTTTCGTTCACTATTCGGAGTAAATAAATTTACGGAGATATCTTCAGCCGTCATTTGTAGTATTTGATCAGGATCATGGCGGCAGTCATAAACAATAATTTCATTTTTATTGATCGGATGTTGTAGCAATGGAACTACCGGTGAAATACAACCTTGTGTAGCGGGGAACATTCCGGAGATATGAAGTACGGTTTCTTGTGTACGCAAGTTCAGTAATTCAGCGACGTTATCTTTGCGCCTTAGCTCATAATAAAAATCAAATAAACGTGGTTTTAATTTTTTGATCAAACGTGCAATTTCGATTGTCGCACGAACATCAACAAGAGCATCATGCGCACCTACTTGATCAATTTCATTTGCAGCCGTTAGATGCTCAAGACGAAAACTTGGGATCCCAGGTTCACGTTCCGGCCAGTTAATCTCTTCGGGACGTAAGGCGTAGGTCATTCGAACGAGATCGAGTATATCCCAGCGACTATTACCATTTTGCCATTCGCGCGCATAAGGATCGATAAAGTTTCGATAAAAACCAAAACGACTGACTTCGTCATCAAAACGAATACTGTTATAACCGACACCACA
>JBGCGE010000002.1:0-18651 GCA_045110495.1 Gammaproteobacteria bacterium
GCAATAATGGCAAAGCGATACTTTGTAAGAGCGAAGCAATTGCGCAAAGAGCAAGTCCGAGAACAAACCATTTACTATTTAGTAATTTCTTCATCGAACCTCAGCCGCTGACGTAATCAGGCCCTCTATGGCGGCATCAGTAGTTCTTTCTTCCTTGAAAGTTTCAGGTTTTGACATCCATATATTTACTTGCAACGTCAACTTAGCTTTATTTAATCCATCATTTTCAATTCCGGCTTTTCGCATCTCTTGATGCCAGGGTTCTGAGGTCAGCAAATCCATAAAAGCAAGTAAGTCATGATAAATCACATACGGATCAACTTTATTTTCGAGAGAGGCTTCAATTTCTACAGGAATAGAAATTAGATCATCTAAATAAGAGACTTCACTTTCTTGACCTAGTTTATATTTAAGATCAATACCTGCCAGATTTGATTTTTTTGTAAGTAAATATAGCCATTCTGCAAGCACTTTATAACCACTGAATATTCTGGACTCTGCTTGAATAAGTTTACTTTCCAACTCATCCTGGTTGTTTTTTTCTGCGCGGATTGTGAGATCCGAAATTTCAGATTCTAATATGAATTGCTGGTGTATACCTTCTGTATTATTTTTCATTGATTTCTGAAAATTGGTCACAATCCAGATTGTCCATGAAACACATATAACCAGAATCAATAAGATCCATAAAACACTCATTTTACGACTTTGAGCTACTCCAATAATATTGTTCATGGATCGTTTCATACGATCTAAAAAACCAACTGGTTTTGAAACTAACTGGGCTTCAGAAATAGAAATTTTTTCAATGTCCACTGTTATAGTTTCATCAACCATTACATTGAACCTTCCATGTTAAAGCTGATTAAGCCGTTCTCACCAGCTTTGCCCTGGCGCAGCTTTTCTAGCCATTCTTTGCGCCACACCTGGGATATTGTTGCATTCCAGGGAGACGCTTTTAGATCAGATTCCAAACTTTCCACAATAGTTGCTGAATTAGCTAATGTTGGATCGGTTGCACCTTCCAGACGAAAGATCCACTTTCCACCATCATGTGAGAAAGTTGCTTTACTCAAAATCATCGCATCTGGAACAATCTCACCTAGATATGAAAGAAACCAGGCTGGGACAGGTTTTGATTCAGTCAATAAAGCATCAAGTCGAGAGTGTTTGTTATTAAGAGTTTTATATTGATCAAGAAGATTTCTTTTTTCAAGTTCCAGTTCGGAAATTCTATTATGATTTTCGAAACTATCTCCAAATTTTATCGATTGAATAATCAAAGTACTTCCGACAGCTACGACTAATGAAGCAGCTGCGCACCAGACGCCTGTCTGAACCACTGCGCGTCTTGCAAAAGCATTTTGTAAGGAATTCGGAATAAAATTACTGGTTAGTTTATTCGGTAAAGAAATAACTTCTCTTGCCCAGAAATTAGAATTTGCTGAACCAGGATCCGCATCTACCTCTACATCAAAATGACTTTTAAGCTCAGCAGCAGCTGTTTCTGATTCTTCACCCATAATCCAGATATGGCAAACTGAATCAAATTGTTGTTTGGTATAAAGCAGCGTTCTCTCGATATCCAGCTTTAACCTTCCAAGAATTTCTTTATTCCAGTGAAAACCTAATTCCCGAACAAAGTATGATTCGCCCGTCCCGTCAGCAACGACTATTTCAACATGCTCATCAAACAAAGCGACAAGCACTATTATACCGTCATCATGGGAAGGCAAGCCTGGAATATGTTGACTCATGATGTCGGTTAATGGCACAACCTTTCTTAAATCAAGCTTATTCTTTTCGCAAGCTTTGATAAGACTGTCTAGAATTTTTTTAGGCATGAGGTGTAAAAGTACACCTTTACCCCGACTTGTTTTGGAGGTTCTACAATAACTCCATGACGCTTCACCAGGAAAGGTTTTTTCTTGATCAACGTGCCGTTCCAGATATTGCTCCAAATCTTTGTCAGTCATTGAAGGTAGTTCTAGAAACGAGTGAGTGTGCACATCTGATTCGAAAGTAATTGCGACATCACCACCGCGGCGCATATTGATAGCTTCCGATGCGGCCTTTATTGCTTGATCAAAATCAGCAGAGTTTAAAACGGGTGTTGGAGATGTCCAACTTTCAACCGGTTTCCCAAATTGGAAACGGCTGATCCTGAACTCTTCATAGATCCAGCTTATTCCAAACTTATGACTCATGGATTAATCCACAACCAATTAGAACCATCATTCTGATACGCGAAGTTTTTAGCTTGATCTGTAATGAATTTTTTAGTTAGAACTCCACTTGTAAAAGGGGCATCAACCAGACTCACTTTTGTATCGCTCAGAAGATAGATTGTAGTATCCGCTGGTGCCGTCGTTGCTAGTGCGATTGAATTGGTCGAGCCGGATTCAAGCATGTAGCCGGGTTGTGAACTTGTATGATCATTAGTCAGCAATACTCGATGGAAAAGTCCTTTAAGGTTAACCCGTTCAATTTTAATGTTCTCCCCTTCTAGTAATGAAACTCCTGAGGTTTGATCCCAGATCGCGTTAAATGCTGTCGAGGTCGTTGGCGCGGCAGGTGCATTGGAATTCAAATTAGAAACTATCATTATTCTTGGTGAATTGGGTACACTCGTCAGGCCAGACGTTTGTGTATAGGTAGAAAAATTACTGTCGGAATTAGTAAAAAAACGTGGGTCAACATAATAACCACGATTAAAAAACCGTTTATTTTGGGAAATTTTATTTACCGGATGAGTACTTACACTAGAAACTGCATTAACCCAATCCGAAGCGGAAGGAATGGCCTTATTTTCTCGAATATAAATTTCGAGATCATGACTTAACGTTTGTAAATTTTCTTGCTCGCCTTCACCCACCGCACGATCAATATCTTTGATAATGCTGGGTGCTAATGTAGAAGCGAGTATTGCGATAATTGCCATCACACCGATCATTTCAATCAGGGTAAATCCGTGATATTGAGTATTTTCCATAGTGTGATTCTTGTGTTTAGCTTAGTATGAAATTGCAAGAATAGTGCCAGAACTGGTTTGATAGTGGATTAGAGGTAGTTACCCACTAGGAAAAGCGTTTACTGCGTAAAGTAACTCTCATTTTAAAATATAAAAAGTTACCCAAATTAACCTACACTTCCCAATAACTTCATTAATGGCATAAAGATAGCCATAGCAACTGTTCCAACCACTGCGATCAGAAAAACCATAATCATTGGCTCTAATAAACCCATAATTTTTTTTATCTTTCTTGGGATTTCATCATCGTACCTCGCAGAGATATGAAGCATAGACTGTTCCATTGTGCCGGTTTCTTCTCCAACAACCATCATTCGCAATAGCATTGGAGGAAATACAGAATATTGTTTGAATACATCACTCATTACCCTGCCCTGATTAACCGCTATTTCTGCATCTTCAATCGCTCTTGAAATGACACGATTCCCTACCAGATCGCGACACAGTTGCAGGCTTTGCAAGATCGGTACGCCAGAACGAGTAAGGATAGCCATGTTATGAGAAAAACGTGAAAGCGACAGCATATGTAACACTTCACCAAAGACAGGTAATTTTAGCTTTAGACGATCCATTGCAAATGCAAATTTCTCTGAACGTTGATTAATTAATTTTACAACCTTGATCAGTAGATAAGGAACAATGAAAAAAACATACCAGAATTCCTTGGTGAAATCGCTGATGTTTAAAACAATCTGAGTCACCAATGGCAGGCTGACATTCACACTTAGTAGTAAATCAGCAAATTTTGGAACAACGAATGAAAACAATAACAGTATAAAAGTTCCCACGACCACAAGTACGATCGTTGGATACAAACTAACTTGTTTAACGTCTTTTATTAATTGATCGGTCCAGGCCAGATGATTTGCAGCATCGCGGAAAGCTTCAGTGAGATTACCACTATATTCTGCTGCATTGATCAAATTACGCATCTGCTCTGGAAAAACATCTGGATGTTTGGACATTGCAGAGACAAGTGTGTTTCCTGCAGAAATATTCAAAGAAAGATCTTCCAGGACATGTTCAAAACCAATGTTCTCAGTTTCTTCCACCATTGTTGTAATAGCATCAACAATCCCTATTCCAGCACCTTGCAAAGCCGCCATGGAAGTACAAAATTCTATTAATTCTGTTCGGGAAACTTTTATCTTTCTGGGCAGGTTTCTTTTATTTAAGATAGAGGCATCAATTAACCAGTGACCGATATCTTTTAATTGAACATCAAGGCTTTTTTCATTCTCTGCAAACAAGACACCTTTCACAGAATGTCCATTTTTATCAACAGCGCGATAATTATAATCAGGCATTATTTATTTTTGATCTACATCTCGAGTCAGCGTACAACGCGCAGCACTTCGTCTATAGTTGTTATGCCTTGAGCAGCTTTATCCAGACCATCTTCAAGCATACTTCGCATCCCTTTTTGTCTGGCTAATTTAGTTAATTCAGCAGAATTAGCACCCGAAATAATTGGCTCATGGAAATCCTCATCGACTATAAGAACTTCGTAAATAGCCTGTCGACCACGATAGCCACTGCCTTTACATGATTGGCAACCTTTACCCTGCCAGAATTCAGTATTTTCCGGGATGCTATGACTTAATCCAAGCTTATCTAATATCGAATGAGCATCAGGAAGAGGCTCTTTACAGTCTCCACAGATCTTTCTTAATAACCGTTGTGCAATTATGCCAGTCAACGATGCGGGCAATAGATAAGGTTCCAATCCCATATCAATCAATCGTGGGATCGTCCCAACAGCATCATTGGTATGTAGCGTAGAAAGTACCAGGTGACCGGTTAGTGATGCTCTGGTCGCTAACTGTGCTGTTTCTTGATCACGTATTTCGCCTACAAGAATCACATCTGGATCTTGTCGTAATAAGGCCTTTAGTCCGGAGGCAAAGGTGACCCCTACATCATTTCTGATCGGTGTCTGACGTATTTTGGGCATGGAATATTCAATCGGATCTTCCAGCGTAAAAATACTACGCTGTACAGCATCAATTTGCCCTAGTGCTGAATATAAAGTTGTTGTTTTACCACTACCCGTTGGTCCGGTTACCAGCACCATTCCAAAAGGTTGATTCAGCACTCCGAGTAATTTCTCACTATCATTTTCTGACAAACCAAGTTCATGAAATGTTGGTCGATTTTCTGATGATTCGAGAATACGCATAACAATACTCTCACCGTGATTTGTCGGCAGGGTAGAAACACGAAGATCAACTTCACGATTACCATAGACAAAACGGATCCTGCCATCTTGGGGAACACGTTTTTCGGTGACATTAACATTTGAGATCAATTTAATACGCGCAGTTAATGCAGGACGTAGATCTGAAGGTAATAGTACTTCCTGGCGCAATATGCCATCGACTCGCATACGAACGCGCAAAGGTTTTTCTTCAGGTTCAAAATGTATATGTGTCGCTCTTTGTTTAAGACCCAGAGCGATAATTTGTTCAACCAACCGTACCATTGGCGACTCGCCCTTGGCACCTTCCTCTTCAGTTGGAGCAATTCCAGTCTGCATTAGACGTTCAACAGTATCGTCTATTGTTGCTCCTTGAGAATAATGCCTCTCAATCGACTCTATAACATCACTTTCAGGTGCACTAACAACATCAAGTGTCATTCCTGTAGATTTTTCTAAAGCGTCGATCGCAATAATATTGAAAGCATCCGCCATCGCCATCATTAAACGATCACCCTGAATGACTAGAGGGATAACTTTATAGCGGGATGCTGTTTCGTAAGAAACCAGTTTAAGTACATCTTGATCTACAACCGCATGTTCTATGTCGATAACGACAGTTTGAGTTTCTGCCGCCAAATTATTTGTAAGAATATCATCCGTAACAAATCCAAGCTTAACAAGGACTTCGCCCAAGTATCCACCATGACGCTCTTTTTCTAGTAAAGCCAGCTCCAGTTGAGCTTCGGTTAGAAAGCCCGCATCAATGAGACGTTGACCGAGTGGCTTTTGCCTGGCTTTACTGTGCAAAGGGGCCGCTGGTTGGGCGACCCCTTTGCTGTCGTGCATAGGTTCTAAAACAAGCTCGCTCATCACTAACCCGTTCGAGTCAAGCAAACAACCATTCCGGTTGTACTGTTCCCATTATATTGTTTGACCAAGCCTGCTGTACCCCAATCGGTAGCACCACCGTCACTATCAATAATGTTACTAACTTTTTCCATAGTTTTCAGTGTCATACCAGTAAAGTAATAAGATAGCCATGGGCCTTCTGTCGTGCCATCACCATCAGAGTCGCATTGATAAGCAGCGGTTGCTGTATTAACTAGATATAAAGTTGCACTTGGTTGAAACGGATGAGCAGGCTCTTTATCCAGATAAGGTCCCTGCCAACCCTGGATGGAATTACTTTTAATAAGTGTATGGTATGTGTCATTAGTCGCATATGTCGCGCTATTGTGAAATAACGGCCATGTGCCAGTATCAGCATAAAATTTTGCTGAAGCTGTTTTAATTGTCTGAATCTGTTGAACCAACTTGGTGACTTTTGCGTCTTCGATAGACTCAAACACCCGTGGTGCTGCAACTGAGGCTAAAATTGCGATGACGGCCATTACCCCGATCATCTCAACTAAAGTAAAGCCTGTTTGTTTGTTTGGATAAACCATTTCTCTCTCCTTGTTAAATTTAATTCTGCGAGAAGGATTTATTTTAAATCCAGCCTCCATTGCCAATATATCGGTCAATTGAGAGAAACCTTTAGTTTAGTAAGTGATTTTGAGGGTTTGGCCGTTTAAAGTGGATAGCAATATTGTTGAATTTCTTTTAATGCGTTTTGCGCAACGTCATGTTTAACCAGCTCAAGTTGATGATCAACAATCGTCAGTAGATCTTGTTTTTTTGTTAATGGGTTTGCCAAGATAATTCGAAAATAAATGATCTCGGTATTGTTATATTTTGCCAGGCCGACACGGGTTCTGGAAACAAAAGACTTCCCTTCTGATCGTTGAGTTTTCTGAATATTCTTATTTATGTAGTCTAGCTTCTCATTAATCCAGATCATCGTTTTATTATCGGTTTTTCCTAAGCATTCCTGTATCCATTTAGGTGCATAACGATAACCCATAATATTTAGTTCAGGATGAATGAGAAGTTCAAAGTCGTCATGTTGATCAATAATTTCAGCAAAATAATTGGCTTTTTCAATGCCCTGATCAATAAGCATTTCATAACCTTTTCTACCAATAATATTTAACCCTGCATGTACTAGTAAAGCCATTCCTGGTCGAGAACCTTCCAGACTTTGTTGACCTAAATCGCGCGAACCACGTCGAATAATATACTCTGCATGTAGCTGGATACTTTGCATGGACTTTGGATCTTTAAATAAAACCATTCCAGCTCCCATAGGTACATAAAATTGTTTATGCGCATCAATGGTTACGGAATCGGCTTGTTCTATGCCTTTTAACAAGTGCTTATACTTTTCTGAAAATAATGTCGGCCCACCCCAGGCAGCATCAACATGAAAATGACATTTTAATTCTTTGCTCAGATCAGCAATTTCATCGAGTGAGTCGACACTGCCAGTTTCCGTCGCACCCGCTATACCAACGAGACTTAAAATTTCAATACCTTCCGCCTGTAATTCTAGCGCTTTTTTTCGCATCGCCTGGACATTAACTTTATGGTTTTTGTCCGTTTCAATCATGATCATATTGTCACGGCCCAGTCCCAGGACATCCATTGCTTTTAATAATGAATAATGTCCACGACTGGAAACCAAAACAGCAAGACCTTTAACATTTGCATCTTGCACTGCCGCATAAAGACCTTGTGACGAAATTATTTTTTCATTAAGAATATTATTTCGCGCTACCCATAACGCGGTAATATTCGCAATAGTTCCGCCCGAACAAAATGCGCCTAAAGCATGATCAAAATTGTGCAGCCATTGCTTATAAAAAGAGTCTTTTTGTTCATATACAAGTCTATGCAACATTCCTAAAACTTGTCTTTCCATCGGCGTAAACGCTTTCGATGTTTCGACTTTCACCATATTTTGATTTAGTGCAGTAACAATTTTTGATAGAGGCAACATGAAATAAGGCAATGCCGAGGACATATGACCGATAAAGCTTGGTGCAGAAATATGTACAGATTGAGCTACCAGATTTTTGAGTATGAAATCTGTATACGCAGAAACAAAAAATGGTCGATCAGTAATCTCTACAGATGAAAAATCCGCTTCGATTTCTCCCATCGGTTTTTCTTCTGCAACGATGTGTTCTCGTAAAAAACCATCAAGATTAGTTGATATTTCTTTTTCGATTCGCGCTAAGGTTGCACCGCTGGATTCAGGAATGGTGAAAATACGATCAAGATTCTGCTGATTAACTTCCGCACGTTCTTCTATATTGGGGATAAGTGATTCTTCCATCAAAGATAATTTAGACAAGCGTACTATTCCTTTAATTTAAGTTTCAAACGACCTTCTTGAATTTCCAGATATTCAACACCTGCGGCAAAGCTTTTCCAGAAACCTCGATCATTTCCAAACTCATTGACCAGATCAATATTTTTTAAACCACCGAGCCAGGCATTAGGAATCGGAACTCCCATGATGCTGATCCCACGAAGTATGACGATAGGTCGATCATTCTCGAAGGCCAGTTTCATACCTGCTCGAACGCGTAACGTTTTGCCTGCGAAAAATGGAAAGTCCTCATCGACAGGGACAAGCACTTTTGCGCTAACCAGATCATCCGCTAAATCGATCGATATTTTCCTGGCAAGATCAGTATTGCTTGCCAGTAATGAATTCAATTCTTTTTCTGTAAAGTTAACTTCACGACTTGCACCTTTTTCGCTATAAACTTCAGGCGTCATATCATTTGGATCGCCTTGTTTCGCTTCATGTCTATTCTGACGAATTTCAAGATCAATATTATCTATCTCTCTTTCATTGAGTTCCAGATTCTCAAAACGTTCTAATTTTTGTTCAAGAACTTGTTCTTCTTTTTGATTTAAAACTACTGGGGCAAATTCTGATGGAAAGATATATTTTTTTAATACGAAGAATGTCAGTGCAACGGCAATAATGATGCCGACTAAAAGTATAAAAAAAACTTGAAGACAACCAAAACGTTTTTCAGGTTCACGCTGAATTGTGGATTCTACTGTTGCAACGGCTTCGGTTTTGTTTTCCATATCGAATTGGCGGCTAATGATTTATGGGCATTATAAATGATTTCGTTGGCGTTTGTTGGCTGTTCCGGAACGTACGACTGACTCAAGTTTTGGTTTTATAAAATCAGGCGCACCTTTTTGTCCCGATCGTAAATAGTCCTGCTCTAATGAATGCCGTACAAGAACAGTTGAAATATCCAGGGTTTCTGTAAGTACGGTGTATAACAAGTTAAACAATCGTTTTAAAGAAATTTTCCAGGTACTCTCTGCACTATCGTATAACGCATCACTGACTTGTATAAAACGATGGAACGGATCATTTTCAAGAATGATCTTTATCGTCTCAGGAAAACGACCAGAATTAGCGATCATATCCCAGAACCGCGCAAAACGATTAACGCGCTGCATCGTCTCAAAATCAATCTCACGCGTACTCAAAATATTATACGGAGCATGCAGATTATAACGAAGTTGGTATTCACCACTATGGCGATTTATCGGCGCGCCACGTAACCTTTTTAAAATACCTAATTGAATTTCTTGTGGTTTCAATTTGACAAGTTGATCAAAACTTTTTGCGAAATTATTTAATGTGTCCAACGGCAAGCCGAAGATCAAATCCGCATGGATGTGTGCTCCGGTATTTTTACGCAGCCATTTCAGGTTCTCAGCCGTTTTCTCATTGTTTTGTTTACGACTGATTAATGTCTGGATTTTTGGATCAAAAGTCTGAACACCAATTTCAAATTGCAAGGAATTTACGGGGAACAATTTGATCGTTTGTTTTAATTTTTCTGGCAAGTTATCTGGGATAACTTCAAAATGTAGATATAAATCGTCGGACATTCGCTCAAGAAAAAACGTTAAAATTTTTACGCTGCTACTGACTTTTAAATTAAAAGTACGATCAATAAATTTAAAATTACGTGCTCCCCTTTTATGTAGCAGATCCATTTCCAATAAAAATTGATCAAGCTCAAAAGGTTTCGCAGTTTTATCTAAAGATGATAAACAAAACTCACACTTAAACGGGCAACCACGAGAGGCCTCCACATAGATCAAACGATTACGTATATCTTCTTCCGTATAAAATTCATACGGAAGTTTCAGATCGTTTAAAGCGAGTTCTTTTCCTTTGATAATTTGTTCTTCTGGATTTTGATCAGATAAAATTTGTTCACATAGATCTGGAAAACTCACCTCACCATAACCAGTGATTACATAATCCACCGAAGCTACAAATGAAGGTAGATCCGGTGGATGACTCACTTCCGGGCCACCGACAATAATCTTAATGTCAGGATCAATTTGCTTGATCAATAAAACCGTTTCGGCAATCTCAGAAACATTCCAGATATAAACACTAAAACCTATTATCTTTGGTTTTTGACGTAATAATTTTTCAACAATCTCCATTGGACGTTCTTGAATTGTAAATTCAATAAGTTCAGTTTTTGATTGCAAAGTGCCCATGTTTGCGTACAAATAACGCAAACCAAATGCGCTGTGCATATAGCGCGCATTCAGGGTTGTGAGAATTATATCCAAAGGTGAGTTTTTAAGAGGTTTAAATGATCACGATTCGAATTATCTTAATTCCAATAATTCCACTTCAAAAATCAACGTCGCATTGGCTGGTATAACTCCGCCTGCTCCAGCTGCACCATATCCAAGATCAGCAGGAATAGTGAGCTTACGCGTTCCACCAATTTGCATACCGGCAACCCCTTCATCCCAACCTTTAATCACGCGTCCGCCGCCAAGTGGAAAATCAAAAGGCATATTTCGATCTTTACTGGAATCAAACTTGGTTCCGTCTTCCAGCCAGCCGGTGTAATGCACTATGACAGTTTGACCTTCAGCCGCTGTGTCCCCTTCCCCAACGGTTAAATCTTCGTATTTCAAACCTGATTCTGTTGTAATTTCTGACATGAGTTATTTTCCTGTTAAAAGTTATATTGTTTAATCGGAACATTCTATAATATAACCACGTAATTACTATGCTAAATAGAGAGTTTTTAAGTACTAATGAATGCAGAGATGTCTCAAACCAACATTGTTGAAAGTATCGTCGTCGCGGCGATGTATAAATTTGTCCAACTGCCTGATTATGTAGCGCTTCGTGATCCATTACTTGAACATATGCTGTCACATGATATTAAAGGCACCTTGTTATTAGCCCAGGAAGGCATGAATGGAACGGTTGCCGGCAGTCGAGAAGCCATTGATAGTTTGATGGATTACCTGAAATCTGATCAACGATTTGATGGGATCTCAACGAAAGAATCTCTTACTTCAGAGCCGCCTTTTTTGCGCACCAAAGTGAAGTTAAAAAAAGAAATTGTCACGATGGGAGTTCCAGGCATTGATCCGACAGAATTGAACGGCCAGCGTGTTGATCCAGAAGACTGGAATGATCTTATTTCTGATCCGGAAGTTATTTTGATCGATACTCGAAATGAGTATGAAGTGGGAATTGGAACGTTTAAAAATGCCGTCTCACCTGACACAGAAACTTTTCGAGAATTTCCTGAATATGTAGAAAAGAATCTTGATCCGGAAAAACATAAAAAAGTTGCGATGTTTTGTACTGGTGGAATTCGTTGTGAAAAATCCACCAACTATCTTTTAAGTCAGGGATTTGATCAGGTTTACCACCTTAACGGTGGCATTCTGAAATATCTGGAAGAAGTGCCAGAACAAGATAGTCTTTGGGAAGGTGAATGTTTTGTGTTTGATGCTCGCGTGTCAGTTGATCACAATTTGGAAGAAGGTATGTACGAACAATGCTTCGCCTGTCGCCGGCCATTATCTGATCAAGATCGGCAATCCGATAAATATCAAGAAGGAATATCTTGTCCTTTTTGCTTTGACAATATGAGTGATGAACGTCGTGAACGTTTTGCAGAACGACAACGACAGATCGAGTTTGCAAAAGAGCGTAATGAAAAACATCTTGGAGTTAAGCTTGAAACCAGAAAAGAGCAAAAGCTAAAGAGGAAAAATACATGAAAACATTCTCGATAAAAAGAACACTTTTGATCATATTCATGCTGATCATTTTAGCAATTTTAGCCTTAACCGTTCATTTCAAAATAGGCCCTTTGTCACTGGGCTTATACGGCTCGGTTAACACAAACGAAAACGTTGCCATTCATGGTTATGATCCAACAAGTTATTTCATTTCAAATTCTGCACAGAAAGGTGATCCGGCAATCAGTCATACTTTAAATAATGTCGATTGGCATTTTGCTTCAGAACAAAACCGAGCAGCTTTTATAGCTGATCCTGAAAAATTCACTCCTCAATTTGGTGGTTTTTGTGCGTTAGCGGTGAGTGGAGGTTATACCGCTGATGCGGATCCAGAAGTCTGGCATCTTAATGATGGAAAGTTGTATTTATTCTTTAATGAGGATCCTAAAAACGATTGGTTAAATGCGCATAAAGATGTTGTTACTAAAGCCGAGAGTAACTGGTCGATGAGTTTATAATTAACAGACTCATTAACAATATAGTTATATATCTATATGAATGACTGTAACCATCGCTTAAATTTTCTTAGTAACATTTTTTGCTGTGAAATGTTTCCAACTAATTGCAGACTTTGTGGTGCAAAATTGATTAGAAAGTATGAATTACCATTCAATGTGCTGTCTGGAGTTTTTGCTTTTAGTGGGGTTCCATTGATAGCAATATTATTTATCTTATTTGACTTTGCTAGTTTAATAATTGCGACAATATTTTTAACAGTTTTTATTCTTTGGGTCATAGAGTTAAAAAAGCATCCTTTACTTATTTATACTGTAATTGAACAAAAGGAATACTCTAATAAATCTCGCAAGCAATTAATCGGTTTAGCTATTGTTGTTGTGATTGCGGTATTTGTAATTTACATTGACACATAAGAGTTGAATACACTTACTCTTCGCGGGTCTAGTTAACTATTTTGTTCCGCGTATTGGGTGATAAATTAAATCCAACCCGATCAATTCCGGGTAAAATTAATGCAAGCTGATTAAAATCAACTCCGAAGTTTAGACCTAATAAATTCAATTCAAGACCTTCTGTTTTTGCAATAGAAACTCCAGCTAAACCAAACAGTGAAATTTGATAACCCGTTCCGCTTGGTGTGCGATCAAAAAACTTCTCGTTCGGTAAATAATCTTTTCCAATCGCGGTCGATGGGAGTTGTAAGTTAAGTTCGGGAACTTGTCGAGCGACAAAAGCCACAAAGGTATTACTATTTGGGCCAGGCCACACACGATATTCAAATGCATGGGGATAACTGTCGACAGCTCTTTGTACTCTCGGAATTAATTGTTCAGCTTCCGCCCCACGAACATCAGCAATAATCTCAGGTGTTTGTCCATACCATGAACGATCAGGTAAATCTTTTTCAGAAACCACAACAGATAAATCGCGATATAAATTCCAGCCAACAACTTGATGCACTTTATATTCAAGCGCACCTTTTTCTTTAGTTGCAAGCCAGGTATGAACACCAAAAACACCACGCCAGTTAAACGCTCTGGCGGAATAAACCTGAACAATCGCTTCCTTATGTTCCGCCGCAGAAGGTGCAATACCCGTACTTTGTCTTGAAGCTGTTTGCCACTCTTGTCCATACTTAATTGTCCCAGCCATGGAAACATATAAGGGACCAGCAATTAACAGAAAAAAGAAAATAATGAAGATCATTTTTTTAGTAAATTTCATTGATTAATAAATATTATCGACAAATAATTAACAGGAATATTGTTTGAATTTATCTAACGTCTTAAATATTTTCAAAGCTTATTTTCGTGCAAACTTTGCAAATATTGAAATAGAGCACGTGACGATTTAGGTGGTTTATTTTGTGTTTTTTCTTTTTTTGCATTACGGATCATTTGATTAATATATTGATGATCAATTTCTGAACATTCCTCAGTTAGTTCTTCCACTACTCCGCTTTCACCTGCGATCAAATCATCCCGCCATTTTTCTATTTTATGAAGTGCTTTTATTTGTTGTCTTTCAGGTTTATGTAATTTAACCATGGCTTTTTGAATGGCATCAGCATCTTCTTCACGCATTAATACACCAATGCGTTGCAACTGTCTTTTTAGTGCTTTTTGTTTGTACTTTTTTGCTTCAATAACATTGGATCGCAACTCTTCGCTGACAGGCATTTTTTCTAATTGAGCTAATGTAAGTTTCACTAGTTCTTTACCCAGATCTTTTAGAGCATGCAGTTCACGTTTTATTTGCGACTTACTAATTACATCTTCTTCATCTTCGAAATTTTCTTCTATCATTGGATCTGTTCTGTCATTATTGTATTGAAGTACTATAGTCAGGCTATTTGCTGAACGCTAAAGTTAAGAATAACCCAATATTAACCATAATTGTCGGATCATTTATTGATGAGTGACTTTGAAAAACAAATTGATGACCTTGCTACAAAACTCGGCAAACTTGCGAAACAAGACAATGTATTGATCGCTGTCGCTGAATCTTGCACGGGCGGTTGGTTAGCACAATCAATCACGTCTATCTCGGGAAGCTCGGCCTGGTTCGAACGTGGGTTTGTGACCTATACAAATATTGCAAAACAGGAAATGCTTGGCGTCTTAGAAGAAACACTTGCTCAATTTGGAGCAGTGAGCAAGCAAGTTGCGAGTGAAATGGCTGGTGGTGCACTCGTACACAGCCACGCTCAAATAAGCGTATCGATAACAGGTATTGCAGGGCCTGACGGCGGTACAGAAGACAAACCCGTCGGTACTGTTTGTTTTGCTGTGGCGCGTGATAATGAAAAAGTCATATCAACCAGAATGGTTTTTGAGGGTGATCGCAATCTCGTTCGACAACTGGCCGTCGTCACGGCACTGCAACTACTGATTAAATCAATTTCTTAAAAAATACTTTATGTCTCAATACTTTTTTGCCTTATGGCCAGACGATCTGGTCCGAAAACAAGTTTCAAAAGTCATCGCAGCACTTCCAGGTAAAGGCTATAAGGTCAAGGCAGAAAACCTCCATACCTGTCTGGCTGTGCTTGGTGAATTATCAGCAAAACAGCTCTCGCTTCATATCCAGTCAGCGGATCAGATTAACACTTCACCCTTTACTTTAAAGATGGATTCCCGAGAGTGGTGGAAGCGATCCCAAACCACAGCAATAGGTGCCAGCGATGTGCCTGATCAATTATTTGATCTGATCAATTCTTTGAATCAGGCAATTATTCCTTGTGGTTATGATCCTGAAAAACAACCTTTTCGATTACATATCACCTTAATGGAAAACGTCGAATCCCCCATCAGCCCAGTCCATTTTGAACCAATCTCATGGCTGGTTCGTAGTTTCTCGCTGATTGAATCTTCAAATCATCCTGAACAACCGTCATACAGGGTTATTCAGTCATGGGATTTTGTGTGATAATGCGCGTCTAAATTTAGCGGAGATAACTTGATGGATGATCAGAAAGATAAGGCCTTGAGCGCGGCTCTAAGTCAAATTGAAAAACAATTCGGTAAAGGCTCGGTAATGCGTCTTGGGGATGGACAAACCATCAAGGTAGAAACTATTTCGAGTGGGTCTATCGCGCTAGACATCGCTTTGGGTGCAGGTGGTTTACCTAAAGGTCGGGTTGTCGAAATTTATGGGCCAGAATCCTCTGGTAAAACAACGCTTGCCTTACATGCCGTTGCAGAAATTCAAAAAGCCGGCGGCACGGCAGCCTTTGTTGATGCTGAGCATGCGATGGATCCAGTCTATGCAGAGAAAATCGGCGTGAATATTCAAGATCTTCTTGTCTCACAGCCAGATACGGGTGAACAAGCACTTGAAATTACCGATATGCTAGTACGTTCCGGTGCGGTAGAAATTGTTGTTGTCGACTCCGTTGCAGCCCTGACTCCGAAGGCTGAAATAGAAGGCGACATGGGCGATCATCATGTAGGTCTGCAAGCTAGATTAATGTCCCAAGCACTACGTAAACTTACTGGTAATATCAAACGATCAAATACGCTGGTTATTTTCATCAATCAAATCCGTATGAAAATTGGTGTTATGTTTGGGAGCCCTGAAACGACTACCGGTGGTAATGCATTAAAATTCTACTCGTCAGTCCGACTTGATATCCGTCGTATCGGCGCGATCAAAAAGCAGGATGAGATTGTTGGTAATGAAACCCGCGTCAAAGTCGTTAAAAATAAAGTCGCACCGCCATTTAAAGAAGCTTATTTCGACATTCTCTATGGCGAAGGCGTTTCACGTGAAAGTGAAATCATTGATCTGGGCGTTAAATGTGAGCTAATCGAAAAAGCAGGATCCTGGTACAGCTACGGTGGCGATCGTATCGGTCAAGGCAAAGAAAATGTTCGAAACTATCTAAAAGAAAACCCTGAAACTGCAAACCAGATTGAAACCGCTATTCGCGAAAAACTATTACCAGAAAAAAATACTTCTGGAGAAGATCCAGACACAGGTATGGATACCGAAGAACTGGAAGTATAGGCATACGGGTGTTCATCGCTTGACTGATCCACTAGTTGAAGCTCGGCATAAAGCAATGGATTTATTAGCTCGACGCGAGCATACGCGCAAGGAATTGGTTCATAAGTTAACTATTCGAGATTTTGCTGAAGAGGTTATCGAAACCGTTGTAGATCGTCTTACCGAAGAAAACTTGCAAAGTGATGATCGCTTTGCCGAAGCTTTTGCAAATATGCGCAGAAAAAAAGGTCAGGGTCCAGTTCGGATCCTGAACGAGCTACAAGAACGCGGTGTCAGTCAGGCGCTTCAAGAGGAATATGTTGATGCGCGCGATCCAATCTGGCGCGAGATGATTAAACAAGTAAGAGAAAAAAAGTTTGGGAGTGCGATTCCAAAGGAATACGCACAACGTGCAAAACAATCGCGTTTCTTGCAATACCGTGGCTTTACCAATGATCAAATTCGTCAGGAATTAAGCTAGAAACTAAACGTGAGTAATGAACCAAATGAGCAACACTAGTCCAAATTTATCTGTCAGCACATCAAAAATACGCGAAGCATTCCTTGAGTATTTCAAAGCGAAAGGACATGAAGTTGTAGCCAGTAGCCCATTGGTTCCGCACAACGACCCTACCCTGCTTTTTACCAATGCTGGCATGGTGCAATTTAAAGATGTTTTCACCGGAAAAGATAAACGTTCATACAGCCGTGCTGTTTCCAGCCAACGTTGCGTGCGTGCAGGTGGAAAACATAATGACCTTGAAAACGTTGGCTACACCGCACGCCATCACACCTTTTTTGAAATGCTCGGCAATTTTAGTTTTGGAGATTATTTCAAACAAGATGCAATCAAATTTGCCTGGGATTTCTTAACCAATACACTTGGTTTACCTGAAGAAAAACTCTGGGTCTCAGTTTATACCGAAGACGATGAGGCCTCTGAAATCTGGCAAAAAGAAATCGGCGTGAGTCCAGATCGAATGTCGCGCTGTGGCGAAAAAGATAACTTCTGGAGCATGGGTCCGACTGGCCCATGTGGTCCGTGTACAGAAATTTTTTATGATCATGGTTCTGACATTGCTGGTGGCCCTCCTGGTAGCCCCGATGAAGATGGTGATCGATATATCGAGATCTGGAATCTCGTCTTCACTCAATTTGATCGTG
Source organism: Gammaproteobacteria bacterium (assembly GCA_045110495.1). Taxonomy (GTDB): domain Bacteria; phylum Pseudomonadota; class Gammaproteobacteria; order CAJXQU01; family CAJXQU01; genus CAJXQU01. The sequence continues at coordinate 17,841 of JBGCGE010000002.1, forward strand.
ATGAAAATGGAAATTTAAATCCACTTCCAAAACCTTCCGTAGATACCGGAATGGGTTTAGAACGCATTGCCGCTGTAATGCAACGTGTTCACAATAATTACGAAATTGATCTGTTCCAGAATCTAATCAAAGCCATCCGTGATTTGTCTAACTGCGGTGATAAAGAACTGATGTCACAACGCGTCGTTGCTGATCATATTCGGTCCTGCGCATTCATTATTACTGATGGCGTTGTTCCATCAAACGAAGGCCGTGGTTATGTTTTGCGACGCATTATTCGTCGCGCGGTTAGGCATGGAAATAAGCTGGGATTAAATGACGCATTTTTCTACAAATTAGTACAACCACTTGTAAATGAAATGGGAGCAGCTTTTCCTGAATTAACCAAGGCACAAGCTAATGTCGAAAAAGTGCTTAAGCAAGAAGAAGAACGTTTTGCAGAAACGTTACAACAAGGTCTTAAAATTCTCGAACAAGCAATTACAGAAATGGATGACAAAACCATTCCCGGCGAAGTCGTTTTTCAGCTATATGACACCTTTGGTTTCCCCGTGGATTTAACCGCAGATATAGCTCGTGAAAAAGGACTTGCTTTAGATCATGATGGATTTGATCAGGCAATGGAACAGCAGCGAGAACGTGCACGAGCAGCAAGTCAGTTTGCCAGCGGAAAAACCGAAACGGCAGAAATTGATCTGTCACCCTATGATGCAGAATTCAATTTCACCGGATATCAATCCTGTGAACAAGATGCGGTTATTCAAGCCATCTACCTCGATGGACAACAAGTTGATCAAGCCGTCACCGGTGA
>JBGCGE010000003.1:0-43964 GCA_045110495.1 Gammaproteobacteria bacterium
ACACTGGGGGGCATTAACGCCGCCCTTATGCGGATTAAAGAACGTATTGAAGGCTTGCGCCCATCGATACGCATTCAGCATAAGGAGAATGTCTGTAAGCTTCAGCTTGATGAGCACGGTGTGATGATCAAGATTGAAGTGAATATGGTGGGGCGTGGCTTGATAGGTGAGGCTGCGAAAGCCCAGCTTTGCGAAGCTGCACAAGAACAGTTTGACGCTTTTTGTGCCATGCCTATTGTGCCATTGGGACAGCTATATGGCGGTAAGCTTTGTGCGGCGATTGATAGGCAGCACCCAAGAGATTTGTTTGATGTAAAGCTCTTGCTTGAAAACGAAGGTTTTACCGATGACATCAAGCGCGGGTTTTTGTTTGGGCTGGTGAGTAGTAATCGCCCGACCCATGAAATGCTCAATCCGCATTTGCTCGATCAGCGAATAGCATTTGAGAACCAGTTTGAAGGCATGAGCACCATCGCGTTTAGTTACGATGAATATGAAGCCACAAGGCTTCAACTAATCGAAACGATACAGTCCAGTTTAAATGAAAGCGATAAAGCGTTTTTGATAAGTCTCAATGGTTTGGAGCCAGACTGGTCGATTTATGATTTTCAGGCGTTTCCATCAGTGAAATGGAAGCTCTTGAACTTAGAGAAGTTTAAAACGGAAAACCCAGAAACTTACCAGCAGCAATTGAGCGAGCTGGGCAAGGTTTTGGCTAATAATGTATAGCGTGGCGCTTATTCTGTAGAATAGTGCGCTTTTCAGTCCCCCAAGGGGGTAACTTTATAAACAAGTACAAATTTAAGTACAAATTAGGATTTTGAAGGTATGGGTGATAGCAATTTAGTCAATGAAATCAATAAGAGACGCACGTTTGCTATCATCTCGCATCCTGATGCGGGTAAGACTACGGTAACCGAAAAGTTATTGTATCTTGCTGGCGCGATTAAAGTTGCTGGTACGGTTAAAGCCAGAAAAAGTGCTCGTCATGCAACTTCTGACTGGATGGAGATCGAAAAACAACGTGGGATTTCGGTTACTTCGTCTGTGATGCAGTTTCCTTATAAAGATTGTGTGATCAATCTTCTTGATACGCCGGGTCATGCCGATTTTTCTGAAGATACTTACCGCGTTTTAACCGCTGTTGATGCCGCATTAATGGTTATAGATTCAGCCAAAGGGGTTGAAGAAAGAACGATAAAATTGATGGAGGTTTGTCGTTTACGAAATACGCCGATCATTACTTTCATTAATAAACTTGACAGGGATAGTCGCGATCCGCTGGATCTTTTAGATGAGGTTGAAAGCGTTTTAAAAATTCAATGCGCGCCTGTTACATGGCCAATGGGTTCAGGAAAACAGTTTAAAGGTATTTATAACATACGTGATGACAGGGCACGTCTTTACCGATCCGCTAATAATGATGGTGATCAAGAAGAATCTGATCGTTTTATTGATGGTCTAAATAACCCTGATCTTATTACGGCACTTGATGGTCAACATGACGAGCTTTCTGATGGCGTTGAATTGGTTGCGGGGGCAGGGAATGGCTTTGATAAAGAAGACTTTTTATCGGGTAAGCAAACGCCAGTTTATTTCGGAACTGCGCTTAATAACTTTGGTATGGAAGAAATGCTCGACTGCTTTGTCGATCATGCGCCTTCACCGATAGCGCGTAATGCGATAAGTAGAACGGTAGAACCGGATGAAAATAAATTCTCTGGTTTTGTGTTTAAGATTCAAGCGAATATGGATCCTGCTCATCGTGATCGAATTGCGTTTTTACGCATCTGTTCTGGTCAATATTCTAAGGGAATGAAAACTCGCCAGGTTCGTATTGGTAAAGACGTCACATTAGCGAATGTTCTTACTTTTCTGGCGGGTGCTCGTGAACACGCTGAGGAAGCGTACTCTGGCGATATTATTGGTATTCATAACCACGGTACTATTCAGATCGGCGATACTTTTACCGAAGGAGAAGATCTGAAATATACGGGCATTCCTCATTTTGCGCCTGAGCTATTCCGTCGCGTGATCTTAAAAGATCCCTTGAAAATGAAAGCTTTATTAAAAGGTTTGATTCAATTGAGCGAGGAGGGCGCGACACAAGTGTTCAGGCCAATGAATAATAATGATCTAATACTTGGTGCAGTCGGTATTTTACAGTTTGACGTGGTCGCATGGCGCTTGAAAAATGAATATAACGTTGAATGTAAATTCGATAATGTTCAAGTCGCCACGGCAAGATGGGTAGAAAGTGAAGATGAGGCTGCGCTACATAAATTCAAGAACAGAGCCTTTGATAATCTCGCGGTTGATGGCGGTGAAAATCTGACTTACCTTGCGCCTACCCGAGTTAATCTGGATCTTGCGATTGAAAAGTGGCCTGAAATACAATTTCATGCCACGCGAGAACATTAAATTCTTCTGATCAATCTTCAGTTTTTAGTTCTTTTAGTGTTTTCTTATCTTCAGAAACGACATTTTCGATTGTTGAAGAAACATCTGTTTTAGCTGTAGCTACGGTAGCTGAAACCGAAGCAACTGACTCCACAGCTTTTTCTACCATGCTAGAAGGAGCTTTTTTCTCGGTTGTTATGTCTGTTGTTTCTACGGATGCTTTCGTAGGCTTTTCTACAGGTGCTTTTGCCGGCTTTTCTACACTATCAGGTTTTTCTTCAGATGCTTTTGTTGCCGGCTTTTCAATAGGTGTCTTTTCCACAGGCGCTTTTATAGGCATTTCACTAGCAGGTTTTTCTACAGATGCCTTTGCAGGTTTCTCATTAGTAGATTTTTCACCAACAGGTTTTTGATCAGCTTGGGAACCTTCACTGCCATCTTGAGATTTGGTTTGATCCTCTGAACGTTTTCTGCCTCGATTGCTTCGTCGAGTTCTTGGACCACGTCTAGGGCGATCATTCTTAGGTTTTTGATCTTGTGTCTTTGTTTCAACTTCGACCGAATCATTTGCCGATTCAACGACAGGATCATTAGTAGTTTTCGATTCATTCGATTTCGTAGTATCTACTTTCTTCGCTGTTGTTTTTTTAGCAGTTGTTTTCCTGGAAGCCGTTTTTTTAGATGCTGATTTTTTAGATGCGGCTTTTCGGCGGGCAGGTTGGTTCTTTTGCCCAGGTTTGCGCTCATTATTATTACGGGAACGATTTTGTTGTCTGGGCTTTTTTTTAGCTGCAGGCTCTACTGGTTCTTGTATCTCTGCTGCTTTATTTGCTACCCCAGAACCAAATAAACCTGAGAACATGCGCTTAATAATGCCACCTTGAGGCGCTGGCGCCGCTTCAGCTGTAGTCGGCTTAGGCGTAGATCGATTAATTTCTTGAACAGCGGCGTGCTCGGCGATCGGCTTTTCAGCACGTGTTGATATCAGGCTTTCTTCTTCTGTGATTTTGATCAAATCATAACTTGGCTCTTCTTTCCAATCGGGAGAGTCCATAATTTGCTTACGAAAACGTTCAACTTCGTAGTGAGGCGTTTGAAGTTGCGGATTTGGAATCAAAAGAACTTCAACTCCTAATCTATTTTCTAAATCAGTAATCTCAGAACGTTTTTCATTGAGCAAAAATGTAGCTGTATCTACAGGTAGTTGTACAACTACACGACCAACGTTATCTTTCATCGCTTCTTCCTGGATGATCCTAAGTAAGGATAGACCTAAAGAGGCAGTGCCACGTATGGTTCCTAAGCCGCTACAGCGTGGACAGGTTTCATGTGTTCCTTCTATCAAAGAAGCACTTAGGCGTTGTCGAGACATTTCGAGAAGACCAAAGCGCGATATTCGCCCAATTTGTACTCTCGCACGGTCAACTTTTAAAGCATCTTTAATACGTGTTTCGACTTTACGTTGATTGCGAGCCGCTAACATATCGATGAAATCGATCACAACTAGGCCACCAAGATCACGAAGTCTTAATTGACGAGCAACTTCATCTGCCGCTTCGAGGTTTGTATTTAATGCAGTATCTTCGATGTCACTACCTTTTGTAGCTCTGGCGGAGTTGATATCGATTGTTGTCAACGCTTCAGTTGGCTCAATAACTAGTGAACCGCCAGATGGAAGTCGAACCTCACGTCCAAATGCAGTCTCGATCTGACTTTCTATCTGATAACGTGTGAAAAGAGGAGTGGAATCCTGATAGTGTTTTAACTTTTTCAGGTTATGTGGCATAACCTGTTCCATGAACTCTACGGCTTTTTTGTAGAGCGTCTCGTCATCAACCAGAATTTCCGAGATATCATTTCTTAGATAGTCTCTAATCGCACGGATAATAACATCATGTTCCTGATATATGAGGAAGGGCGCGGCCTTAGTTTCAGCGGCTTCTTCAATCGCACTCCATAATTGCATGAGATAATCAAGATCCCACTGTAATTCTTCAGAGGCTTTCCCAACACCAGCCGTTCTTAGAATCAAGCCCATTCCTTCAGGAATAGTAAGCTCGCTCATGGCTTGCTTTGATTCTTCTCGATCTGATCCTTCAATTTGACGTGAAACACCACCAGCACGTGGATTGTTTGGCATGGCGACCAAATATCGCCCAGCAAGACTAACAAAAGTTGTCAGTGCAGCGCCTTTATTACCGCGTTCTTCTTTTTCAACCTGGACGATTATTTCCTGGCCTTCTTTAACAACGTCCTTAATATTGACGCGCCCACCACCTGAATGTGGTTTGATAAAAACAGATCGTGAGATTTCTTTCAGTGGCAGAAAGCCATGTCGTTCAGCGCCATAATCCACAAAAGCCGCTTCTAAACTGGGCTCTATTCGGATAATTTTAGCTTTGTAAATGTTTGATTTCTTTTGTTCTTTTCCGACCGTTTCGATATCAAGGTCATAGAGTTTTTGCCCATCAACAAGGGCAACGCGCAACTCTTCCGGCTGAGTGGCGTTTATTATCATGCGTTTCATTGTATGTTCCTGGTAGGCGCTCAACCTTCTTAATGATCATGTTCAGGCTTCTTTAAAGTGCGTTTAAACCTGGCTAGAATTATTAGCTGGGCATTACCGCCAGAAGTTCAAGAACCTTTCTGATCAATACTGGGAGCGCTGTTGCAATCACTACTTCAACCTTTGGTCGAAGACTGATTGATAAAATTCTTTATATCTCAGACTTATAAATAGTCTGTTTTATTATATATTTCTTTTAGTCAAGGTTCTGCGATGCTATACATCTTCCCTCTGCCGTCACATTCCATGGACGAACGAACCTTGCCATGTGATAATAGCAAGCTTGGATCCTATCAGCAACAAGCCCTCACAAAAGACTATAAACAAAGGCAAAATAACCTCGGCGGTAGATTCCGCAAAGCCAGGCACGATACATTTTCAGACAGTACAGTATATTACGATCGATGTTGAACATACCGGCCGTCGCATAGATAACTTTCTTAACAATTTTTTTAAGACCGTTCCCAAAGGTCGTATTTATAAAATGTTACGTAAAGGCGAGGTCCGCGTTAATAAAAAAAGGATAAAACCTAATTATCGTTTGGAGCTTGATGATAATTTACGCATTCCTCCCGTATTCGTGGAAGAGAATTTCGAGTTAAAAATTTCCCACCGTGTAATTGATCAACTCAAAGCAAGCATTCTTTTTGAGGATGATGCTTTTTTGATCCTGAATAAACCTTCAGGTATTCCTGTTCACGCGGGTACGGGTTGTGATTTCGGGGTGATCGAAGCATTTCGAAGCATGCCTGAATACAAAGATGGTTATATCGAACTTGCACATAGACTAGATAGAGCAACATCTGGTTGTTTGATTCTAGTAAAACAGCCGGCTGTTTTACGGCGAATGAATGAATTAATTAAAACGAACAAAATGGATAAACACTACCTTGCTCTCGTCAAGGGCAGGTGGAAGGGCGGAAAGCAAATCGTCGATGCACCATTAGTAAAAAATAGTCTTTCTAGCGGAGAAAGGCTTGTTCGTGTTGATGAAAATGGCAAGTCCGCTTTGACAGAATTTGATCTCATGAAACAGTTTTCTGAAACATCCTTGCTGAAAGTAAAATTACATACCGGCCGAACACATCAAATTCGAGTTCACTGTGCTCACATAGGCATGCCTATTGCTTTGGATGATAAGTATGGGAATGATGAATTTAATAAAAAATTGAAAAAAGCTGGACTGAAACGTTTGTTTCTACATGCTAGTCATTTAAGCTTCCAACTTACCGATATGGATCGCATTTCTATCGATGCGCCGCTGCCACAAGAGTTACAGCAGATCGTAAAATAACTCACCTGATTTATATCCAAATATATGCTTAAAAATCTTTTCGTACACATGTCCCGGTATTCTATTGCCGGATTGGCGGGGACTCTTGCCGGACTGATCTCTTTTCCTATTCTGACCAGAATGCTTTCTGTGAGTGATTATGGTCTTCTGACGCTCATTATTACAACAATTACCTTCATTGCAGCTTTCGGGAAATGCGGCTTGCAGTTTTCAATTGTCAGGTATTATTCCGATATAAAAGACAAAGTCGGCGCTGGTCGTTGGGATCGTAGTACTTACTACTCATCCATCGTCTTTAGCATGATGGGAATAGGGTTATTTGTCACCATTATTTGGATGTTGGTTGTTTATTTCTTGCCAGACACAACTTGGGGAGAACCAAAGCTAAGATACTTATTCCTACTCACAGGAATCGTTATTCTCTCCAGTGTTACTCTTAGTATGTTGACTGGTTTTTTACAGGCTAGACAACAAAGTGGATGGTTGAGCCTTTTTAAAGTTTCTGAATGTTATGGCGTTTTAATTGCTGTTGTAATAACGCTTTATTTTATTACTCGCTCACTAGAAGGCGTTTTTATTGCCCGGATACTCGTCCATGTAACCCTGGTTTCAATACTCGCATTCTATGTTTTGCGGAACATACAGTTATCCCCGCATAGCTTCTCGCCGAAGATGACCAGAGAAATGCTGACCTATGGGATGCCATTACTTGGAAATGAACTTGTGTTTGTTATCTTTAGTTTGGGTGATCGCTACATTATTAATTGGAAAATGGGATCGGAATCGTTAGGGATATATGCGGCTGGATACGCACTTTGTGAGTATATAAAAATAATGATGGTGGATTCATTGTTTCAAGCAATTCGACCTATGTATTTCCAGATCTGGGCTGAAAAAGGGGTTGCTGCAACCAAGAACTTCATTGAAAATTCTTTATACTTTTATTTAATCATCTGTTTCCCTGTCATCGCAGGAGCAGCAGTCGTTGGCCCAGATCTACTTACTTTTATAACCGGCGGGAAGTATACGGAAAGTGGGGTCGTTATTCCCTACATCATTGCTGGCCAAATGATTTACGGCACACATTCCATGCTAGGCGCGGGTATTTTCATCAAAAAATCTTCGGCTCTGATGTGGATTACTTTTTCAGCCGCCCTTGTTAATGTTTTGTTGAATATTGTTTTCATTCCTGTTTATGGTATTGAAGGTGCAGCCATGGCAACTTTGATCTCATATTTGCTAATGACGGTGTCAGAAACACTTTATAGTCGACAACTTCTGGTTATTGATTTCCCATTTTTGGCCGCTCTGAAATTTATTATCATATCTATTCTTATGTATTTTGTTCTTGACCAGATTGAAATAGACGGGCTTCTTCTTAACGAAATAATGATCAAAATAATTGTGGGTGGTCTTTTATATGGTAGCTTATTACTAATCACTGATCATAAGGCTAGGAGTTTGGTCATGGAGCGTTTGAAAAAATAGCCTTGTTATATAATAGTTAACTGTGAATAAAACATACTCACTTTATCTTGATCTAGTTCGGTTCGGTGCGGCGTTTGCGGTATTTCTTTCCCATTTTGCGTTCACACGTATCACCGGTGGATCTTATTCAAGTATTCGCGAACTCAATCTTGGTAGCGATGCTGTCATTCTATTTTTTGTCCTTTCTGGTTATGTCATCGCCTATGTAGCAGAAACTCGCGAAAAGGATTTATCCAGCTTCACCCTGAGTCGTCTTTCCAGACTTTATTCTGTCGTGTTACCTGCTCTGATTTTGACGTTTATACTGGACAAATGCGGATCAATAATTGATCCCGTATCTTATGATGGATGGTGGTATGCGGACGATATGCCAGCACTTCGATTCTTTGCCAATCTGTTTTTTATTAATGAGCTGTGGTTTTATGGAATCAAACCGTTTACTAATAGTGCTTTTTGGTCGCTGGGTTATGAGTTCTGGTATTACGTGCTGTTTGCAACTGCTTTTTATTTTAAAGGATGTGTTCGTCTAATTTTAATCATGTTGACCTTGTTAATAGCTGGTCCGAAGATAATGATCCTGTTACCTATCTGGTTAATGGGTGTCTGGGTTTATAAGTTTAATAAACACAAAGCTTTAACAGAAAAAACAGGCTGGTTACTTTTCTTATTTCCAGTCGCTGCTTATATAATGATCAAATATATCGGCCTGGATCATCAGTTGCTAAATTACTCAAAAGATTTATTTGGAGCTGAGTTTGTCGAACGAAAACTCTGGCATTCTGATGAATTTTTGATTAGTTATTTGTATGGCGTTTTGGTCTCAATGAACTTTATCGGATTAAAATCCATCTCACATCGATTAGAAAAACCACTATCCTTTTTTGAAAAGCCAATACGTTTTTGGGCAGGTTTTACTTTTTCGATTTATCTATTTCACTACCCTTTATTACAATTTTTTCACACAATTTATGGTTTCGAAATTGATGATCCCATTCGTCACATTTTATTATTTTTCTCGATAATAAGTGTAATAGTTTCACTTGGCAGCGTTACTGAAAGCAACAAACATCAGGTGAAGAATATATTGAAGAAGTTTATCCCCGCAAATTCAAAAACTTAAATCTGCGAGGATTTTTAATCCTTAGCATCTTATATTGAGTTTTTAAGCTTGTTGCTTTTTACGACCGAAACCAAAAAGCGTCGCTATGCCACCCAACAAGAACCAGACGGCTGCAGGAAGAGGGACTGCGGCAGTTTGAGTAACATCCCACCCCCAAAATTCTGCAAGACTATTTCCGCCAGTGTCGGCTACTAAACTAGCTGCATCTGGCAGGACATTAATGATGTAATTAGTATTTGCAAGTAATGTAGTTCCAATAGTTAACCACCCTGGATCAGTTATTGAGCTATTGATGTCGTGTCCGGTTTCAACATCTAATGTGGTATAAGTGCCGCCATTCAAGGTGAATTGTGGTGCAACATTATTTGCTCTACCTCCAACATCATCAAAAAATATGGCATTTAAAATCACATTATCTGTGAATGAAATACTAAATTGAGTGGTGGCGTCAAACTCTGTTGAACTTGCTCCAGTACCTCCCCCAACAAAGAAACCGTGCGGGGCTCCGATAAACTCATTACCTGAATTGATTCGTCCAACAGTGGGCCCCGGTGCGACAGCATTATCAACTGTCATCGTGATTCCACTAAGAGTTTGCATGAAGCCATCAGCAAAATGCGCCCCACCAATATTATAAACACCAGGGATGTCGCTTCCATCATCTCCAACCGCAGTAGTAAGGTCACTCGTAAACAATAATGCATTAGCATTAAGTGAACCCAGTAAGGTAGTGAGGAGTAATAATCCTTTAATATGTTTTTTGTTCATTGCTTTAGTACCTATAAAATTTAATCCTTTAAAATTTATTAAACGCGTTCATTATCTATATCCTTAAATCTTTGACTCTAAATAGCCAGAAACATTCAGAATACCCTCAAATGTTTAGTTCATAGCAATTGGTGTGCCATGATTCTGTCACTCAAATAAATGCAATTCAATCAAGTATATACATTTATCACCTTTCAAAACCATGAAACTCTACAACAAAAACACACATAAATGTGTCGCCAGCGAACGACACTTTTATGATATTTTTGAGAATGTTGGCATATATTATGCGTCATTATTTATGACAAGATCACAGTTTGTGATCATTCTTAACATTCAAACGGTTTTATCGTTAGATGAGTTCAATATACTACTTGTCCTGTGATAAGGCTCACATGATTTTAAATGCTTGAAAGCAAATACTAATTTATATTGTAGGTTCAACACAACTTAAGGAATAAAATATTATGGCCAATAAACCCAAGTCCTCTGAACTTAACCCAGGTCCTGGCTTTCGAGTCCGAAAAGCAGTGTCTCGGCCGGACCCGGAACTTGTAAAGCAGTTTGGATTATTTGAGACACCTGACATCTCAGATCTGATGAACCGCTTATATACAATGCACTGGCAAATCAGAAACCAAATTAATACAGACGCGATCGTTGGTCCAGCAGTAACTGTAAAGGTGTTTCCTGGCGATAACTTAATGGTACATAAAGCCTTGGATATAGCTCAGCCTGGAGACGTTATTGTTGTAGATGCAGGAGCTTCACCGATGAATGCAGTTTTAGGTGACCTGGTCTCACAAAAAGCGAAACACAGAGGCGTGGCTGCTTTTATTGTTGATGGTCTAATTCGAGATGTTCCAGGTATACAAGAAATCGGCATGCCAGTTTATGCTAGAGGTATCACACCAATTGGTCCTTTACATCGAGGCCCGGGCGAGATCAATTACCCAGTGAGTTGTGGCGGTATCGTGGTAAATCCTGGTGATATTGTTATGGGAGATAAAAATGGTGTTGTTGTTGTTCAGAAAGAATTCGCAACAGATGTAATTTCAAGAGCGTATGCACAACGCGACTCTCTAGCCAAATATGTAGAAGATGTGAAACGAGGAGAATTCTCTAACGAATGGGTTGATCGCTCTCTTAATGACTCTGAATGTGTGATTGACGAATAAGGTCGGTAAATATGATCAACAATATTTCCGCAAAAGCACTGCGGGCCAGGCGTATTTTTACCAAAGTAAAGAAAGTCCTTTCACCCGATAAGCGGAAAGAATACGCATCCTTTACTAAGCTTCGTAAAGATTATTACCAACACTACTGGAGTCGCGTAGCGAATTCGTTGGATGCGACGCTTGAAGATATTGGGCAAGACTACTATCGCATTAGAAAGGGTGATCATACGACTTATGTAAACGCATCCAATGTCATGTTGGATGACCATGTAAGTTTGAATATTGCGGGTAATAAGGTGCTAACGCACAAATTATTACTAGAAGTTGGTTATCAGGGCCCACGATATCTCGGCTACACACTGGAAAATATCGAAGAGGCGCAAGCATTCCTAAAGAAAATTGATGGGCCAACTGTGGTAAAACCATCAAGTGGCACTGGTGCAGGGAACGGAATTACAACAGAGGTTAGAACAAGAAAAGAGTTGGTCGACGCTTCTATTTTTGCTTCGACTTGCAACCAAAACTTATTGATTGAAGAACAAGTTAAAGGTGATTCCTATAGATTACTTTATCTCAATGGGAAGTTTATAGATGCGGTCAGGCGTGACCAACCTGTGGTCACTGGAGATGGTTCGAGTACGATTAGTCAACTGATCAAGATCGAAAATGACAATAGAGTCAATTCAGCAACCGTAACCGCGCTTAGTCCATTGACTATATCAGACGAGTTACACACGCATCTAGCCATGCAAGATTTAACACTGACAAGCGTTTTAGCCAAAGGTAAAACGGTCACCCTCAAGTTGGTGTGTAATGAAAATTCATCGAATGAAAATCATATTGTTAAAGATCAAGTACATTCGTCTATCGTTAATCTTGGTGCGGATTTAATTAAAGTTCTTGATTTGAAGCTGGTCGGGGTAGATTTGATCACACCTGATATTACTGTACCACTGGAACAATGTGGTGGGGTTATTAATGAGTTAAATACTACGCCGGGACTGCATCACCATGAACTTGTTTTTGAAAAGGATCAAATTGCCAATGTTGGTGTACAGATCATTGATTATATTTTCCAGAAAAAAGCAGGGACTTAGTTCTGATGCAAAATAATAATCAGCCACCAGTCCTTTTATTGGGTGGGCGAGAAAATGCACTCGCAATCGTTCGAAGTTTGACTAAAAAAGGCATCACTGTAAATGCATCAGCAAAAGAAGATGCTCACGTATTTCGATCGAGATTTTGTAATAAAAAATACCCAGTGCCTGTCGTGGCATCACAAAAAGAATTTTGGGTTGATTTGTTATTGTCAGATCAAAAATCGACAAATGTTAGCGACTCGTTAAAAGGTAGCGTGCTTTTTGCTTGTAATGACGATGCGCTTCAGTTTTTGATCGAAAATAGATCTGCGTTAGAAGAAGATTATATTCTTGATGATTATGATCCAGAAATTCATGCTGTTCTACTCGATAAACAGGCAACACTTAATTTAGCCAAATCCGTTGGTATTGCAACGCCTAATTTCTGGAATGTAGACTCGCTTCAAGATGTAAGAGAAATTGAAGATGAAATCATTTTTCCGGTGATCATAAAACCCATTCATTCACACTTATTCCAACGCCAGTTTGATGGAAAGAAATACTTGCGTGCAGAAAACTATGATGAACTTTTAGCAAATGCCACACGTGTTTTTGATAAACAACTCGAGTTCATGATCTCCGAACTAATTCCTGGTCCAGATACGCTTTTGACCAGCTATTACACCTATCATGACAAAGACGGCAATGCCTTATATCACTATACAAAAAAAGTGATTAGACGTTTTCCATTAAACTCTGGAGCGGGTTGTTACCATCACTCAGAATGGCTACCAGAAACGGCAGAGCAAGGTAAGAGATTTTTCAAGGGAATTAACTTTCGTGGTAAAGGAAACATCGAATTCAAATACGACACTCGTGATAATCAATATAAAATTATAGAGTGCAATACACGCTTTACCGGTGGCCATCCATTATTAGTCCGTAGTGGTGCAGATGTAGCTCATGCGATTTATAACCATTTAACCGAACAACCATTACCAGACATAGGCAATAAAAAAGATCTTGGTTATTGGTATCCATTGCCAGATCTTGCCGCTTATCGAGAGTTAAAAGGAAAAGGTTTAATTACAATATTTGGTTGGGTGACAAGCCTTTTAAAGCCACAAACATTTCCATTCTTCAAATGGGATGATCCGGCACCATCAATCTACGAGTGGAAAAATGTGATTAATGAAAAGCTAAATCGCCGAAAATTACTAAACGAACAAAAGTCGATGGGTATTTAACAAAAGTAAACACATATGTCCCCATAACTTTCGCCATTTACTCTATTATAACTACGTATAGTTGTAGTTAAGAAATAAATAATTTACCTGAAGGTATGGCTAATAAATTATCTTTTCAATTAAAAGGAAAGAATAATTCACAAGGAGATGGTCAAAATAACCATGGATATAGACAAAAAACCGCCATTATTGCTATTGGGTGGACGTGAAAACGCTCTTGCAATTGTTCGAAGTTTAACTAAGAAAGGAATTACGGTAAATGCCTCTGCTCCAGAGGATGCTCATGTATTTCGCTCACGTTTCTGTCAAGACAAATATCCCATTCCTTCCTTTGTTTCTCAAAATGATTTTTGGAAAGAGTTGCTTCTCGGAGATCATAAATCAACTGATCAACAAGCAAATGCAAAGGGAGAAAAGTTAAAAGGCAGCGTGCTTTTTGCGTGTAGTGATGATGCCCTCCAGTTTTTGATCGATAACAGAGCGGCTTTGGAAAAAGACTATATCCTTGATGATTATAATCCGGAGATCCATACGGCTTTGCTGAGTAAGCAAGCAACATTAGAACTGGCTAAATCGGTTGGTGTTTCGACACCAAACTTCTGGAACGTAAAAACACTCCGGGATTTGATGAAAATAGAAGAAGAAATTATTTTCCCAGCGATCATAAAACCAATCCATTCGCATTTATTTCAACGCCAATTTGGTGGAAAAAAATATTTTCGTGCTGAAAATTACGATGAACTAGTTGCAAACGCCACTCTCGCTCTCGATAAAGAACTTGAGTTTATGGTGTCCGAATTAATTCCTGGGCCAGATACCTTGTTAAGCAGTTATTACACATACCACGATAAGAGCGGGACACCTTTGTACCACTACACAAAAAAGGTCAATAGACGTCATCCGATGAATTCTGGTGCGGGTTGTCATCATGAATCTGAATGGCTTCCGGAAACAGCTGAACAAGGCAAAAAGTTTTTCCAGGGAATTAACTTTCGAGGCATAGGCAATATCGAATTTAAATACGATACTCGTGACAATCAATACAAAATTATAGAATGTAATACACGTTTTACCGGCGGACATCCACTGCTAGTTAGTAGTGGAGCTGACGTTGCGCATGCAATCTACAACCACTTGATTGGTCAACCTTTACCAAGAATATCCAATGACAAAAACCTTGGTTATTGGTATCCACTTCCCGACATTGCTGCATTTCTAGAACTAAAAGAAAATGGATTGTTATCCTTTTCTGATTGGATTAAAAGTATTATTACTAAGAAACTGGTGTTTCCATTTTTCAAGTGGAATGACCCTCTGCCTTCTCTGTATGAATGGAAAAAAGTATTCAGTCAAAAATTACAGCGTAGTAAACTGCAATTGACTAAAATTCAATCACTGTTTTAGGAAGAGGGTATTAGCAATTATAAAAGCAGAAAAGCTAATAAACGTATCAAAACAACTTCTTATTGCTAGTGGATGTGATACAGCTGAAGCACAAACTCTGAGCCAAATTTTAGTCTGGTGTGATCAAGTTGGTCGTCATAATCAAGGAGTCTGGCGATTACCTTTACTGACCAGGAGATTTGCAAAAGGCTTAATCAAATCACCTTGCAACCCAGAAATTAAGCAAACGTCTTCTTCAGTTTGTAATATGAATGCAGATGAAGGTTCTGGTCATTACATAGCTTATCTTGCGATGGAAAAAGCAATCGAAATCGCTCATAAAACGGGTGTCGGTATCGTTGGAGTTAATAACAGTAATTTCTTTGGAGCAGGGGCTTATTATATAAACCAGGCTTGTGAATCGGGAATGATCAGCATAGGAATGAGCAATTCATTTCCTAAAGTAGCTGCTTATGGTGGTGTGAAATCTGTACTTGGTACAAATCCTTTTGCTTTCGGCGCACCCAGACAAAAAGGTAATCATTTCCTGTTAGATATGGCCACATCTTCAAGTGCTGGTTCGTCCATTACGAAGAGTAGTGAACAAGGCGCAATGCTAAAAGAGGGAATCGCGATAGACAGTAAGGGTGATCCAATCACTGATCCAGATCAAGTCGCTAGCGGATCATTACTACCTTTTGGAGGTGCGAAAGGTTTTGGACTATCTTTAATGGTGGAGATTTTATCAGGCGTTATAACAGGAGCCGGCTTTTCTCATGGGGTCAAATCCATGTATAAAAATTTTGATGAAAGTGGTGATAATGGCCATTTCTTTATTGCTATCGATATCGAAAAATTAATCCCCATAGAAAACTATTATAGTCGAATAGAAGCCTTGATCACTTCAGTTAAAGCTTCAGCTGAAGGTTTTAATGACAAAGAAGTGATTTTGCCTGGGGAAATGCGTTGGGAACAATACGAAACCAGCCTGGATCAAGGTATTAGCCTTGATAGAGAAACAACAGACTCATTGAATCAACTTTCCAAGCAACTTGAAGTTGAACTTAACTGGTGAAATTAAAACCGCCAAAAGTTTAGACTTCTGATTCCAAAATCTTCCATGTAGCTATTGATGCAAAACAGTGTCAACAAACACATAAAAAAGATCCAAGATAACAATCTCTTAGGTATTATTAAAAATAGATATTAAATCTATATTTTTTTAAGCCGCTACAGCATATATAGAGCTCAAGCATTATTAATTACTAGCGATGGAATGAGGTAGGAAAAAATGGAAAGTGCCGTATCAAAAATAAGCTCCCCGGATAATGAACTCAAAAGAAATGTTTTCACTTTTGATCCGCAAGATTATGTCGCCGATTATGTGAAAAATGGCTACGTACTGGTAAAAAATGGTGTTGATCCTGACTTCTTAGAAGTGGCAAAAGCACAAGCAGCCATGCAAGAAGAGAATCATAAAGATATGGAAAGTTGGCATTTTAAAGGCAAAAAACGCCAATATTTATACGATTTTGAAGAATGGGATTTTTATGGTCAAGGTTACGAGACCCTAGCTCTAACAGCTGGTTTGCCTCCCGAAAAATTGAAACTCTGCGAGCGTCATATAAAGGTGTATGAATCTGAGGCCAAATCACACGTTCCTCCACATAAAGATCGTGTTGCTGCAGAGCTAACTGTAGGGTTGCCTCTCGTGATACCCGAAGGCTCTCATGTTGTTTTATGGCCTGAAAATGTCACCGACGTAAACCCACTAAACTCGACGGCTCTTTATCGCTTAAGCCTTGATGAAAAAGATTTGCCGGAGAATATTCTTGATGGTATCGAACCTGTAAGACTCTATGCAGATCCAGGTGATGTCCTCTTATTCCGTGGTAATAGTTTGTACCATGAGCGCGAGAAGCCAGCGGATACAAGTGTTCTCTATCTTAAATTTAACGCAATGGATCTTGATCCTATCGGTGAAGATCCTTCAACAGTTTTACAACAAGAAACGTCGCAAAAGCTTCTCTCAGAAAATGACGATCAAGCCTTACTTGATCTCGTTGTCAGGGTTTCTCCAAAGCTCGAACGAATTAGCCGACACTACACTCGCCTTTACTGGAAAGAAGTCATTCAAGTCTACGTAGGAGGTGAAGAAGAATTCACTATTTCAGAGTTAGAACTGCAAGCCTTTAAAAAAGCGGAAGGTGGTAAAACAGTTCGAGAAGTGATCGTGAGCTTAGGTATTTCTCGTTCAGAGCTGCTTGAGCATGTCCCTATGATTAGGCGTTTGGCTAGTCTAAAAGGTCTTGATATCACCACGTAGTTAGTTCTCCAAGTACACAATAGTCGGTTCTTGATAATTAATGAGCCGACTATTTATACAACCTCTCAGATTATATATCTTCATATAAGCATTAGTTCTCTATAGAATTAGCGCTATTCTCTAGCCTATAGGAAAAATCATGTCAGATAACCCAAACAACACAGAACAATCTGGTAATAATTGGGAGCGAGAAGCCATAGTTAAACTCGCTAACTCCGCATTGGATGAGCAGAAAAAAACACGTCGTTGGGGACTTTTCTTTAAATTTCTAATGTTCGCGTATCTATTTGCCATACTCTGGCTTTATACGCCTAAAGATTGGAAGGCAGGTAATACAGCTGATGGATCCCACACTGCTTTAGTTGAATTGGCGGGCGTTATCGCACCTGACGCAGAAGCAAGTGCAGATCGTATTATCCCAGCGCTTCGAAATGCGTTTGAGGATGAAAACACAAAAGGGGTTATTCTGCGTATTAATAGTCCAGGTGGTAGCCCAGTACAATCGGGCTATATAAACGATGAGATCAAACGACTACGAAAAGCTCATCCAGAAATACCGCTATATGCAGTTATCACCGATATCTGCGCTTCTGGTGGTTATTACATAGCTGCCGCCGCTGACAAAATATATGCAGATAAAGCAAGCCTGGTTGGCTCTATCGGTGTCATTATGAATGGTTTTGGATTTGTCGACACAATGGAAAAACTCGGTGTTGAACGCCGTTTAATTACCGCTGGTGATCATAAAGGGTTTTTAGATCCATTTACGCCTGTGAATGATACTGAAAAGAAACATGTCGAAGATATGCTTGGCGATATACATAATCAATTTATCCGTACTGTGAAAGAAGGGCGTGGTGATCGCCTTAAATATGATAAAGATACTTTTAGTGGTTTGATCTGGACGGGTGAAAGAAGTGTTGAGCTTGGTCTTGTGGATGCATTGGGAAGTAGTAGTTATGTAGCGCGAGAGATTATCGGTGCAGAAGAAATTGTTGATTTCACGACACACGAGCCTTATTTTGAGAAGTTAGCGAAACAGATGGGCGCTTCAGCTAGTACTCAAATTTTCGGCCAACAAGGTTCATTCTGGCTAAGATAAAACCTCAACCCCTTCTTTTCGCAACATATCAACAAGTCTAATTAGGGGAAGACCAACTAAAGCGGTTGGATCTTCCCCTTCCATTTTCTCAAATAAGGCAACGCCAAGACCCTCAGATTTAAAACTGCCAGCACAATTGTATGGCTGCTCAGTATCCAAGTAAGCAGAAATTTGATCCGACCTAAGTTCTCGAAAATAAACCGCATATTGGACAACATCGATCTGAAACTGATTGGTGTCTGCATTTAATAAACATAAACCAGTCAAAAACGTCACAGATCGACCACTTGCCTGTCTTAGTTGTTCCATGGCGGTCTGTTTGTTACCGGGTTTACCTAAGATCTGATCACCATTCACTGCAACTTGATCTGAACCAATAATTAACGACTGTGAATGCCTTTCTGATATGACTTTTGCTTTTTCATAGGAAAGTCGTTTAACTAATTCATCAGGTTTTTCACCATTCTTTCTTGTTTCATCTATGTCAGGCGAATCGGTCGTAAAATTCAAACCTAAACGTTGTAGTAATTCCTTTCTATAAATGGATGAAGAACCCAGTATCAAAGTTTGATCCACCAGATGCTTTTTTATAGCTTGAGGTTTGTTTTTATTCATCGCATTATTTTATTACCATTTAGACAAATGATCCCCTATAATGTGCGCCGCTTATGGCAAACCAATTTCCAGAGCAGTTTGATCCCATAAAATTTGCCAAAACAGGTGAAAACCTGTCAGGCCAAATTAGTGTGGCTCAATTACATCGTCTAACCTTAAGTTTGTACGACGATAACGGCATTGTGAAGTTTGATCTGAAATTTGAGCAAAAAAATCGATCTCGTGTCGCCATAGGCAAGTTTGAAACAGAAGTTAATATGATCTGTCAGCGTTGTTTGAATCCGGTTAAAGTACCGATTCAGGATAATATCCAATTAGAGTTTGTCATTGGGGAAGATGTTGAAGGTCATCTAGAAGATCAGGGTTATGAAGTTGTCACGTTAGTGGAAGAAATGCTGGCGCTGGCTGAATTAATCGAAGACGAGGTGATGTTGGCTCTGCCTTTTTCACCTTTACACGATGAAGGAAAGTGCTCTGATAATGCTATAATTGAGAAATTACAGAAAACAGAAAAACCGAATCCCTTTGCGGTTTTGGCTAAATTGAAAAACGATCAGGAGTTATAAATGGCTGTACAAAAGAGCAAGAAAAGTACTTCAAGAAGAGGAATGCGCCGTTCACATGATGCGCTAACAACGAAGACTTTATCAACTGACCCAACAACCGGTGAAGTGCATTTACGTCACCATATAAGTCCTGATGGATACTACAAAGGTCGAAAAGTTATTAATACTGAAGATTAATTTCTTTCAGTTAACTTTAAAGTCTGATCGAGGAGGGTTTTAGTCTCTGACGATCAGATAATTTCGATGAAAATTTCTATAGACGCCATGGGTGGTGACTTCGGTCCTTCTGTTACTGTTCCAGCTTGTCTATACATCCTCAAAAAGTATCCAACTTTACACCTGATCCTGACCGGAAAAGAAGGTGTATTAAGGGATATTCTCAAAGTTGAGGGTGAGTCTAAAAACTCCCAAATAACCATCCAAAACGCAACTGAAATTGTGGAAATGGATGAATCTCCCTCACTCGCGCTTAAAAGAAAAAAAGATTCCTCAATGCGAGTGGCGATTAACCTGGTTAAAGAAGGTACATCGGATGCTTGCGTAAGCGCTGGAAACACTGGCGCTTTGATGGCAACAGCCCGTTTCGTCTTACGGATGCTACCCGGAATTGATAGACCCGCAATTTGTAGTGGTATGCCAGGAATCGATGGAAGCTCACACGTGTTGGATTTAGGTGCAAATGTGGATTCTAGTGCGGAGCAACTGTTCCAATTTGCGGTAATGGGTTCTGTCCTGGTTAGCGCCGTAAAAAATTTAGAAAAGCCTACAGTTGGATTACTCAATGTTGGTGAAGAGGAAGTCAAAGGCAATGAACGTGTAAAAAGTGCAGCGAAATTGATTGCTAATAGTAAGTTAAACTATGTTGGTTTTGTTGAAGGAAATGACATATATACAGGTAAAACAGACGTAATAGTCTGTGATGGTTTTATGGGCAATGTGGCTTTAAAAGCCAGTGAAGGCGTTGCTCATATGTTAAAGTCATTCGCGAAGGAAGAGTTTTCACGTTCTGTTTTTACTAAGATCGGTGCACTTATGAGCCGTCCAGTTCTTAATGCAATAAAAACACGTATTGATCCTCGCCGTTATAATGGCGCAAGCTTGTTGGGGTTAAAAGGAATCGTAATTAAAAGTCATGGCAGTGCGGACACACTCTCATTTGCACATGCGATCGAAGAAGCCATTACCGAAATCGAAAAGAATGTTCCTGAACAAATTAAAACTCAACTTGGAACACATTTAATTTAGAAATGAGTAAGATTTACTCCAAAATTATCGGGACTGGTAGCTATCTCCCCGAACGAGTGCTCACAAATGCTGAAGTCGCTGAAAAAATAGATACTACAGATGAGTGGATCAGGGAGCGTACAGGAATCTACCAACGGCATATCGTTGCTGATGGACAAACAACGTGCGATCTTGCGGAGCAAGCATCCTTACGCGCTATTAAAGCCGCGGGTTTGGAACCAAACGATATAGATCTTATTGTTTTTGCGACAACAACTCCAGATCAAATTTTCCCTAGCACGGCATGTTTACTGCAAAAAAAACTAAGGATAGATGAATGTCCGGCATTTGATATTCAAGCTGTTTGCACCGGTTTTATATACGCTTTAGATGTGGCTAATCGTTTTATAAAAACAAATGGTGCAAAACGCGCACTCGTAATCGGTGCGGAAAGTATGTCAAGAATCATTGACTGGACTGATCGAGGTACTTGTATCCTATTTGGAGATGGTGCGGGTGCAGTCATTATCGAGGCTAGCGATGAGCCTGGCATACTTAGTTCGCACATTCATGCAAATGGTGATTACGACGCATTACTCCAGGTTCCTGCGGGTAAGTCGTATATGACTATGCAAGGTAATGAAGTATTTAAAACTGCAGTTAATACGCTGGGTCGAATTGTAGACGAAACATTAGAAGCAAATAATCTACAGAAAAGAGACATAGATTGGCTTATTCCTCATCAAGCCAATATTCGAATTATTCAAGCCACCGCCAGAAAACTTAAAATGAATATGGATCATGTTGTAGTGACTGTTAGAGAACACGGCAATACCTCTGCTGCATCAGTTCCCCTAGCATTAGATCATGCAGTAAGAAGTGGTAAAATTAAAAGGGGTGAATTGCTATTGCTAGAGGCCTTTGGTGGAGGATTCACATGGGGTTCAGCCTTAGTTAAATATTAGCGTTCGTGAGAGTTTAATTTATGAAAACAGGATTTATTTTCCCTGGTCAGGGATCCCAATCAGTCGGAATGCTTTCTGAATTAGCAGAAACGAATCCCATTATTGAAAAAACTTACGCCGAAGCATCTGAAGCTCTCGGTTATGATCTTTGGAACCTGGTCAAGAATGGTCCAGAATCGGATCTCAATAGCACTGATCGCACCCAGCCTGCGCTATTAGCAGCGGGTGTTTCAGTATGGCGTGTTCTCAGCACAGAATTAACTCAAAAACCTTCGGTTCTAGCTGGTCATAGTCTGGGTGAATATACCGCACTGGTCTGTGCAGGTGCACTCGATTTTCAAGATGGAGTTTCTTTGGTCGCAGATCGTGGACGTTTCATGCAAGACGCCGTGCCAGTCGGAGAAGGAGCGATGGCAGCTATCCTTGGTTTGGACGACGTTGTTGTAGCAGATATTTGCTCTTCGACGAGCGATCAGAACGATGGTCTCGTGTCCTGCGCAAACTTTAATTCACCAGGTCAAATTGTTATTGCCGGAACTGCCTCGACAGTTAACAAGGCAATAGAAGCTTTGAAAGAAGCCGGTGCTAAGCGAGCCGTATTACTTCCAGTAAGTGTCCCATCACACTGTCCACTTATGCTTCCAGCCGCTGAGGCCTTAAAAGATCGCTTGGATTCAATTACGATCAAAGCTCTGGAAATTCCTGTCGTGCATAATGTTGACGCGGATATGCGATCAAAACCTGAAGATATTAAACAAGCATTAATTGATCAACTTCATAAGCCTGTTCGATGGGTTGATGTTATAAAGGCTGTGTCACAAGGTTCTGATCAAATTATTGAGTGTGGTCCTGGTAAAGTACTTTCAGGCCTGACTAAAAGAATTGATCGTCAACTAATCTGTCATCCTGTTTTTGATTCAGCCTCTTTGGAGAAAGCAATTTCATGAAACTCAAAGATCAAACCGCTCTCGTCACTGGAGCAACCCGTGGTATTGGTCAGGCTATCCTGCTAGAACTAGCAAAGCAGGGTGCTTATGTTATTGGTACTGCAACCTCAGAAAATGGGATAGAAACTATACGTAATACACTTAAAGATAATAGCTTTGAAGGAGATGCATACATACTTGATGTCTCAAACCCAGAATCTGTCGCTGAGCTAGTAGAATCTTTAAAAGAGAATGATAAGTCTCCCTCTATACTTGTAAATAACGCCGGAGTTACGCGAGATAATCTTTTGATGCGAATGAAAGATGATGAATGGGATGCTGTTATAGAAACCAACCTGACCTCTGTTTTCCGTATGAGCAAAGCCTTCTTAAGAGGAATGATGAAGGCACGTTACGGACGAGTTATAAATATTGGTTCTGTTGTCGGTTTAATAGGAAACCCTGGCCAGACTAACTATTGTGCAGCAAAAGCGGGCATGTCTGGTTTTACTAAATCGATGGCACAAGAAATCGCCTCTCGCGGCATTACCGTTAATCTGGTGGCACCGGGTTTTATCGAAACGGATATGACTAAAGAACTTGATATTAATCAGAGAGACGCCATGTTGAATAATATCCCGGTGGGTCGCATGGGTGATGTCAATGATATTGCAAGTGCCGTGTCATTTTTAGCTTCGGAAGAAGCGGGTTTCATCACGGGGGAAACCTTGAATGTGAATGGTGGGATGTATATGCCATAAAGTTATCTTATTGAAATATAAAGATAATTAATTTATAAGTTGTATAGTCGCTTGCAACTTAATGTAAAACCCATAGAATACCAGAACCCATACAATCTCGGATTGTATGAAGATATAGAGTTAATTTGGAGGAATTTCCACAATGAGTAGCATAGAAGAAAAGGTCAAGAAAATCGTAGTTGAGCAGCTTGGCGTAAAAGAAGAAGAGGTTACAAATGAAGCCTCCTTTGTTGATGATCTAGGTGCTGACTCACTCGATACTGTAGAGTTAGTCATGGCGCTAGAAGAAGAATTTAAAACCGAAATTCCTGATGAAGAGGCTGAAAATATTACAACAGTTCAATTAGCAATTGACTATGTAAACGCAAACGCCAGTTAATTCGGCTTAAGCAAACCTGAAAAGGCCGTGTCATATAAATTATGACACGGCCTTTTTCGTTTTCTGATACTATTTAAATAATGATTAATTGTCGTCATGGATAGACGATCAAATATTAAATTTAAGTAATATGAAATGGAGTTCTGTTACTAAAAAAACCGATCAAAAAGATTATCATGAGTAAAAAACGCGTCGTCGTCACTGGACTAGGCTTAATCACTCCAGTTGGAAATACAGTTGAATCTTCCTGGGAAGCCATCAAAGCTGGCAAAAGTGGGATAACCCCCATAACCTCTTTCGATGTTTCTGAATACTCAACCCGCTTCAGTGGATCAATAAAAGATTTCGATGTAACAAAATATATTTCAGCTAAAGAAGCCAGAAAAATGGATATTTTTATCCACTACGGCATGGCTGCTGGCATACAGGCTTTTCAAGATTCTGGTCTTGAAGTCACTGAAGAAAATGCGGCTCGAATGGGCGTTGTTATTGGATCAGGTATTGGCGGCTTAGATGGAATAGAAAAAGGTCGTGATACAGTACTAAATCGAGGTCCGAAAAGGATCTCGCCATTCTATATACCAAGTAACATAATTAATATGATCTCGGGCAATCTTTCTGTTCATTTTGGTCTTAAGGGTCCTAACTATGCGATCGTCACTGCCTGCGCTACCGGTACGCACAGCATTGGTGACGCTGCCCGGATGATTGAATACGGTGATGCTGATGTAATGGTTGCTGGTGGTGCTGAAATGGCGACTACCTCGACAGGCCTAGGTGGCTTTGCAGCAGCTCGAGCACTATCTTCTCGTAATGACGATCCTGAAGCAGCTAGTCGGCCGTGGGACAAAGATCGTGATGGGTTTGTATTGGGTGATGGCGCTGGTGTAATGGTGCTTGAAGAATATGAGCATGCAAAAGCTCGAGGTGCAAAAATTTACGCTGAACTACTTGGCTCAGGTATGAGTGGTGATGCTTACCATATGACAGCGCCTTCTGAAGGTGGTGAAGGTGCTGCACGTTGTATGAAGTTAGCATTGAAGAATGCTGGCGTCTCGCCTGATCAAATTGATTACATCAATGCCCATGGAACCTCTACTCCAGCTGGTGATGTTGCAGAAACCCAGGCGGTTAAGTCAGTTTGTGGCGATCATGCCTATAAACTTGCAATGAGTTCGACAAAATCAATGGTGGGCCATGCTTTAGGCGCGGCAGGTGGAATGGAAGCGGTCTTTGTAGCGTTAGCAATACACGAACAAATCGCACCACAAACGATTAACTATACAACACCCGATCCAGATTGTGATCTTGACTATGTTCCAAATACCTCCAGAGATATGAAAATTGATATCGCATTATCAAACTCTTTTGGTTTTGGTGGTACAAACGGCTCGTTAGTTTTTCGTAAAATATAGATAGACAAAATAGAGTTTAAATTAACTTTATCATGCAAGATGCTGAAATAAATGAAACTATTCTTGTTAATGGTGAGTACTCAGCAGACGTTTCAATTAAAGATCGTGGATTGCAATATGGTCATGGATTATTTGAGACCATCGCGATAAAAAATGGACAGCTAGAGTATTGGGATAAACATACGGCACGCCTGATCAGAGGGTGCCAGCAATTATTAATCTCCCCTCCAGATCCAGTACTACTCAAAAAAGAAGCGCTACTACTTACCGATCAATTTTCGTCAGATCAAAAGTTTCAGGCTGTCCTGAAAATAACCGTTACTTGCGGTGAAGGAGGGCGAGGATACAAAACACCTGATCCTCAAAATCCGACGAGGATATTGAGTATTTCCAAATGGCTATATCCCGAGAAAAATATTGAACCCGTGGTTATTCGCCTATGTAAATCACGTTTAAGTTCAAACGCTACTCTGTCAGGAATTAAGCATCTCAACCGTCTGGAGCAAGTACTCGCGCGATCCGAGTGGTCAGATCCAGATATCGCAGAAGGCATTATGTTAAATGGTGCTAACCATGTTATTGAAGGAACGATGAGCAATCTGTTTTTTGTTAAAAATAATACCCTGTGTACTCCAGATCTTACTCAGTCAGGCATACAAGGAATAATGCGGGAAGTTATTCTAGAATTGGCTAATCAATCAGGTTTTCAAACTTCAATTGATAATTTTACGCTTACAGATATCTTTGAGGCTGATGAATTATTTTTGAGTAATAGTTTGATCAAAATTTGGCCAGTAAAAACACTTATTGCCAAAGAAACAATCACTTACAATTCTCCAGGGGATTTGACTAAAAACCTTATATCCGAATTGACAAGCTAAACGAAGAGAAAAACAATTTAATAAATTATGATCAAATTTCTACTATCCACTTTTTTCAGTATTGTCTTTGCAGGGGTTCTCTACGTTGCCTGGTTATATACTGATATGCAAAAGTCACTGGACTCGCCGATGACACTTCAAGAAAGTACAGCTACCTTCGTAGTAAACTCAGGCGATAATATGAAGATGATTTCTCATAAACTTAGTCAGATTAAAGCTTACGAACATCCGGAGTTTCTCAGACTGTCTACCAGACTCCGTGAGTTAGACAGTCGTATTCAGGCTGGTGAATATGAGTTAACTCAAGGTATGACCCCTAACGATTTCCTCACCATGGTGACCGAAGGTCGTGTAATACAACACAGCGTAACTTTAGTCGAAGGTTGGACTTTTGATCAATTTCTTAATGCTTTATCAGCTAAAGATGATCTTAAAAAAGAACTGACTGGGCTGACAAAAGATCAGATTATGCTTAAATTAAACAAACCTGAAGAACATCCCGAAGGGCGTTTTTTCCCGGATAGTTATTTCTACACGATAGGTTCCAGCGATTTTGATATCCTTGAACGAGCCTATGAAGCTATGGAAAAAAACTCACAGAAATTATGGGAAGCGCGTGAGAAAGGTTTACCCTATAAATCATTATACGAAGCGATGATCATGGCTTCTATTGTTGAGAAAGAAACAGGCCGGGCAGATGAACGGCCAACGATTGCTGGAGTTTTCGTCAGACGGTTACAAAAAAACATGAAATTACAAACAGATCCAACCGTTATTTATGGTATTGGGTCAACTTACGACGGAAACATTACCCGAAAACACCTCACAACTGATACACCATATAACACCTATACACGTAAAGGTTTGCCACCAACACCCATTGCCATGTTTGGAAATGCATCACTAGAAGCCGCTTTGCATCCAGAAAAAGGGGATGCTTTATTTTTTGTAGCAAAAGGGGACGGAACAGGCAGTCATTATTTCTCCGCGACGTTTAAAGAACACAATGCTGCGGTCAAAAAATACCAGTTGAAGCAATAATGTCTAGTCTGTTTATCACACTAGAAGGTGTTGAAGGGGTCGGCAAAACCACCCAACTTGAGTTTATTGCTGAATATTTACTAAGCCAGGGCAGGGAACTTGTTATCACTCGAGAACCAGGCGGTACAACGATCGGTGAGGCCATACGCGAGCTGGTCTTAGACAACAAACATACAGGAATGGCTTCGGATACGGAACTACTGCTGATGTTTGCCGCGAGAGCCGAACATATAGATAAAGTGATCCAACCTGCGTTAGATGCAGGGAAGGTTGTGCTTTGTGATCGATTCACAGATGCAAGTTATGCCTACCAGGGACTCGGGCGAAATATACCTGAAGATCGGATCACATTACTTAAGGACTGGGTACAACAGGCTTTAAAACCTGATCTCACCTTATTACTTGATGCTCCAGTGGAATTGGGTTTGGAACGTGCTGCTAAACGATCTGAAAAAGACAGGTTTGAATCTGAAGCTATCGAGTTTTTTGACGCCGTTAGACGTTGTTACTTACAAATCGCTAAAAATGATCCGCGACGAGTCAAAATTATTGATGCCGCACAACCGCTAGATTCCGTAAAAAAACAAGTTCTTTCTGTTTTAAAACAAGAGATTGGATAAAAATAGATCTATGTCATTAGCCATTCCTTCTGGGATCTATCCTTGGCAAGAATCTGAATGGAAGCAGCTCCAAACTATGCTTTCTAATGATCGGTTACCACACGCATTACTGCTCGCAGGTTTAAAAGGCACGGGATTACTAGAGTTTTCAAACTTATTTGCGACTTCAATTCTATGTGAAAACCCTAATGAATCAGGTGAGAGTTGTTTGCAATGTGCGGGATGTAAACTTATCCGAGCAGAAACCCACCCTGATCTATTGTTCATTTCTCCTGAAGAGGAGTGGAAGGCAATCAAAATCGATCAAATCCGTAGCCTAGTTAAGTTCACTCAACTGCAAAGTCATACGGGCAAACGAAAAATTATTATTCTCCATCCTGCAGAAGCGATGAATATCAGCGCCGCTAATGGTTTATTGAAGACCTTGGAAGAGCCGCCTGGTGACACTTTAATCTTACTTGTAAGTCACCATGCTTCAGCTTTACCGATAACGATCAGAAGTCGATGTCAGAAAATAAAAATATCGGCATCATCTATGCATGTCAGAGAGTGGTTGATTGGTAAATGTGATAACAACTTGATTGAAACCGTTCTTGCATCAGGTTGCGGCCCCTTATTTTTAGATGAAATCGAACATAGCGAAGCAGTAGTTGCTGACAGATTAAGTTTGCTTTCAGATTTGGAAAATATCACTAACGGTCAATATGATCCTGTTGAAGCTGCGGAACAATGGTCAAAATTAGAACTTGGAGACACTTTGTTTTGGTTAATCAAAATCGTCCAAGACGTGATCAAATTAAAATTAACTGGCGATGCGAATATTAAAGGCAATAACTTGATCAACGAAGACATATTAAAACGAATAATAAAGTTAGTTGAAAATATTGATATTAAAGGAATATTCTCGTTTTACGATAAATTACTTGAATATCAAAAATTACTTTCCTATAACTCAAGTTTGAAGGCGTTAACCATAATGGAAGACCTTACACTAGAATGGGAAAGACTGAGATAACACGATGACAGAATTACCAAATGCTGGACGGCAGGGCATCTTATCACTTTCAATTCGCGATAAGAGCTCTTTGTATGCTTCCTATATGCCATATATCAAAAATGGCGGCTTATTTATCCCAACATCAAAAACCTATAAATTAGGTGATGAAGTCTTTATGCTTCTGACCATCATGGAAAATAAAGATCGTGTTCCTGTCGCTGGAACAGTTGTCTGGATAACGCCAAAAGGTGCTCAAGGTACAAAAACCCCTGGAATTGGAGTGCGCTTTAGTGATCTGGATAAAGGTGCAACACAAAAGAAAATTGAAACAGAGTTATCAGGTGCGGTAGGATCTGATCGTCAAACACATACAATGTAGGTTCTACAGGAACCTCTGAGGTTCCTTATCATGTCTGAGCTCAACACCGAGTTAAAACTCGTCGACTCCCATTGCCATCTACCACTTATCGAATATGATGGTGGCCTTGATCAAATACTAAAAAACGCAAAAGAAGCTGAAATAGGGCACATGCTCTGTATTTCAGTTGATTTAGAATCTTACCCGGAAATCAAACAGATAGCGGCAGATCACGATCATATTTTCGCTTCCGTAGGTGTACATCCTAATACCGATGTTCAAACAGAACCAACCGTCGAAATATTAGTTGATTTGTCTAAAAATGATCCAAATGTAGTCGCCATTGGAGAAACTGGACTAGATTATTTCCGTAGTGAGGGTGATCTTACGTGGCAGCACAACCGCTTTATCACACATATAGAAGCAGCAAACATTGTAGATAAACCGCTCATTATTCATACCCGAGAAGCTGGCGATGACACAATCGCGATCATGAAGGAACATGAAGCGGATAAGGCTACAGGTGTGATGCATTGTTTTGTTGATGATTATGATATTGCTAAAAAAGCGTTGGATCTAAACTTCTATATTTCATTCTCAGGTATTGTCACATTTAAAAATGCTCAACAAGTTCAAGATGTTGCTAAACGAATCCCACTTGATCGATTATTAGTCGAAACAGGTTGTCCTTATTTAGCACCTGTGCCACACAGAGGAAAAATTAATCAACCAGCGTATGTAAGACATGTCGCAGAATTTGTCGCGAATCTCAGAGGGATTACAGTAGAAGAAGTGATACAAGCTTCAACCACAAACTTTTTTACCCTGTTTAAAGCAGCGAAAGCCTGAAACAACTCTTCTTGATAATAATAAATAACATCGCATAATGTATATTATGTTAAATTAAGCATGGAGAACAAATTAACGGTTCCTCAAGGAGATTACCTTCTCTTACGCTCTTCCTGGCAATACGAAGAGCAATTGCGTGCCTGGGATGCAGCTGATGAGTATGTACTTGAGTATCTTGCTAAAGAATTGACATTAGCAAGTCACTCAAAGATTTTAGTATTGAATGATAGTTTTGGTGCATTGACAGTTTCTCTAAGCGAATTCAATTTACATCACTTATCAGATTCTTTTAATTCTCAACAAGTTACTAAATTTAATTTATCGAATAACGATCTAGCAAAAAAACAAATAGAATTTCTTAGCAACCTCCACACAACAGATAAAATATTTGATCTGGTTTTGATCAAGATACCTAAAACATTAGCACTTTTAGAAGCGCAACTTAGCCAACTTCAGGCTAATATTTCTCAGGACACAAAGATCATTTCTGCGGGCATGGTAAAAAACATGCCTGCAAATGCTTGGAAATTACTCGAAAAATATATCGGATCGACAACAACATCACTAGCAAAGAAAAAAGCACGGCTGATATTCACGACGCCAAATCCTGCAAGGGTAGTTCCGCCCTGCCCTTATCCCGTTTATTACACCCTGGAAAACACAAATTACCGGATCTGTAATCATGCCAATGTGTTCTCACGCGAAAGTTTAGACATTGGTACGCGTTTTTTGATCAAACATTTACCTGAAATGAGCAATGCAAAAGACATAATTGATCTTGGTTGCGGTAATGGCGTTATAGGCTTAAAGCTTGCCGAAACTCACCCAAATGCAAGGATTCATTTCGTTGATGAGTCATATATGGCGATTGCTTCAGCAAAAGAAACATTCGAAACCGCTTTTCCTGATCATAAAAATACTTTTTACCATATCAGTGATGCGTTAAATGATTATGATCAAAACTCTGCTGATTTGATCGTCTGTAACCCGCCATTCCATCAGCACCACGCAAATTCTGATCAAATTGCACTCCGAATGTTCTCACAGGCGAAAAGTGTTTTACGAAAAAATGGCGAACTTTGGATAATCGGTAATCGTCATTTGAACTACCACCAGAAACTAAAAAACCTTTTTGGTAATTCATCTATTATCGCTTCAAACCCTAAGTTTGTTATCTGTAAAGCCATTATTCAGCAGGCTTAATTCACAGCGAGTGCGTTAGAAACACTCAATTTCCATTTTATCTCACAAAATAAACAACATAGCTTTCTCTTTTGTCGAATAATTGGTTACAATACGCGGCTTTTTGACGCATCAGTTATCCGTTTGATTCTTATCCGGGCGACTGATTAGAAATTATTACTAATTAAACCTACTTTATTGAGTACGACTGACTATGACTGACTTAGCGCTTTATCGAAACATTGGTATCTTTGCCCACGTTGACGCGGGTAAAACTACCACCTCTGAACGTATTCTTAGCCTGACGGGTAAAATCCATAAAATTGGCGAGGTGCATGATGGTGAAGCAACGACAGATTTCATGGATCAAGAACGTGAACGTGGAATTACCATCCAATCAGCAGCAACAAGTTGTGTATGGAATGATCACCGTTTGAACATCATCGATACGCCTGGACACGTTGACTTCACCATCGAAGTTTATCGTTCGCTTAAAGTGCTTGATGGCGGTATTGGTGTGTTTTGTGGCTCCGGTGGCGTTGAACCTCAATCTGAAACTAACTGGCGTTATGCAAATGATTCAGAAGTGGCACGTGTCATTCTAGTCAATAAGCTTGACCGAATGGGAGCTGACTTCTACCGCGTAGTTGATCAAGTAAAAAAAGTTCTCGGTGCAAACCCACTTGTCATGGTGCTTCCTATTGGTATTGAAGAGAACTTCGTTGGTGTTGTAGATTTGCTTACACGTAAAGCATGGATCTGGGACGATTCAAGTGACCCACTGAAATACAAGATTGAAGATGTTCCAGCAGATATGGCTGATAAAGTCGAAGAGTATCGTACAGAGTTGATCGAATTGGTCATCGAACAAGATGATGACGTAATGGGAAAATACCTCGAAGGTGAAGAACCAGATATCGATACGCTCAAAAAATTGATCAGAAAAGGCACTATCGCACTGGATTTCTTCCCTACTTATTGTGGATCAGCTTTCAAAAACAAAGGTGTTCAATTAGTGCTTGATGCGGTTGTTGATTATTTGCCTAATCCAATGGAAGTTAAACCTCAGCCAGACGTTGATCTGGAAGGTGTCGAAACTGGAGAGTTTGCAACTGTTGATGCAGACAAACCTCTACGAGCACTAGCATTCAAAATTATGGATGACCGTTTCGGCGCATTAACCTTCGTTCGTGTTTATTCAGGTAAGCTTGAAAAAGGCATGACGGTTTTGAATACAGCAACTGGTAAAACAGAACGTATTGGCCGAATGGTTGAAATGCATGCAGATGAACGTATCGAACTTGATTCAGCGCAAGCTGGAGACATTATTGCGGTTGTTGGTATGAAAAACGTTCAAACTGGACACACTCTTTGCGATCCGAAAAACCCAGCAACACTCGAACCAATGGTCTTCCCAGATCCGGTTATTTCGATTGCGATTTCACCTATCGACAAAGCTGCTTCAGAAAAAATGGGTGTAGCTCTAGGTAAAATGATTCAAGAAGATCCTTCTTTCCGAGTAAATACTGATGAGGAAAGTGGCGAAACTATTCTACGTGGAATGGGCGAACTACATCTCGATATTAAGATCGATATTCTTAAACGAACACACGGTGTTGAAGTTGAAGTTGGTAAACCTCAAGTTGCTTATCGTGAAACGATTACTAAGCTTATCGAAGACAGTTATACACACAAGAAACAAACCGGTGGTTCAGGTCAATTTGCGAAAATTGATTATGTTATCGAACCAGGTGAACCTGGTAGCGGCTACGAATTTCAGTCTACGGTTACCGGTGGTAATGTTCCACGGGAATTTTGGCCGGCGGTAGATAAGGGTTTCAAATCTATGCTCGACACTGGTGTTCTAGCTGGTTTCCCTTGCCTTGATTTTAAAATTACATTGACGGATGGTGGCTTCCACGCAGTTGACTCCTCGGCCGTTGCTTATGAACTAGCTTCAAGAAGTGCTTTCCGTCAATCAATCCCTAAAGCGGGCCCACAACTTCTTGAACCAATTATGAAAGTTGATGTGTTTACTCCAGAAGATCACGTGGGTGACGTTATCGGTGATCTTAACCGTCGTCGTGGCATGATCAAATCTCAGGATGCGGGACCTACTGGTGTGCGCATCAAATCAGATGTCCCATTAAGTGAAATGTTTGGTTACATTGGTGATTTACGTACAATGACTTCAGGTCGTGGACAATTCTCTATGGAATTCTCTCATTACATGCCATGTCCTAAAAATGTTGCAGAGGAAGTCATTAAAGCTGTTCGAGAGCGTGAAGAAAGTAAATAGTTGAATTAATATATTTGATCTCAACTTTTTGCAGGGATCGCTTATCAGTTTGATCAACAGATCGGATTGATAGCGATCCCTTTTTATTTATGTCGGATAAAAATATTCATACAGACGTTTTAATAATTGGAGCCAGCGCTTCAGGTTTGATGTGTGCCATAGAAGCTGGAAAGCGTGGCCGTAAAGTAACTGTGCTTGACCATGCAAACAAAGCCGGAAAAAAGATTTTAATGTCGGGCGGCGGCCGTTGCAATTTCACTAACATGGAAGTGAATGCAGAAAACTATCTTTCTCATAATAAACATTTCTGCAAGTCGGCACTTAGCCAATATACACAATGGGATTTCATTTCATTAGTTGATCAATACAAAATCCCCTATCACGAGCGGTCTCATGGACAACTTTTTTGTGATGATAGTGCGAAAGATATTCTGAATATGCTGTTCGAAGAATGTGAGAAAAACAATGTTCAAATTCATCTGAAATGTAATATTGAACAGGTTAGCAAAAACCAACAAGATCAATTTATTATCACTTCAACGCAAGAAAAATTTGATCAGAAATTTATCTCTAATTCTTTAGTCATTGCGACAGGTGGTCTTTCAATTCCAAAGATGGGAGCAACTGCTTTTGGTTATAAAATTGCGGAACAATTTGATCATAAAGTTTGGCCAGTCTTTGCAGGGTTAGTACCATTCACTTTACAACCCGATGATAAAGAAAGCTTGTCAGTATTATCAGGAATAGCCGTCACTAGTGAAGTCATAAATAAGCCTTTAAATAATCAACAACAAATCCAGTTCAAAGAAAATATTCTCTTCACTCATAGAGGTTTGAGTGGTCCGGCAATTTTACAGATTTCTTCTTATTGGAAACCCGGTGAAGCGCTTGAACTAAATTTGCTGCCCGAAATAGATTTGATCGGTTTTCTAAAACAAAAACAAACAGAGCAACCTGATAAAAAATTAAAAAAAGTACTGAGTGAATTCTTTCCACAAAGATTGTTGATCCAGTTCCTCGGTGAAGAAAAAATTGATCAGCCATTGCAAGCACTATCACATTCATCGTTTAAAGAAATTGCTAAACAATTACAAAACTGGAATATAAATCCCAATGGAACTGAAGGTTATCGAACGGCTGAAGTTACGCTAGGAGGTGTCGATTGTGATCAGCTTTCCTCTAAAACGATGGAATCAAAAAAAGTAAATGGTTTGTATTTCATTGGAGAAGTTGTCGATGTGACCGGTTGGTTAGGTGGCTATAATTTCCAATGGGCCTGGTCTTCCGGCTGGTGTGCTGGACAGGTGGTATAGAATCATTAATTATTTTTATTTCACAAGCTTTTATTTCACAAGCTTAGAAAACTTTGATCCTTCTAAGGTCAAGTTATACATCAACCCTTTATTACTAAAAACAAAACCAGCGATAGGATCCGTTATATCAACATTATTAATATCCTCCCCTACGCCCCACTCTACGATTGCAACAGAACCGTCAACACCGGCTTTCCAGCCTTCACTGTTTCTGAAATTTGCAAGCGCTTTTTTTGTAAGGAAAACCAATACCACTGATTTTGATTGTGCGCCTAATTGAAAACCTAAAGAAGCAGCTGCCGTACTGTAATACTCAACCGTTTTTCCATTAACACGCAGCGCGCCTTCGCCATATTCTCCACCGACAACAAAACCTGCTTTTATTACGCTAGGGAAGATCAAAACGCCATGGGCTTTTTTAAGATACTTTTCACCCCCACTAACTTCTTTACTAAATCGTTCTAGCGTAGCATCAACACCAATTTCAATTTCTTCTGCTGATTCAGCATAGACACTATGGCTGAAAGAAAAGCATACAATTAATATGAAAGTTATTTTATAAAATATATTTTTTAGTTTGATCATTTTCATGCCTGCTAAAAGTGTACTACTTAGTTAGTAAATAAATAATAAGTTAAGTCTAGAGTTTTCCTTCCAATGCTGCCATCCCACCAGGAAGATCTACTTTTGCGCCTAGTGTTTTTAAACTAGATCCTAAAGCATGCAAGGTTCGAAATAAATGGTGCTCACGACTCTGTTCACCCATTTGTCCAATACGAATAATATTCAGACCGAAAGATCCTGAAAGCTCTACTCGGTACTCACTCGACATGTGCGCAATGAGATCAGCCGCTTCAATACTTTCCGGTACGTTTATCCCAACAACTGAATTCAAACGCGCCTCTGGTTCAACCAGCAAGCTTAAACCTAACGTCTCAACGCCGGTTTGTAATGCAAGAGAACATCTAAGATGTCGATCAAAACGTTTGTCTAATGTTTCTATACAAATTAATCGTAAAGCTTCATGCATGGCCAGAATCCCGGAAACTGGTGCTGTATAATGATAAGCCTTTTTATACCAAAATTCGTGTGCAAGCATGGCATCCAAACACCAATGATGTAGCTTGTCAGTACGCGATTCGATCAAGTCCCAGGCTACATCAGAAAATGCTACTAACGATACACCTGGTATGGAGGACAAACCCTTTTGACCGCCCGTAATAACGGCATCTATCCCCCACTTATCCATATCTAACTGCATTGTGCTTAAGGTACAAACAGCATCAACAATCACCATACAATTATGCTTATGTGCAAGACTGGAAATTTTCGGCAGGTAACGATTATAAGTTGTGTTGGACGTCTCTCCCTGCACAATCGTAAGCACACGTGGTTTGTGTTCGATCAAATATTTCTCGACCAATTCCACACTGGCTGTCTGACACGTTTCAATTTCCAGTCTCACCACATCGCCACCAACACGCTCGGCCATTTCTGCAAGCCTTAAACTAAAAAAACCATTACAAATACTTAAGACTTTTGCTCCGGGTTCTACAATATTAACCACCGCCATTTCCATCGCCGCAGAACCGGGCCCTGCAACACCAAGAATATGCCGGGATTCTGTTTGAAAGACATAGCGCGACATTGCTTTAACCTGCTCAATTACTTGAGACATGGTTTCACCCAAATGATTAATGACGATGGAATTCGCCGCCGCCACTCGTTCAGGGATCGGAACAGGACCGGCCCCCATCATAAGTAAAGGTTCTTCAGGAAGCAGGGTGTCTAACGGAGCAATATCTAAAGGAACAGGTATATTCATTTTTCTCGTATCTTTTCTAATGATTGACGTTGGTTTTTATCTGGAAATATACCATACAAATAGATGACTGTTTTTCTAAATTTTCACCAGAACCTGTCTAAGTTTATTTTAGCAAATGTTCATTTATAATTATGGTTATAATGGATAATATATTTCAGAATAATTTTTTAATCATTCCAAACAATGACGCTCATTTTAGAAGAACTTAGTTATCAAAAAACACCTCTAGGCGATATCAGTCTACGTAAAAGATCAGAACCTCGATTAGATAACAAGATATTGTATGAAGTGAAACTCAATGATGAGTTTTTAATGTCCAGCCTATTTCCCGAAGCAGAAATTCAACTGGCAAAACTAGGTTTAAGTGCACTCAAAGATAGTCTAAGCGAAGATCATGCAGATAAGAATCTTAATATTGTCGTTGGCGGTTTAGGACTTGGCTATACAGCTGCGGCAGTACTTGATGACCCATCAGTTAAAGCTTTGATTGTAATCGACGTAATGCAACCCGTTATTGAGTGGCATCAAAACGGTCTAGTTCCCCTTGGGGAAAAACTTACGTTAGATACACGGTGCAAGTTGGTTCACGCAGACTTTTTTGAACTTGCGATGTCTCATAATGCGAGTTTTGATCAGAATAATCCCGATCAAAAAGCACATGCAATATTACTGGATATTGATCACTCGCCAAGCCATTGGTTAAATTCAGAGAACAGCCAGTTTTATACAAAGAAAAGCCTGCAAAGCCTTGCCGACAAGATACAACCTGGCGGCTTTTTTGGACTATGGTCAAATGATCCACCAGAAGATAAATTTATCACATTACTCGACTCGGTATTTAAATCATCTTCATCACACATCATTACTTTTCCAAATCCTTACACCGGAGCTGAGTCGACTAATACTATTTATCTAGCCAACAAATCATATACCTGATTTCAGGCTGTATTTTCAATGATCAATAAAATAGATAATCCTGAAATAGCTAAAGTTAAAACGTGGTTAGACGAAATAGTGATCGGTTTAAACTTTTGTCCTTTTGCAGCAAAATCACACCGTAATAAGCAAGTTCGTTTTGTTACAAGTAATGCAAATAGAGAAGAACTATTATTAATTGATCTACAAGCTGAATTAACATTATTAGATCAAAAACCCGCTTCAAAAACAGAAACAACTTTATTAATCATCACTGACATGTTGTCAGAATTTGAAGACTACAATCAGTTTCTTGAATTATCTGATCAACTTTTGATCGAATATGAATGGGAAGGAATTTTTCAAATTGCCAGTTTCCATCCAAACTACTGCTTTGCTGATACTCCACCAGATTCGATAGAGAATTTTACAAACCGATCACCCTACCCCATATTGCATATACTCCGTGAGAGTAGTATTGAAAATGCGGTTGATAAGGTTGCAGCGCCAGATGAAATCTATAAAAATAATATTAAGACATTGAATAATTTGTCAGCAGATAATATTAAAGATCTATTTAATTAAATCTACCAATCACCGAGTTTAAGAAATATTTATTTCAATGAGTTCCTGACAACTTTTATATCTTCTATCATCCGCTTAAATGCACTCATAACATTATCTTTAACTTCATTTTCAACATTTAAATTTATGAGCGCAGTTTGCATGCAATAGATCCATTGTTGTATTAGCGATTCACTAAACTCTACTCGACTGTGTCTCAATTCAAGCCATTCACCATTAATATACTTTTCGTTGAAAATCTCTGGTCCACCAAACCAATGTGAAAAAAAACGATACAGATTCTTTCGAGTTGATATCAGTTTTTTTGGATGCAGGTCTCGTAATTCTTTTGCGCAAGGATCAGACTCCATCACATCATAAAATTCGTTGACTAAGCTTTTGATGGCAGACAATCCACCTAGTTGATCAAATATATTCGACATATAAAAACTATATTTATTTAAGTATTGTTTGTTAGTCTAATTCTCTCAGCAGGTATTCGAAGCTGTTCGATTAAATAGATCTTAAATGATTCTTCGTAAGGCTGAAGATCAACCGCTTTTTGCATACACAGAATCCAGGCTTCTCTTTCGCTAAGACCTATAGATAAATGTTGATGTGACATCGGTATATTTATCCCACCAAAATGTTCAGCGTAGAGCTTTGGCCCTCCTAACCAACCTGATAAAAAATACGCTAATCTTTTTCTTGATTCAGTTAGATCACCAGAATGGAGTGAGAGAATAATTTTTGCTTCAGGAAGTTCTTCCATAAAGTCATAAAAGGTACTAACTAATTTCGTAATACCCTTTATTTCACCAGCAGCTTTGTAGGAGTTTTCACCTACGCCATAAAGACTGTTTTCTACATTCATTTATAATGGTCTGGCTCTTTTAAGAATTAGATCATTGTATGCTTATCTTTCTGTACCACACTCGTTTTTTAGACCTTTCAGGTGCTTTCTTCAGTTTGAAACCAGCGGTAGATAATGCCAGCCAAGATAGCGCCTATAATAGGAGCAACCCAGAATAGCCATAATTGTGAAATGGCCCAATCTCCTTGAAAAATTGCAACACCCGTACTTCTCGCCGGGTTAACAGAAGTATTCGTAACAGGAATACTAATAAGGTGAATTAATGTAAGGCCAAGACCTATTGCAATCGGTGCGAAACCTTGAGGAGCGCGTTTGTCAGTTGCTCCTAAAATAATGATCAAAAACATAAAAGTCATTACAATTTCAGCCACGAGCGCAGCCGTCAAGCTATAACCACCTGGGGAATGTTCGGCATAACCATTTGAAGCAAATCCAGCGGTCACATCAAAACCTGCTTGCCCTGAAGCAATGACATATAAAATTCCAGCTCCCGCAAGACCGCCTAAGACTTGTGCGACAATATAGGGACCAAGTTCGCCTGCCGAGAATCTTCCTCCGGACCAAAGTCCAATAGAAACTGCAGGGTTGAGGTGACAACCAGAAATATGCCCAATCGCAAATGCCATAGTTAATACAGTTAAACCAAAGGCTAAAGAAACACCAACAAGTCCAATACCTACGTCTGGAAATGCCGCTGCTAACACAGCACTACCACAGCCTCCCAGTACAAGCCAAAATGTACCAATAAATTCCGCAGCTAATTTTTTAATTAATGACATAATCTTTACCTCAATTGATAGGAAAAAGTTTTCTTACACAGAATACGCAAAGTTGAGATGCACACATTATTTTTATTCTTAAATCATATTTTAATAATTATTATTTGGATACAAACACAATCACCTGATTAAAGCACCTGAGGAGAGTCTTTTAATAATTACGATCCATTTTCTTGTACTATAAAACTTAGAGTGTTTATTAGAAATAATTCCAGATCTTGTCAAGCTTCAGGTTACGCATTTATAGGAAAACACTTTATTTTTCTAATTTTATTTAAGTAAGGAAAAGATTGAATTCTTTAATGTTATTTGGACTTTTAGTTAATGCTAGTGTAAATCATATAAACTGAATCTGAACATGTATCTTTACGAAGTTTATCTTAACCTTTAATAGATTTTCTTTGACGTTCATAATAAAGATCGATCAAATGTAATCGGTCATTTATTTTCTTACGCCATGCTTCTGCCAGCTCGGGTATTTCAACAGCTTGTCTTAACACTTTTTCCTGATCCGGAAATTTGCTATCGAAATGAGCTAAGAATAAGTCCTTGATGGTGACATTTTCAGGGTGTTTATAGATGATTTCAACAGGACTATTAGATGTGATTGTACCGGTTTGAATGACACGAAAGTAAACGCCTGTGTGAGCATAATCAATAAAGTTATTAAGCATCGCAATTTGTTTAAATTCGAAACTGATTTTGTAACAAGGTATACGTGGCTGACTTACTTCTAGTATGCAATCATTAATTTGCAACCTGTCACCAATAGCGATAACTGATTCATCTAATTCAGTGAGAGTCAGGTTTTCACCAAATTTACCATAGTCAATATGATCAATAGAGAGTTTTTGTTTCCAATAATCATGATGTTCAATAGAGAAGCCGTAAACCGCCTTATCGTAGCCACCATGATTCATTAAGTCCGACTGACTATCTCCTTCCAGATTATCTTTGTTAAGTTTGACTGATCCATCGACAGGTTTCTTAAGAAATGCAGTTCTATAGAACCTCATGCCAAAACGTCTTAGTTTTGGCATGGAAGTATTAATTGACAAAAGTTGCATACAAACTCGCTGGTGAAAGAGTAGAAAAAATTTCTACAGAGATTGTTAACTATATTTTATCGTTATTCAAACAATTACGATAAGTATAATGACTTGCTCACGAATATATAAAATTACGTTGAAACACATAATTAACACCATTACTCGCGAAACCCGCTGTAATAAAGCCATACCAAATATTAATTTTAACCTGCTGAGAAATATTACTTCTTTTGATTCAATAAACTCAACATAGACTAACATGTGATAATAACGTCTCTTGCTGAGAGTATCCTGTAAATAAAAATCGACAAGTATTTAATTATTTTTCAGAGGGATATATAGAAGGCTTAAAAATAAGGACGTAACTGGCCTATTCTTAGCATTGAAGGAACAAATTCAATAATTTTCGATCTGTGTAAAGTTAAAAAAGTGCTCGATTATAATCATAATCTTATAATATGTATTTCTAATAAGGTAATAATATTTACTTTAATTATTTTTTTATAGAACAGCTAAATCCATATGAGAGATATGCGTCATAATAAGATTTTTCAAACCATTTTTTTCAGAAGAGTTTTGAGTTTGGATAAGAAATTTACGATAATTGATCAGAGCTTTTTCCATATCTCCCAAGGCCTCATTAGAATAAGCAATACTTAATATTATTTGAGGATCATTTGGCGATAAATCGTTGGCGATTGATAATAATTGTAGAGCTGTTTGATGATCTCCACTCTCCTGTTCTACTATTGCGCGATTCAACCAGATTTGTCCATCGGTTCCTTCTCTCGCCAGTGATTCATCTAATGAGTTTGCAGCAGCAGAATGCTGTCCAAGCATTAGTTGAGCGGTACCGATCCAATACCAGGGTTTCCAGTTAGCGTTTTGCTTAGTACAAAGTGGTAATAGTGTTAAAAGAGCGGCATCATATTGTTCGTTTCTGACTTGCAGACGTCCTTTTGTAAGGCGTAACTGTTTATTGTTAGGCCTAAGATGTAATGCCTGGTTGATCAATCGCAAAGCATCAGCAATCGAACCAGAATTTTCTTTAGCAAAGGCTTGCTTATAAAGTTGATTCACATTTTGATCTATTGTTGAATCGACTTCCAAACTATTGAACTTTTCAATTGCTTCTTCGGGCACATAACCGACTTCGGGTCCTATCGGCTTTTCTTTCTTGTCAGGTTTATTTTTTTCAGCTGTATTGGCTTTTACTTCAACTTTTTTTCCTATGAACTCTTCCTCATTTTTTTTCATATCGATGAGGATTTCATTTGTGATCAGTTCAACATCCTCTAGTGTAAATGTTTGAGGTTCTTCTATAGCTATACCAGTCTCGGTTGTTTCGGCATTTACCCGTGAAACATAGATTACATTAAAAATAATAAAAGTAAGGGCAATTATTTTTTTCATCACTTCTTTCCTATTGAGTTATAGCAATATCTGATGTGTCGACTAATTTGGCCGTTAGAAACATAACGAGTTCTTTCTTTCTTTTTATTTGATAATTACCTTGAAATAACTTGCCGACGACAGGTAGATCACCTACGCCAGGTACAGAGCGGTTAGTATTACTTTCTGTGTCCTGCATCAATCCACCTATTGCAACGGTGCTGCCATTTTTAATTCGGACTAAAGACGAGGTTTGACGTATATCAAGATTAGGCGAACTTGATGTAACATTACCATCACCATCAAGTACTCTTTCGACACTAGTAACACGTGTAATGATCGGTGAGATATCCATCATGATCCAGCCATTCGCAGCTATTTGAGGCGTTAACGCAAGTACAATTCCTTCTGTAACTACTGAAGGAGTATCTTCAATCAAATTAGTAGATCCTGCAGTCGTTGTATCTCTCGTGACAGTACGAATAAAAAACGTACGATCAGTACCAACTTTGATCATCGCAGATTGATTATTCAACGTTCTTATTTTGGGTTGTGATACAACATGGACATCACCTTGTTGTTTGAGCGCGGTTAGCAAGGCATTAAAATTCAAGCTTCCATTATCATCCTCAAATAATGAAAGTGCCGCGGTTGGATCTGCTGTGATAAAGCCGCCGGCTGGCTGGGTAATAATTGAGGATGCATTGAATTCCCCTTCAAGCCCACTAATTCCCGCATTTGTAACTAATCCCCAATTAATACCCAGGCTAAAATCATTGTTTAATTCCACCTCAACAATTCTTACATCCAGCTCTACCTGACGATGAATTGCGTGATTAATATCATTAATGTATTTGCCGACTTCTTCGACTCTCGCATGTAAATCTGATATCTGAACTGTGCCCGACATTCTATTAATACTCAGGCGTCCTTCATCTGAAACCAGACCCTCTAACTGCTCTTCAAGTTCTTGCCAAAACTCAACACTGTCTTCCTGGCTAAGTTCAAACCTGCCGTCATCGTTACCACTTTCACCACCACCCTCGTCTCCAAAACCAGTAGAAATAGTCGAGTTAACATTTGCTAGACTTGATCCTTGGCCACTTCGAACCAGACGAAGATAGTCGATAGTGAATGTTCGAGTTTCCCAGCTTTTGACTTTTATAAGCTGCCCTTCTCTTTCCCAATAAAAACCGAGGCTATCGAGCATAGCGGACATTGCTTGTTCAAAAGGCAGGTCATGAAATTCCAAAGAAAGATATCCATCAACATTATTATCGGTAATGAAATTCAAGTGATAAGCCTTACCAAAAACTTGTAATGCTTTTTGTATAGATAAATTCTCCGCAACAAAACTATAAAGATTTTCTGAACCTTGTATAGGTACATTTTTTTGATCGTTAATCCAGGCGACACGAGTTGCTAAAGGAATATTTGGTAATGATCTTGATGTTTTATCCTCAGCATTATTTATCGTAATTTCATTTTCATCAAAATTAGATCCTTTAATTTCTTGCTCTGTTGGAACACAACCTATCATCAACAGACTTACAGCAATAAGAAATAATAAAGTAAGATTATTTTTTTGCTTCATGATTTTTTTCCAAAGAAGATTCTGTCAGGTGTAACCGAACCGGACCTTCAGGTCCGGTGAGATCAATGTGATTAGATTGTATGGATTCAATATGAAACTCACCAAAGCTGTCGCCAGAAGTGATTATCTTAGAATCCAAAACCGCATAACGAGCACCGTCATTGATGATGATCGCATCAAGACGTGGGTTAATAACAGGTGTACGCGTTACTACTTTTTGTTCTTTCTTTTTCTTAACATCTTTTTCCATAAACTCTTTCGTTACTGGAAGTGCCTGGAATGGATTTCGTTTAGGTTTGGTTACTACTGACAAATTATCAATATCAATACTTTGTTTAATGGCAGGGTTGTCAGAAGTTGCCTGATCAAAAATTTCTGTAGATGCATCCAGTAATGGATCAATAAATTCTTCTGCAACACTATCGAAAGCCGGTGTCTGTAATAATGGCAAAGCAATACTTTGTACGAGTGAAGCAATTGCGCAAATAGCAAGTCCGAGCACAACCCATTTACTATTTAGTAATTTCTTCATCGAACCTCAGCCGCTGACGTAATCAGGCCCTCTATGGCGGCATCAGTAGTTCTTTCTTCCTTGAAAGTTTCAGGTTTTGACATCCATATATT
This sequence comes from Gammaproteobacteria bacterium, assembly GCA_045110495.1. Lineage (GTDB taxonomy): Bacteria > Pseudomonadota > Gammaproteobacteria > CAJXQU01 > CAJXQU01 > CAJXQU01. The sequence goes on from JBGCGE010000003.1 coordinate 43,959, forward strand.
TACTTG
>JBGCGE010000004.1:0-53741 GCA_045110495.1 Gammaproteobacteria bacterium
CGATCACTCCCCAACACCCAGGCCTTATTGGTCGATTCGCGTATCGCTTCTAAATCCTTCTTTGCCACCTGTGCGCGAAACAATTGTCGGTAGGCACGTTGTTGAAGTGCGGCACTTCGGCCTAAGGCTTTATAAATAGTATGGGGTGTGACCAGTGGATCTTCTTCACCCAACGCATTGTAATGATAACTCTGCCAGGGATAGTCTGAAGGATGGTCAACCATGGCTGCTCGAACGGGATTAAGTTCTATATAACGCATGCATGTCAGCAGGTAAGACTCACTATCAATCAAGGTGGCTTTATAACGGCCTTCCCACAACGTGCCGGTTCGCTCATACGTATGATTAAAATATTGAACATAACGACGGCCAACCGATTGCAATGTCTTTGGTAAGCTTTGCTCGTTATCAGGGGTGGCGAGCAGGTGGACGTGATTGGTCATCAGCACGTAGGCGTGAATTGAGACGCCATAACGCTCCGCCGCATCTTTCAGGCACTCAAGGTAAAATCGATAATCATCTTCGGCGACAAAAATGATCTCTCGGTTATTACCCCGTTGGATAAGGTGTTGTGGTTGGTCTTTTATGTAATAACGCGCTAATCGTGCCATTAGACTAATCTTACTTGAGGAATAATAAGATTAGTCTAGCTGCAGGAGGGGATTATGTCGAGTCTGACCCCATTTGTTTTTTTGACCCCATTTGTTTTTTGAATCCACCAATTGCAATGGTGCACTTTTATGTGGAATCCGCCATTATTCAACAGGTAAAAGGGGTCAGACCCCTTTAATCTTGGGTGGCGCGCTTTGGAGTGGGAACCGCCATTTAACCTGTCCGTTTTTATGGGGCTAGTTCAGACCCCTTTAATCTATTCGTTACCACTTGTCTACAGAAAAGTAATGTTTATCAGACATGAGTATTGCACTTTCTATATCACGTTGATCAAAACCCTTACTAAACAACAACTCTTCCAATGCCCTTTCAGACAAAGCGTCTTGATTAACTTTTTTAGTAGTACCGTTTTCATCGATGATTACGGCTATATATAGATTATTTTTCTTGTGAATAAGTAAGTTCATCCCCTTATCTCTTACATCACAAAAAACTCTAAAGACTTATCGGGCAGCAAGTCTAAAAAATAAATGGGGTCAGACTCGACTTAAATCCAGGTGGTCGGTCAGCTTGATAAAAGAGTTTAATCTAACTCCTAGCGAGCAGCTAATCTTGTTCCAGGAGGCGCATATTCAGAAAAGTATTTGGTCACTCCATTGTGAATAGCATTAACCAGTTTATTTTGTTCCTTAGGACTCAATAACTTTCGTTCTTCTTTTGGGTTACTGATAAAGGCAGTTTCGATCAATATTGATGGGACATCTGGTGCCTTCAACACCACGAAACCAGCATGTTGTACTTTTTTCTTATGTACTTTTCCAACCTTTCTCAAACCTTGCAAGACTTTGTCGGCAACATTGACACTGGCATCCATCACCGCATTCTGGGAGAGATCGAGTAAAACGCCATTTAGTAAAGGGTCACCCTTATCAAAGTGCACACCTCCAACAAAATCAACCGCATTTTCCTTTTCTGCTAGTAATTTCGCGGCCTCACTACTGGCACCTTTTTCAGACAAAACATAAACTGATGAACCTTGTACTGAATGGTTTTTGATCGCATCCGCGTGAATTGAGATAAATAGATCTGCATTTTTATTACGCGCAATATCAACACGTTTTCGTAGTGACAAGAATTGATCTTTACTTCTCGTCAGCACCGCTTTCATGCCTGGTGTGGCATTAATTTTTTTTGCGAGTTTTTTTGCAATAGAAAGAACCACATCCTTTTCTTTAGTGCCTCGTTTACCAGTAGCACCAGGATCTTTTCCACCATGACCTGCATCCACCGCAACAATAAGATCACGAAGAATTACTTTCTCTTTTTTTGCTTTAACTATAGGTTTTAAAACTGGTTTTTGTTGTTTGCTAGTTTGATCTAATTTAGCGGTTATTACTTTTTTACCACCTGTTTGAGTTGAAACTACCGAAGACTTTTTCTGCAAATTTTTTGCGGCAATCAAAGAAGCTTGCTTGCTACTTTTTAGATCTAATAGATCGACAACAAGTCGGTGACCACGCTTATCATTAGGATCAAGTTGGAAACTGTTGATTTTGACCTTGCGACGTAAATCAAGAACTACGCGAAAGGCGTGATTTTCTTTTCCTGCGGAACGAACTTTTCTTAATAGTTTATTTATGCTTACGGGAGTCGTTAGCTGCTTGCGGGTATCACTATTTCTGAAATCGATAACGACCCTTGAAGGATTATCTAAAGTGAAAATATTGTAATTAATCGCATCATCCAGATCAAAAACCACGCGTGTCTTCTCGGGCGCAGGCCAAACTCGCATATCTTCTATATTTGCAGCATAGCTTGCTTTCCCACCACTGATGAGGGTTAGAAAAAACAAAAATTGAGCGAAATTCTTAAGCACTACTAATATATCCTTTACCGTATTTTCAGGTTAATTACCTTAATTTTGCAGCAGTTAAGCCACAAAACACAAGTAATATTTTATAAAAACACACTATCTTAATGATTTAAATAGATTATATCAGCTAAATTTCTTTATAAAAATCGATAGTTTTGAGACCTGCTTCACTTATAGGCTCAAATTCTATGTGTCTTTTTTCACCTTCGTAACGCAAATTGATAAGAATATCCGGATTCGGAAGAAGGCCTTTTCCATTTTGTGGCCACTCAAGCAGACAGATCGAAGCGCCATCAAAATAATCTCTGATTCCCATCGCTTCTAGCTCTTCTGAATCAGAAAGGCGGTATAGATCAAAATGATGGATGATATATTTCTTAGTTTGGTAGGAATGAACAATATTATAAGTTGGGCTTTTTACTGTGCCGCAATGACCTAACCCTGATAAAAAGCCTCTGGCAAAAGTGGTTTTTCCGGCTCCAAGCTCACCTTGAAGGTGAATGATCATTCCTTGTTGGATGACAGAAGCTAAACCTGTCGCCCTGGATTCGGTCTGTTCAGACGATTCTGTAATAAAACTAACCATATCTGTACGCTTTTTAAAGGATCAAAAATTTACAGAAGCTCGAATTTCGGGCATTAAATCAAGTGCCAGCATTCCCCGCTGTCCATTTTTCGCCGCCAGGTCTGCGGCATTTGCATGCACACATACGCCTGTTTGTGATGCAGTAAATAGATCTAAACCCTGAGCAACAAGTCCAGCAATAACGCCTGTCAAGACATCTCCCATTCCACCCGTTGCCATACCAGGATTGCCTTGAGTGCAAAGCGAGATATCTGTTTTTTCAGAAGTGATCAACGTTCCCGAACCTTTCAGTACGATTACACCACCATACTTTTGTTGTAATTCGGTGACTGCTGCAAAACGATCTTGCTGTATTTCCGCGATGGAGCAATCTAGCATTCTTGCGGCTTCACCTGGGTGAGGCGTTAAAACCCAATTTTCACGATATACAGGATCTTGAGCAATCAAATTCAGCGCATCTGCATCAACGATCAAAGGCAATGTGGATTCCAGGACGGCACCCAACATTTCCTGTCCCCATTTATCCTGACCAAGCCCAGGCCCAATTGCAACAACCGTCGCGCGGTTGATTAAGCTCAATAAAGTATTACTACGTTCAACACTATGAGCCATAAGTTCAGGCCGACTCATTGCGATTTGAGTTGCGTGTCGCTCACGAGTAGCCAGGCTAACTAATCCAGAACCAGAACGCGCAGCCGCTTCAGCAGCCATCCGCACAGCGCCGGCAAAACCGTGATCGCCACCTACGATTAATGTATGTCCATATTGACCTTTATGGCCCGTTGCTTTTCGACTATCTAACGTGGATTTTTGTGTTAACAAATCTACCCTTGAACAAGAAACAGGAACCGACTCATAAACTTCATCGGGTACTTTTAAGTCATCAAAGTAGACATCACCGCTATAGGTCGCACCTTCACCGGTTAATAATCCTTGCTTAGCACCAATAAAACTGATCGTTGCCTGAGCTTCTATCGCGGCACCCATAACACTTCCGGTATCCGCATTTAAACCGGTAGGTATATCAATGGCTAAAATGGGTGCTGAAGAGTTATTGATCGCGTTTATGACATCAAAATATTCTCCTTCAATATTTCTATCTAATCCTGTTCCAAAAATTGCGTCGATTATTACATCTGCCTGCTCCAGTTTCTCTACTGAAAAAGCTTCGTGTTTGATCCCTGCTTCGGCGGATTTTTCTGCACAGGCTTTAGCATCGCCTTGTAGGTTTTCATGATCACCGACCTGCAAAAGGGCAACATTTTTATCGCCCTGTTGTGCAAGTCTGGAAATAACATAACCATCACCACCATTATTACCAGTGCCGCAAACAATTACGATTCGCCATGCATCAGGCCATAACTCATTGAGTAAATTAAACGCAGCTTGACCAGCAGCTTCCATAAGTGAAAGCCCTTCCAGACCCTGCTCCTCAATCGCTTGCCTATCAAGTTCACGAACTTGGCTTGAAGTATATAAATTCCGCGGTAAAAGACTATTCATAATGGCTTCTGCAAGATCAAATCTTCATTACATTTTTACGGAAATATTTAAGCTCTTCGATTGAGTCTTTAATGTCATCCATTGCAAGATGGTTACCGCTTTTTTGATATTTAGGCAGTTCTGGCGCCCAACGTTCTGCAAGCTCTTTGATTGTGCTCACGTCGATGTGTCTATAGTGGAAATAACGTTCTAATTTAGTCATCAACCGGTGCATAAAACGACGATCCTGACAAATAGTATTTCCGCACATTGGAGATGCACCTGAAGGAACATATTTTTTGAGGAAATCCAGGGTTTCTTGCTCCGCTTGTTCAACCGTATATTTTGATTGTCTTACACGTTCCGTTAATCCAGAATTGCCATGTTGATTGGTGTTCCAGTCATCCATTGCTTCAAGAATATCTTCCGGTTGGTAAATAGCGATCATTGGTCCTTCAGCCAGTATATTCAATTCTTGATCGGTGATAATCGTTGCAATTTCGATGATATAATCTTCATCAGTATCGAGACCTGTCATTTCAAGATCGATCCAGATAAGATTTTGTTTAGAAAATTTTTCGGAACCACTCATGGAGATATCCTTAATATTATTATGCAAATGAATAATTTTACCACGTTGTTTATTGTAGCAATCATCATTAATGTTGGCATACATTTCTGGTTATCGCGACGACATATCAACCATATATTATCTAATCGTGATCAAGTTCCAAATGCTTTTTCCGATGCAATTCCGTTAGATTCACACCAGAAAGCGGCCGATTATACGGTTGCAGGACAACGTTTTGGTTTATTTGAATTATTCCTTGGAACCCTTTTTTTATTAGCTTGGACGATAGGTGGTGGATTTGATCTGCTCGATCAATTCTGGCGCGGTTACCAATGGTCCTCAATTACGACGGGAGTCGCCGTACTCCTTTCCTCCTTTGCAATCATGGCAATTCTGGATATTCCATCGTCTTTATACCGGACATTTAGTATAGAAGAACGTTTTGGTTTTAATAGAACCACAATGAAGATCTTTTTCTCTGACATGATCAAACAAACCTTTCTGATGCTATTGATCGGCATTCCGATGATCTGGCTAGTTCTTTGGTTGATGGAAAATGCGGGGGAAAATTGGTGGTTATATGTTTGGGTCGTCTGGATGAGTTTTAGTCTGTTGATGATGTGGGCATTCCCAACATTTATTGCACCATTGTTCAATAAATTTGAACCGCTGACTGATGACACTTTACGATCAAGAATAGAAGCATTATTGGAACGTAATGGTTTCTCAAGCCAGGGAATATTCGTCGTTGATGGATCAAAGCGTTCTTCCCACGGCAACGCCTATTTCACCGGTTTTGGTGCAAATAAACGCATCGTTTTTTATGACACTCTGATCGATGATCTTGAAGTTGACGAAATTGAAGCCGTTCTCGCTCATGAGCTTGGCCACTTTAAACGTAAGCATATAATTAAACAGGTGGCATTTATGTCTGTCATCAGTCTTACAGGGCTCGCTCTTTTGGGGTGGTTGATCAAACAAGACTGGTTTTATACAGGACTAGGTATTTCCCAACCTTCGATCTACATGGCTTTGATTTTGTTTATGATGGTCGCACCGATTTTTAGCTTTTTCCTCGGTCCTTTAATGGCTAGACTTTCAAGAAAATTTGAATTTGAGGCGGATGAATACGCATCTAAAAATGCTGATGCTAATAAATTGATCAGTGCTTTAGTTAAACTCTACAAAGAGAATGCGAATACCTTAACGCCAGATCCACTATATTCCGCATTCCATGATTCGCACCCTCCTGCACCAGTCAGGATTGCGCATCTTGAATCGCTATAAAAAAATATGATTCGGATAGTTATCAGATTTAAAACAGAAACCAGGTGGTGTTTGCCAGAAAAAACTTAAAAAAATAGGGCGCTTTAATAGGCAAGGAAGGGAGGTGCACCAAAGCAATAGCTCAGTGCCTTGTCTACTAAAGGCCCCAGTCATAACACTCATTCCATATACACATTAGAAATATACTTCAGAACGTTATTCGTTGCCCTTGTTTTTCCAAAAAATCCTTTGAAAAATACATTTATTACAAGGTGTTATACTTCTTTCAGTGAAACATAGTAAATAACATAAGGCACGACAAAATTTAACAAAACTACAGTTCATTTAGTATCCCCCATTTGGGGGGTATTTATATTTATTAGATGATGAAAAACCCTTCCCAAGAAAGCCAAAATACGCTTGTATCGACAGAAGCTTTACGGTTTTATTACAAAAATATTATCGTCATCAGTTACTTGCAAATGGTTTTTCCTGTTGTTGTTCTATGGCTGTTCGTTGATACCGTTAGCTCTATAATTCTTGCAGCTTGGCTAACGGTAACAATTTCCGTTTTAATATTCAGGATAATACTAGCTAAAAAATATCTAAAAGCCTCCCCTTCAGCAGATCTAACTTCACGCTGGGGTATGTACCTGACGATAATTACCTTGCTTTCTGGGATCTTTTGGGGGTTAGCAGGTTTCTATTTTTTTGATCCAAATCAAATCTTTCATGTCCTGATCCTTTATATGATCATTATAGGTATTGCGGTGAGTTCTTTAACACTTAACGCTTATTGGATTTCTGCATTTTATTCATACACTATTCCTGCTACGGCAGGTGTAATTTCAGGCTTTTTATATCATTTTCCAGCAGAAGGTTATATCCCAGCCTTAATCCTGATAATTTTTCTACTGATTCTTTTTATAATAGCTTCTAGCAGCAAAAAAGCTGCTTACGATGCTATCAGAATTAGCTTGAATAACGCCGAACTGATTGAAAACTTAGAAAGAGAAAAGAAAAAAGCTGAAGCGGCGAGTAATGCAAAAACACATTTTCTTGCCTCCGCAAATCATGATCTGCGTCAACCTGTTCATGCGCTATCACTACTCGTACACGGGTTACAAAAAGAATTAAAGTCTGTACAAGGAAAATTATTATTCTTTCGCCTGGAACAAAGTGTAAAAAGTCTTGGAAACTTGTTGGAATCTTTGTTAGATCTCTCTCGTTTGGATGCCTCAGCAGTTAAAGTCGAGCCAACACACTTTCCCGTTTCAGCTATTACCTCCCAAATGCTGATTGACTTTTTACCTCAAGCAAATAATAAAGGACTTAAGTTCAGCATTCGGCACTGTGATGAGATACTTTTCACTGATAGAACACTGCTGGAACGCTTATTGAGAAATTTACTCGACAACGCTTTTAGCCATACTCACAACGGCGGTGTTGTACTTGGTTTTCGAAAACGTAAAAGCGATCTTCTTTTTGAAATCTGGGATACCGGAATAGGTATTTCTGATATGGAAGGCGACAAAATCTTCAATGAGTTTTTTCAGGTAAGAAATAGTGAACGAGATCGATCGAAAGGGTTAGGCCTTGGCTTATCTATTTGTCAAAGAATTGCAACATTATTAGGCACTGAGATCAATTACCGTTCAGTACCTGAGAAAGGTTCTGTTTTTCATTTTAAGCTTCCAATTTCTGCATTGAAAAAGCTTTCTGAAGATAAGGTTACTTCTAGTACTGAAGAAAATATAGACAAGGCTGTTCTTAAAGGAAAAATCATACTGATTGTAGATGATGATCTCGAAGTTATTCGCGCTATGTCTCAACTGATCAAAAATTGGGAAATGGTCCCGCTTACAGCGCGGGACAGCAATGAAGCCTTAGATATATTGCAGCAACGGCAACTCTCACCCGATTTGCTAATATGCGATCATCGTTTAAGTAGTGGTGAAACAGGATTAGACGGAATAAAAAAAATTCAACAAGAACATTTCATTCCTGCACTCATGATCACCGGCGACACCGCGCCCGAGAATCTACAAACACTCAACGAATCTGGTTTACCGGTAATCCATAAACCTGTTGCGCCCCAGATCCTTTACAAGAATATTTCTAGATTATTGGATCAGGAATAAACCAAGCTGACGCGCCGTTTTCACACAGCCACTTCTTGTCTTTGCTCCAAGCACATTATAAAGCGCTTTGATATGTGTTTTAACGGTACTTTCAGAAATACTCAGCTTCTCTGCAATTTGTTTGTTTTGTAACCCTTCATCGAGAAGTTTAAGAACATCGAGTTGCCTGGAAGTAATTCCAAGATGCTTAGCTAAATTAGCAATTTTTTCGTCTATCGCTAAAGTCTCTATCACCGATCCAACAGGCCAAGACTCTTCACCAAGTAATAACTTATCGATAGCCTCGAGTAGAAGCGCAGGACTTTTTGATTTGTGATAGAAGCCTTTTGCACCCATTGATTTAGCCATTCTGATCGTATCTGAGACATTATCCTTACCAGTGATAATAAGTACCGGTGGAAAATAATCGTGATGCTGAAAAAATTGTAGCAAGGATTGTCCATCACTATCTGGTAAACCCATGTCCAACAAGATTAGATCGTAATGACTTTCGTTTTTGATCAGCTCAAGTGCTTCCATACAGCTTGTTGCCGTTGACAATTCCACCGTTCTTTCGAGCAGCAGTTGCAAGCTCTCGGACACATAAAGATGATCTTCTACCAACAATAATTTCATAACAACATCCTATGTATTTTTGTAATTATCAGGTGTGTTCTAATTTAGCAATCAATTTACGATTAATAAAGAGTCGCTCAAATTTCCTGCCTTGATGTCAGTGCATGAGATAATGTCCCACCATCAATGAGATCTAATTCTCCGCCAAGCGGGACGCCATGAGCAATCCGCGTTACTTTGATCCCTGTTGACACAAACATCTGACTTATATAATGCGCCGTTGCTTCACCCTCTAGCGTAGTACCCGTTGCCAGTATGACTTCTTTGACGTGATCTTGTTCAACAATTAATTTCAACTTGTCCAGACCAATCTCGTCTGGACCAATTCCATCAAGTGGTGACAGGTTTCCCATCAAAACAAAATAGCGCCCGAAAAAACTGCTTGTTTGTTCAATAGCGACAACATTGGCTGGACTCTCCACAACACAAAGTAATGATGAATCACGTTTTGGACTGGTGCAAATGTCGCAAAGTTTTGCCTCACTAAAATTACGACAACGCTCACAATGTTGTACTCCATCCATGGCTTTTTGCAAGGCTTCCGCAAGCTGTCTTGCACCAGGACGATTTCGTTCGAGCAATTCAAATGCAATCCGTTGCGCTGATTTTGGACCAATACCAGACTGGCAGCGCAAAGCTTCAATTAAGTGATCAATTAATGGCGTATATTTCACAAAATAATTCTGCGATAAATCAAACTAATAATGCATTAATTTAAATCAATCATCAAAATGGCATTTTGAAACCAGCTGGAAGATCCATTCCAGAGGCCATGCCACCCATCTTTTCTTGCGAGACAGTTTCGACTCGGCGGTTAGCGTCATTAACGGCTGCTGCAATTAGATCCTCTAACATTTCTTTATCTTCACCCATTAAAGACGGATCAATTGTCACTCGCTTAACATCGTGTTTGCCAGTCATAACAACTTTAACCATGCCCGCACCAGACTCGCCATTGACTTCCATATTTGCGATCTCTTCTTGCGCCTTTTTAAGATTTTCCTGCATCTTCTGGGCTTGCTTCATTAAATTTCCCATACCACCTTTCATATTATTTCTCTCCATCTACTGGACGAATACTGTCCTCAATAATGGTTGCATCAAATGCATCACATAATGCCTGAATATCCGGATCAGATTTTATCACCTGTTTGGCTTGATCCAATCGTTGATCATCTTTCCTTTCTTGCATCGCCCTTGGCGTTTCCCTATCTTCAAGCACTTTCTCGGTAATGATCAATTTCAAATCTTGATCAAATTTTGTTCGTAATGCCTCATGTATCTGTTGTTCCATTCGGCGAGTGCGCATTGAACCAGGTGCGACCACTAAATGAAATTCATTATTTTCAAAGCTCTCCATCGTACAATTAATTGCCAGTTGATGAGCTAAACCTTTTAAGCTCAGTTGATCAATTAGTTTATCCCACTCACTGAAGTGTTCTATTTCTGATTCAGTTTCTGATGGTGATATGGAATCGCTCGTTTGTGAAGCAACGGCTAGATCAGAATCCTGATGAGATGCGGACAGTATTTCAGTTTTATGGCTTGAACTATCTAGAGCCTTTTTTTTTACGGAATCAAGGTTCGAACCAACATCCATTTTTTGAAATGCCAGCATTCTTAGCAAGATCATTTCAAAGCCACTTTCAGGATCCGGATGAAACGGTAAATCACGCTGTCCAATCAATGCTATTTGATAAAAAAGCTGACATTCTTCAACCGTTAATAAAGCGGCGATTTGATCTAAACGTTCACTATCACGATGATCTCTCCTCGCTTCTGGAACCAGCTGTCTGACTGCAATAGCTTGAAGTTGGATCAATAATTCAGCCAGTATGACTTGATAATCCGGACCTAACTCAGCCAATTGCTCTGTTTTACTCAACACTGCGGCAGCATCTTTCGACGCTAATAATTCGAGTAGATTCAAGACCTGATCTTTATCGATCGTTCCCAACATTCCTGCAACTTCATCGGCTTTGAGCTCACCACTACAAAATGAAATTGCCTGATCGAGCAAACTCAAACTATCTCGCAAACTGCCATCTGCCGCGAAAGAAATCATTTCCAGAGATCGATCATCAAAATTGATCTTTTCTTCTTCCAGAATATGTTTTAACTGTTTCTCTATTTGATCGGGCGTTATGCGTTTTAAATTAAACTGTAAACATCGCGAAAGAATGGTTGCAGGGATCTTTTTCGGATCGGTCGTCGCCAGCAAAAATTTAACATGCGGCGGTGGTTCTTCCAGCGTTTTCAATAGTGCATTGAAACTACTTTTTGAGAACATGTGAACTTCATCGATGAGATAAACTTTATAACGTCCCCGTGTCGGCGAATATTGAACGTTGTCCAATAGATCGCGTGTATCATCGACTCCGGTTCGAGAAGCGGCATCAACCTCAATCAGATCAACAAATCGACCTTCATCAATCTCAGTACAAGAACTACATTGACCACAGGGTTTAGCACTTACGCCATTTTCGCAATTTAAACTTTTAGCAAAAATTCTCGCGATAGTTGTTTTGCCCACGCCACGAGTACCGCTAAACAAATACGCATGATGTAGACGATCACTGTCCAACGCATTGGTTAAGGCTTGCAAAACATGTCGTTGACCGACCATGTCTTCAAAGCAATGGGGACGCCATTTACGGGCGAGAACTTGGTAACTCATAGCGACATTATAAATCAGCTGCCTCTAATATGAAGATATTTTGAGAGTAATAGATAAAGTTAAATAACATAACGATTATTCAATAAGGTGGCGGCCACACCCGCCACACCCCGGCACCCGCATCCGCTGTTGCCGTTGCTCCCTTCCGGGCCTGGCGGGGTTCACAACTTCGCGTCGCGAGGGGACTAATGTGGCCACCATTGAAAGATGCGCATTCTATCACATCATCTGAGGAATCTGTGATGAATTCTGAGCTTGAGAATTAAATATTCAAGATCAAGTAACAGAGCCTCAAATAAGAACGGTCTTATGATCAATAATGCTTTTTCTAATAGCTGGATTGAAACAATCTCTCTGAAATATATCTAAGAATCCATTTGTCCTACCCGAGGAATTTCGTATAGAGGAATTAATATCGTTGCGACATGAAAATTCTGAAAAGTATCTTGATCGAATAAATGGTCGGGAAGCTTTTCTTAAGGCTAAGAAACGTGAGGAATCTGTATAACGTTTCAGTTTTTGTGAGCGATTTTTAATTGCTTTGTTATACATTTTGTATTCCAACAATAAAAAACAAATATATAATCACAAATACAACTAATGATATAGAAGTAATAATTACCCTTTTTCTAACCACGGGTTGATCTGATTTTGCCTGTGCTTTCTCCTCTTTAAAGATAGTGTAGAGCCATAAGGCAGCCAAAGGAATTGTTAAGAAATACTTAGATTCCTGAGGCAAGCCAAAGTATGAAATGGCTTGGTTTTCTAGAACTAAAAATTCACTAGCCCAGAAAAAACGAGCTATCATTAGAAGTATTACCATTACGGCAATTACTTCAATTAGTGTAAAACCTTTTTCTCTAATCATATTCATTATGAAAAACAGAGATGTTTATAAATCAAATAAAAACTATGGCAAATATTTCCGAGGATCTACCGACTTGCCATCCTTACGGATCTCAAAATGTAGCTTAACTTGATTAGTTGCGCTGTTACCCATTTCGGCAATTGGTTGACCGCGGCTTACTTCCGTTTCTTCTGTGACTAGCAACCGACTGTTATGACCATAGGCACTAAGAAACGAATTATTGTGTTTAATTATGATCAAATTCCCGTAGCCGACCAAACCACTGCCGCTGTAAACCACTTTCCCAGCGGCGGCAGCTTTTACAACTTGTCCCATTTTTCCTTTGATATCAATGCCACTACGTGAAGAGGCGGTATTAGATGTGATCAATTTTCCTTTTGCTGGCCAGACCCAGGTGATCTTGGCGGTAGCTTTTTTCGGGACTGGTTTTGCGGCCTTTTGAGGAACTGTTTTTTTCGTCGGTTTCTGTACAGGTTTAACAACAGGCTTAATTGGTTTAGTCGCCGCTTTTTTTGGTTTTGGCTTTTTAACTTTCGCAATTTGTGTTGGTTTCTTAGGTGGCGGAATAAGGCGAAGTTTCTTACCCACAAATATAGTATAGGGTGATCGAATGCCGTTCCATTTTGCTAAAGATTTATAATCAATTTGATAACGCCAGGCAATCGAATAAAGTGTGTCACCACGAACAACCGTATAATAATTTTTACGGATTTTTTGCTTAGAAATCTTAGTTGGTGATTTTTGTTTCTGCTCGACAGATTTTTTTTCGGAAGGATCGGTTTTCTGCTGTTCTCGGCTATAAACTGGAGCCTGTCCACCACTCATACACGAGCTAAGACCAATTACAGAAATAACTAACAAGCATGCAAAGATCGATTTCTGATCAGTCAACATACTTAACCCCCCTTAGATCTCCAGATCGGATTACTTGCTTACACCACTGCGCATCGGCACAAAACTGACTGCATCCAGTTTTTCTTCACTGTAATTCGTTTCATCTTCTCTCGTGATTAACAAAAGCGTTTGAGAACTTTCATTACCTACTGGAATGATCAAACGTCCACCGACTTTTAATTGTTGCAATAATTGTGGTGGAACAACGACAGGTGCAGCCGCGACAAGAATAGCATCATACGGACTATTTTCAGCCCAACCTTCCATTCCATCACCATGTTTAACAAGAATGTTTGGATAGCGTAATTGTTGGATCCTTTCCCTTAACTTAATAGCCAATGAAGCGATTCTTTCGACCGCAAAGACTTTATCTGCAAATTCAGAAAGAACCGCACTTTGATAGCCACAACCCGCACCAATTTCGAGAACTTTTTCAAGCGGCCCCTGAAGCAATAATTCTGTCATTCTGGCCACAATATAAGGCTGCGAAATAGTTTGTCCGTGGCCGATTGGTAAAGCCGTATTTTCATAGGCTCTGGAGGCAAGACCTTCATCTATAAACAAGTGTCGAGGGACGGTTTTGATCTGGTTCAGCACTTCAGGATTAGAAATACCCATTTGCGTAAGTTGACGAACAAGACGAACACGCGTTCGTTCTGATGTCATGCCTATTCCGCGATGGTCATTCATCTTGATCTATATTTTCTAGCCATTGAGAAACCATATCTAGTGAACTATGCTGAGTCAAATCAATCTGCAGTGGCGTAATCGAAACATAGCCTTGCCTGATGGCATGAAAATCCGTCCCAGTACCTGCATCTTGTTCTCCGCCCGGAGGCCCAATCCAGAATATAGGCCTACCACGGGGATCTTTATCTTTGATCACCGGTTCAGATTTATGACGTTGTCCTAGACGCGTTACCTGCATTCCTTTAATTTGATCATAAGGCAGATCAGGTACATTTATATTCAAAATCGTATTTGTCGGTAAAGGTGATTTGTCCAGATTCTTGATCAAATTTTTTATTACTAAAGCCGCAGTTTCGTAGTGTGCTGGATCTTCGCCGCTTTCACTCGCTAAGGAAATCGCAAGTGCTGGAAGCCCCATAAACCGGCCTTCCATAGCGGCGGCAACCGTCCCTGAATAAATAACATCATCTCCGAGGTTGGATCCAGCATTGATCCCCGAAACGACCATATCAGGCGTTTTATCCAGCAACCCTGTGATCGCAATATGCACGCAATCAGTCGGTGTACCATTTATAAAATACTGATTATCAGCAAATTCATGAACTTGTAGTGGGTTATCCAATGTTAGCGAGTTACTTGCCCCACTACGATTTCGGTCAGGTGCAACGACGGCAACTCTTCCCATTGATGAAAGTGCCTCTGTCAGTGCCTTAATCCCCGGTGCGCGATAGCCATCATCATTACTGATCAGAAAATACATGCTAACTCATCAAAAATTCGAGCAGGGCTTTTTGTGCATGCAGGCGATTTCCGGCTTCATCCCAGACGACACTTTGCTCGCTGTCTAAAACCTGAGCAGTTACTTCCTCACCTCGGTGCGCTGGTAAGCAATGCATAAATAAGGCATCAGGGTCGGCTAGTGCCATCAGATCTTCATTAACCTGAAACGGCTCAAATGTTTGTGCGCGTTCTTCTGCTTCTTCTTCCTGTCCCATACTAGCCCAAACGTCAGTGACGATAAGATCAGAATTTTCAGAGGCTTCTTTTGCTGAACTAAAAACTTTCGCCCGGTCGCCAGCTTTCTTCACTATATCTTCATCGGGTTGATAACCTTCTGGACTGGCAATATTTAATTGAAAGTCTAACAACATCGCGGCATTGACATAGGAATGACACATGTTATTTCCATCACCAATGTAGGTCACTGTTTTGCCTTCAATTGATCCGCGATGTTCCTGATAAGTTTGCATATCGGCTAAAAGCTGGCATGGATGATAGGTGTCTGTCAGCCCATTAATCACCGGAATAGAAGAAAATTCAGCAAAGCGTTCCACATTCGAATGCTCAAATGTTCTCACCATGATTCCGTCAACCATGCCAGAAAGTACGCGCGCAGTATCACTTATTTCTTCACCACGACCTACTTGTGAATGTTGAGGAGACAAAAAAATCGCGTTGCCACCAAACTGAATCATACCTGTTTCAAATGAAACACGCGTACGCGTTGATGATTTTTCAAAGATCATACCGAGTACTTTGTTCTTGAGTGGCTCGAAAATTCGTCCTTCTTTTTGCCAAGTTTTAAGCTCATTTGCACGATTCAACAATTGTCGAAACTCGTCACTGCTCAAATCTTGTAAGGTTAGAAAATGTCTGGTTGTCATAACTTAAAAATCATCATTGTTTTAAAAAGGAACGAATTAATGGTGTCAAAATATCTACAATCTGATCACACTCGGCTTCACATATGATCAAAGGTGGTAGTAAACGAATAGTGTTCCCAGCAGTCACATTGATCAATAATTTTTGATCGAGCGCCTGCTTCACTAACTCTACACAAGGTCGATCAAGTTCAATACCGATCATCAATCCTTTGCCTCGAATATCAACAACTTCTTGTAGTTCGCTAAGAGACTTTTGAAATTGAGTGAGCAAATACTGACCACGTTTTTGAGCTTGGTCGACTAAGTTATTGGCTTGTAATACATCAATAACAGCTATTCCAGCTCGACAAGCGAGAGGGTTACCACCAAAAGTCGAACCATGTGTACCAGGCGTAAACAAACTGGCTGCTTTTCCTTTTGCAAGACAAGCTCCTATCGGCACTCCATTTCCAAGTGCTTTTGCTAATGTCATTACATCAGGAATAATTTTCTCGTGCTGGAACGCAAACCATTTGCCGGTTCTTCCCATCCCTGTCTGTATCTCATCTAGCATCATCAACCAATCATTCTGATCACAGAGTTCTCGGATCTTAGAAAGAAAACCATCCGCAGGTATGTTCACACCGCCTTCACCCTGAACAGGCTCGCATAGAACAGCAACTATATTTTTATTTTCTTTGGCCAATGAAGTTAATGCATCAATATCGCCATAAGGAATGTGTACAAAACTTTCGACCAATGGTTGAAAATTAGCCCGAACATTTGGATTCCCGGTCGCGCTTAATGTCGCCATGGTTCTACCATGAAAACTGCCTTCCATAACAACAATCGTCGGAACGTCTATATCTTTATTTCGACCATGTAATCGTGCAAGTTTGATCGCAGCTTCATTCGCTTCCGCACCAGAATTACCAAAGAAAACTTTTTCCATGGATGAAAGTGCGCAAAGTCGATCTGCGAGTTTCTCTTGCAGATCTATTTGATAAACATTAGAAGTATGTACCAGCGTACAGGCTTGATCAGATATCGCCGCTGCAATGTCTGGATGCACGTGTCCAAGGCCACACACAGCAATTCCTGAAAGCGCATCAAGATATTGATCTCCTTGATCATCTTCCAACCAGACTCCCCTGCCTTTGGTAAATCTGACTGGCAGTGGAGAATAAGATGTCATTAGGTGTGATGTTGTCATTTTTATCTTCTAGAAAAAGGAAATTCGTAACACAGACTTCCATGTTACGAATTTCCTTATCAATATTTTGATTTATCTAGAGATTGCTAGCAGCAAAGTCCCAATTAACCAGTGCCCAGAAAGCCTTTAAATAATCTGGTCGAACATTTCTGTAATCAATATAATAAGCGTGTTCCCATACATCACAAGTCAATAATGGAGTATCTCCATCCGTTAATGGGCATGCAGCATTACTTGTATTTACGATGACTAACGATCCATCAGATTTTTTAACTAACCAGGTCCAGCCAGATCCAAAGTTATTTATCGCTGAATTGCTGAATTCCTCTTTGAATGCTTCTACATTTCCAAAGGCTTTATTGATACCTTCCAATAGATCACCTGTTGGCTCTCCACCACCATCAGGACTCATAGAGTTCCAATAAAAAGTATGATTCCAAATCTGTGCAGCATTGTTAAATACCGGCCCAGCTTGTCCCTTGGTAATTATTTCTTCCAGAGAAGCATCTGAATATTCTGTGCCTTCAATCAAACCATTTAATTTAGTAACATAAGTTGCATGATGTTTTCCGTAGTGAAAATCTAAAGTTTCAACGGAAATATGCGGTGCTAAAGCATCCTTTGCGTATGGCAAGGCAGGTAAAACATGTTCCATAAAGTCCTCTCAAAGTATTGTTTTCTAAATTTATATATACATGATCGATATTCATAATTTCTTGGAATCCAATCAATCGCGCATCCTATCACATCATATTGATTTTTATAATTAATACGTTGAAATAACGATAGTGCAGGATTGTGGGGATTTCTTGACTTGAGGGTTAAAGTTATTTGCAAATTTACCGATAACGTTATGGTCAGGACGGATTCCCCTCCCCTCCCTTATCCGTTCTGCCCTGGGCCGGAGCGTAAGCTCCGGCCTCTTTTTTTAACCAACTTATCCCCCTAACTTCATCCCAGAGACATTCTGATATCCTCGTGGTAACTTATTTCCACGACGCCCACGCTCACCAATATAATTTTCAAAATCACGTGGTTTTAGAGTCAGATGTCGTTGGCCGGAATAGATCAAAAGATTTGATTTCTCTGGTAATGCCAAGGTTGCCACTATAAATTCTTCACGAGAAATTAGCTTAGATGTTGGGATTTGCATTATTTTCAAACCCTTACCTTTAGCAAGCTGAGGTAACTCACTTAGATCAAAAATAAGTAGCCTTCCTTGATTTGATAGTACCGCTATACGATCGCGCTTATGATCTTCTACTACTGATGGCGCTAACACTTCGGCACCTTTTGGCAATTTTAATATTGCTTTTCCTGCTTTATTCTTACTGTATAGATCTTCTAATTTAACAACATATCCATAGCCAGCATTGGATGAAAGTAAATATTGTGTTTCTGCTTTTCCACACAAAACACTAACAAATTCTGCTCCATCAGGGGCTGAAACTTTTCCTGAGAGCGGCTCACCCAATCCTCTTGCAGATGGTAAACCATGCGTTGCTAGTGAATAACTACGTCCAGTAGAATCAATGAAAACTGAGAGTTGGTTATTACGCCCGGTCGCACTTGAACGGAACCCATCACCCGCTCGATAATTAAGATCTTCAGGATCTATTTCGTGTCCTTTAGCTGTACGTATCCAACCTTTTTGTGACAAAATTATCGTTACAGGATCAGAAGGTATTAAGGCGGTTTGATCCAATGCTTGAGCCTGCTGTCGCTCCACGATTGGCGAGCGTCGATCATCACCGTATTTTTCTGCATCTTCCTGAATTTCTTTACGGATCAGCGTTTTTAATCTTCTAGTGGATCCTAATATCTGTTCTAACTTATCCCTTTCTTCGGCCAATTCCTCCAGCTCACCTTTAATTTTCATCTCTTCGAGTCGAGCTAGATGACGTAATTTTAATTCCAGGATAGCTTCCGCTTGTTCGTCAGTGATACTAAATCTCTGAATCAACGAAGGTTTAGGTTTATCTTCATATCTGATAATTCTGATCACTTCATCAATGTTTAGAAAGGCTATCAATTGGCCTTCTAAAATATGAATTCGTTTATTGACTTTATCTAATCTATATTCAAGCCGTCTTCGAACAGTCGTTGTTCTAAATTCTATCCATTCTTTCAATAGAGCTAATAAATTTTTAACCTGTGGCCGACCATCAATGCCGATCATATTGAGGTTAACTCGGTATGTTTTTTCCAGATCAGTCGTCGCAAATAAGTGAGCCATTAATTGTTCGGTATCTACCCGATTTGATCTAGGAAAAAGAACCAGTCTTGTTGGTGTCTCATGATCAGATTCATCACGTAAATTATCAAGCATTGGTAGTTTTTTAGCTTCAATCTGAGCTGCTATTTGTTGTTGTATTTTCGTTCCAGAACTTTGATATGGAAGCCCAGTAATGACAATATCTCCATTCTCTATGTTATAAACAGCCCTCATTCTGATCGAACCTGTTCCAGTTTGGTATATATTCAGTATTTCATCTTTCGAAGATATGATCTCAGCATCCGTTGGGTAATCTGGCCCTTTTATATGCTGAAGAATATCTTCCAGAGATGCTTTTGGTGCTTCTAATAAGTGAATGCAAGCACTAGCAACTTCTTTAAGATTATGTGGTGGAATGTCAGTCGCCATGCCAACCGCAATTCCTGATCCACCATTGAGTAAAATATTAGGTAATCTGGCTGGTAATAATTTTGGTTCGTCTAAAGTCCCATCGAAATTTGGTATCCAATCAACTGTACCGTCACTTGCTTCTTTTAAAAGTAAATCTGCATATGCTGTCAACTTCGATTCTGTGTAACGCATTGCAGCAAAAGACTTTGGATCATCCATTGAGCCCCAATTGCCTTGCCCATCTACAAGAGGATATCGATAAGCAAAATCTTGAGCCATTAGTACCATTGCTTCATAACATGCGGAATCACCATGAGGATGGAACTTACCAATTACATCTCCAACAGTTCTTGCAGATTTTTTAAATTTCGATCCTGCTTTTAAGCCCAATTCTGACATTGCATAAACAATTCGTCTTTGAACTGGTTTTAAGCCATCTCCTATATTTGGAAGAGCGCGATCAAGAATGACATACATGGAATATTCCAGATATGCCTGCTCTGTAAATTCATGGAGGGACTGCTGTTCATTAAATTCTAAAGGTAGGTTCATCGTTTTATTTCTTGTTGTATAAATGAAAATTCATTCATCTAATTTACCACAGCTATCTTAGTAGATAGAAAAGTTTTATCTACTTAACTAAATTGAAGACAAAAAAAACCCCGACGCCTCAAGAGGAGTCGGGGCTTATCATAACTAATTACTTAGTTTAGATTTTTTTGCTGCTTATGGCAGACTGAATACGCTCAACACACCGCCAAGACGAGTGTAGTTATTCAGACCTTTATAAGCACCAACAGCGCCTAGGCCATCAGTATCATTGATAAGGCCAGCAGCCATACCGATACCAGCCCAACCACCAACACCTGACAATACACCTACGTATTGCTTGCCTTTGTGAGACCAAGTGTTTGTGTTACCAATGATGCCCGATGGAGTTTTGAATTTCCAAAGAAGCTTACCGCTTTTAGCATCGACAGCTTTCAAATAACCAGCAAGGTCACCGTAGAATACTACGTCACCACCAGTTGCTAGAGCACCTGACCATACAGAGAAACGCTCTGGAATTGACCAAACAATTTTACCTGTGTTTGCATCCCAAGCAATGAAATTACCTAGGTTGTTATCTTCAGCATTGTTGTTAGGGCAATCAGGACAAACACGACCCGCTGGGAACATGTTTAGTACAGCGTTTACATATGGCGCACCAGCTACATATTCGCCACCAGATACTGGTTCATAATCCATACAAACGTGGTTTGTAGGAACATAGTTAAGACCAGTTCGTGGAGAGTATGCTGCAGGCTGCTGATCTTTAGTACCTAAAGCAGCAGGACAGATGTTAGTTGAGTTTACGTCTTCACCATTTTGGTGAGTTGAGTAACGTGAAACAACTTGTGGACGACCTGTTTTCATGTCTACGTGAGTAGCCCAGTTAACTGCAGGGTCGAATTTTTCAGCGACAAGCAATGCACCAGTTACACGATCCATAGTATAGCCAAAGCCATTACGGTCAAAATGTACTAGACCTTTATGAGTTTTGCCATTGACAGTTACGTCTTGCAAGATCATTTCATTGATACCATCATAATCCCACTCATCATGTGGAGTCATTTGGTATACCCATTTAGCAACACCTGTGTCTACATCACGTGCAAACATAGTCATTGACCATTTGTTGTCACCTGGACGAACAACTGGGTTCCAAGTTGATGGATTACCATTTCCGTAATACATCAAGTTTAGGTCTGGATCATACGGCCACCAACCCCAAGTAGAACCACCACCGATTTTCCATTGATCACCTTTCCAAGTTTTCAGTGAAGAATCTTTACCAACTGGTTTACCTAGTTCAGTAGTGTGTACAGGATCAATCAGCATATCTGCATCAGGGCCCATTGAGTACGCTCTCCAAGCCATTGAACCATCACTTAGATTATAAGCATTCATCCAGCATCGAACGCCGAATTCAGCGCCTGACATACCAGTGAAAACTTTATCTTTCATGACGTGTGGTGCGTTAGTATTGGTTTGACCTAATTTAGGATCACCATTTTTAACAGACCAAACTTTTTCACCAGTAGCAGCATTAATAGCAACCAAGTGTGTATCTGCTTGTTGAAGAAGGATTTTCCCATCTCCATATGCCAGGCCACGGTTAACCGTGTCACAACACATTACAGGTACAGTTTCGTCATAATCTTGAACAGGAACGTATTCCCAAACGATTTCTAACGTATCTAAATCGATAGCGAAAACGTTGTTAGGGAATGCAGCATGGATATACAGAGTATCTCCACCAAGACCTGTTGCACTGCTAGGCAGTACTAATGGTCCACCTTCGTGTCCACGAAGTACACCAGTTGAAAATGTCCAAGCCGCTTGCATTTGGTGAGCATTACCACTATTGATTTGGTTCAACTCAGAATAACGCCAGCCTGAAAAGTTACCACTAGGCATAACCCAGTAGTTTGCATCTTGCTGCAATTTAAGCAGCTCTTCGTTAGCCATTGCTGATGCAGACATAGTTAGTGCAGCACCCGCTAGAAGCCATCGATTTAACGATGATTTTCTCATGACCTCCTCCTTATATATAATTTACTGTTAACAGTTTCGGTCTCTGTTCTATTTTTATAACTCAATGGAAGCCCGAGACCGGAAAGATACCATTGAGCGGAAAACTTGTGTGCTGTCCTAATGAGGGTCTAATGTATTTGACAAATAAGAATATGTGCTTGACTCAACACATGATGAACAGCATGTATGGCTCGACGATGATAGCCAATGTTTTGAATGAGAATATTGAAATAGGATATTCATTTAGTGCTTTTATCTTCCCTCAATTTGCTGCTTAACTAACCCCGAAAAGACAGAGTTCGTATAACAACGAAGCTAGATTATAACGAATTAGTAGGAACTATCAATATTTTTTTCAGGAAAATTTCACATCACCGATCACGCTTAATATTGAATTACCAGATCAATTTCTATCATATTGATTCTGCTAAATTTAATATCAAACTCTGATCGGTCAATATACTCATAACTTATTTTGTAGTCGTTACATCTTTACTTTTTTTGTGTCTAACACCAACAAAACAGCGTTTTTCAGCCTCTTTTTCTGCAGCTTCAAGTATAGGCACGATTTCTTCAGCCCGTTCATTGTCCCTGAAGAGTCCGCCTTTCTCGCCAGGTAAACGTTTATATGTCTTAAAAGTTCTTGCTTCATCCCACAATTCAAAAGAAACTTTGCTGGCGATTGCATCGATCTTGCAAGAACAAGAATAAAGATTTTCAACCGTCTGGCCGCCATGGCTTGCCATACAAGTTAATACACTATCAACACGCTCTAACGTGGGAAAATCATTCCCTTGTGCCGAAAAAGATGTCAGTGCTATTAAAAAAGGTGCAAATCGTATTACTTTCATAATCATTCTCCAGTAAATTCCCTTTATTTCAGGGTCGTTTATTTTATTTATATTTTCAGTTCAAATTATCCTGATCATAACATCGACTACCATTCAGGTATAAAGTTCATCAATTGATTATAGGTTTTACCTGATAAATTCAAGATAGTTCATGTGTCAGCGGTGTATTTAGTGCAATACCTGATTCGAGTGATAGTTCGTATGCCGCTCGGTTAACCGCAAATTCAGCATCGTACAAACCATAAATATTTTTTACCCAGTAGGCTAATCTCCAAACTACCGCATGATCTCCGTTTTCCAGGATCAATATCTTAGCCTGTTTTTCAGGATTCAATGATTTTTCACTTTCGCATGCTTGTATCCAGACATCATTTAAGAATGTTTCAATATCTTTTGCAGGCAAACCGTAGCTAATCTTAAAGTCGACAGATTGCATTAAGCCTACCGCTGGACATTTGTTTAAAACCTCAACCTTGGCATTTCGTAATTTCGAATTCGGCATAACGACAACATGTTTAGAACGAAGATCTCTAAAGCGAGTTTGCGTTAAGGTGGTTTCAATCGTAACGGCTACTAAATCATATTCATCAATCTTTATAATACTGCCTGGTTCGATATCGCCATTATAAAGTAGCATTAACCCATTGATGTTATCAGGTGCCCAATAATCTTTCGTTGAAAATAATACGATCAAAAGCCCACCCAATACGCTCGTTGTTTTAAACCAGTCTGTCACGCCCCATATATTAATCACCGCGATCAAAACGATAATAAAAGCGGCAATGATGATTAACAGATTAAATATTTCTGACTGGTATGTTTCTACTCGATATTCAGATCCATCGATCTCTTTAAGTCTTCCATACTTCCTGATAATAACTATATGCAGAAAATTGACTATCAAATAAGCGATTAAGAGCGTTAAACCGGTACGTGAAAGTTGTGAAGTCCATCCTCCAACAAATAATTCTAAAAAGTAAATTCCAAAAAGAACAATATTGATCAATCGTAAGGTCCAGATCTTGGTACTTACTGAAGCCGAATCTCTATCGGATCGGAATACGGTGACGATTTGACGAGTAAAAATGAATAATAAAAAATTGATCCCTAGTGCGATCAGATCTATTGAGGATAAAGTTCCTAATATAGGTGTGTCATTCATGTAGAACTTCTTAAATAGCAGCTATTAAATTTTCAATATCGGATATGCTGCCTGACTGTCATATAAGTCGCAACTATAATTAATTCAAAATGAAACGAGTAAAAATTTATTTTCTGATGCTTCTGATCATTATTGTCACTGTTACCATTAACCTTGGTAACAAGCGTCAATTAACAAAAAGCGAAAAAATAGAATTACAAAGCATATTCTTTGCTCAAGTGGATTATTCAAAGATAACCGTTGTTACCGCTAATCTCCCTCCGACGATAGCAGCGATCGTTTTAGGTAATTTTATTGTTTATCGAGAGGAGTATCACATTCAAGACTTTAGTCGTGATTATTTGAAAATGGCTCGATTAGTTCACGAAGTTGGACATGTCTGGGCAAACCAGACTATCGGGTTACAAACTTCTGTCTCTGCTATTTTGGAACGGATAAAATATGGAGAACAGGTTTATTCGCATGAATCATTAATGGGCAATAAATCACTAGATCAATTCCGTTACGAGCAACAGTGTCGAATTTTGAGTGACTATTATATCAATCGCCATCTTGGTTTTGAAATTGCACAATACGAGTCAACTATTTACAAAACGATCAAGATCAAATAAACGCATCTACAAGCCCGATTCCTTGTCTTATTACTTTGGCTTGTTGCTCTTCACCTTCCTCAAGATCATCTTCTGCAAATGCATCTTGATCATGACCAGATAAAGCTGCCGTTGCCTGTCCATTATCAGCTGACTGTTGGGACACATCCGTATCAGCCAACATCAAACCACTCTGTTCCAGCATCTCCCTTAAGCGTGGTATGGCGTCCTCAACGGCCTCTTTGACAGAACTGTGATTGGCAATAAATTGCACATGCGCTTGATCATCAATAATATTGATCTTGATTTGTAATGGGCCAAGTTCGCGCGGGTTTAAACTGATCTTCGCTTCCTGAATTGTTTGTCCAATTTGCCACTTTACGCGAGAGACTAGTTCATCTCCCCATTGCTGAGTTCCCATCGGATTTGTGATTGCAGTAAATCCAGTTGTGCCAGCTTGAGCACCCTTTCCGCGTAGAGATGAATTTGTAAGCTCCTGCATCAAATTACGTGTAAAATCCGTATCTAAATCATCTTCACTTTGCAGAGCTTCGAGAAAATTCTGTGCTGATAACATTTCGCTGTTGAGATTCGAAAATAACTTATTTCCTGACAATTGATCGGTTCCATTGAGCGTATAGGCCAATTTATCAGCTGCTAATTGTTCTGCCCCAGCACCCAAAAACAGCTGCGACAATATTGGCCGTTCTGACATACCGTCCGGAAAAAGTTTGCCGCTGAAAGAGCCTGATCCGAATTGCTGTTTAAGTTGGTTCAAATCCGCAATTGCAGGTGCAACCTGTGATTGGAATAAAGCTAGAAAACCCACGTCTGTCGTAGCTTCTGAGCCAGATTCTGGTTGCGCTGTTTTTACTTCAGCAGTTGTTGTTGCCGTTGTTTTCAAACCTGCTGAATTTGATATTGCTTGCATCCTTGTCATCTCCATATATTTACTTTCCTGAGGAATTGCAAAGGCTATGCCAGGCAATAAATGACGTCTTCAACGGGAATATTAAATCTTCCTAAATAGCTTTAATCGAATAAATATCATAGCGTGTATTTGGACTGCTTATGCTTGTGTCAGGTTTAGGTCCGATTAGAGTTTCAGCCGATTTTGGTCGTTTAACAACCACACGATGTTTTGCTACTTGTAATGCGATATCGAGTAATTTAGGACTATCTTGATCTGGCCCAACCAGTTTTTGCAAAACGCGCATATCTTTTTTTACCGCGGCTGACTTTCGCTTTTCCGGATACATCGGATCAAGGTAGATCACATCTGCCGAAATATTTTCAGCCTGGATTTTAGTGAGGTAGTCACAAGCATCAAAACAAACCACTGAAAGTCGATCAGCAATTGCAAAAGTTCCCTCATCTTTTTGTGCTCTATCAAGTGCATCTTCTAACAAAGCAACAACAACCACTGAACGTTCGATCATTTTTACCTCGCAACCCAATGAAGCTAATACAAAACTATCGCGCCCCATTCCCGCGGTAGCATCTATAATAGTCGGTGTCTTTTTACTCGAGAGTCCAACCGCTCTGGCGAGAGGTTGTTTTTTACCACCTCCAAATTGTCGGCGATGCGCAAGTTTACCTTCTACGAAATCTATAAATACAGGTCCGCTGTCTTTGGAAAAAAGTGCGAGTTTACCTTCACACCAGCCGAGTAATAGTTCAGGTGTTTGAGCAAGATCAGTTTCGAGTGGTATAGAAAGTTTTTCAGCAAGTGCTAATGCACCTTTATTATCGTTCTCCTCAGAATCTAGTTTAATCGCTAACATAGCGATCAGTATAATTGATCGCTATGTTATTTAACTGGAATTGAAGAAATAATTTTAATGATCAGATGTTCCCCAAAGTTGCTCAACACGTTTATCGCGGCCACATCCATGGCGATAATATCGGTAACGTAATGGATTCTTTTTATAATAATCCTGGTGATATTCTTCTGCAGCATAAAACTGTGAAGCTTCTATCATTTCGACTTTTATGGGCGCTGCAAACGGTTTTACTTTTTCAATATTTTCTTTTGAAGAAAAGGCTAATTCTTTTTGATCATCGGTATAAAAAATGGCTGGCCGATAAGAAGGTCCAGTATCACAAAACTGCCCATCATCGCGAGTCGGATCAATATGCCTCCAGAAAAAATCTAAAATCTCTGTGTAGCTAACTATTTTTGGATCATATATCACTTTCACAACTTCTATATGTCCCGTTCCGCCAGCAGAAACTTGCTTATAAGTTGGGTCTAGCGTATGCCCACCACTAAAACCTGAAATGACTTCAGTAACCCCTTCCAGTTTTTCAAAGTCGGCTTCAATACACCAATAGCATCCTCCACCCAGGACAGCAGATTCCGTTTTATCTGATGCGCTGAATACGGCGCTTGAAAACAACAAAAGCAGGGAGGAAAGTATGGTGTATTTCATAATAGTTATCCTTAATTATTTTTTGATTATTTATTCGTCAAACAATAGAACAACTATAAAGATAAAGGTTCAATCAAGCATTCATTTATATGTTACAGATCTTCAAGCGAGTAACAAACGGAAAGTCGATGTTCACCGCCCGCTTTAATTGAAATTACATCTTCAGCAGCATTACAGGTTTCTACACAGATCATTTTTCGATACCCGTCAATTCCCATATCACCCAGTCTGGTTGATTTTTCTATCCAGGGATTCCAGACAACGCTAGAGTGACTACCTCGTTTTCTTATTCGAATTTTTCGATCAAGCCCTCTATCGATAATTACATTATCATTTGCCGGCTCATCTTGATAAATCCGATCTATTTCACTATCTATTTTTATCGACTCCGTTTCTTTTTTATTCTGCCAGCCATCTAAAGTATCGATGTAGCTTTTATTTTCTAATCCTTCAATTCGAATATTACTAATATCGCTGACATTAAAATAAGTATGAAACGCACCACCAACTGTGATCATTTCTCTCCCAGTATTTTTACTGATCAAAACCATCTCTAGTTTTTCACCGATTGAGATTTGAAGTTCACATTCAACACCCTTCAAACGATGTTGTTCTGTTACTCCGTCTTGAATTAATCGTAATGAAAGAAATGTTTTCCCATTCGTGAATTTTTCTACTTTGATCAATTCCCATGCTTGAGTTCGTGCATAACCATGCGATGGAAAGCCCTTTTCAATGGGATGTGCGCCGAACCACGGCCAGCAAATTGGAATACCACCTCGGATTGATCGACCTTTAGTTAAAGCCGCATCCTCAGAAAGCCAGATAACATCTGGTAGATTCTTTATTTGATCTTTTTTTATCCACGACAATAATTGTGCTCCTTGCAGACAAATTTTTACTTTGGCATAAACATTATCAATATGCACAATGATCAAATCTTGATCAGTCGTTTCAAATTTTATTTGATCAGGAATCCCAAACTTTTTTGATAACGCAGAAGTATCCATTATTACTATCAATACAAACCGATCATTAAACCCAGAAAGGTCAAAAGTATTACATCCAACCTAAACTGTCTTTTGTTGATTCTGACGGGTTATATTCAGCGCCCGTCCAGCCAGTATAAATCGAATCGTCGATTGCTTTAAACACCGCTTCAAAATCGATATTCCCAGTTCCTGGTTGTGCCCGACCCGGCACATCAGCAAATTGGATATGACCAATAATATTGGCATGTTCAAAAATATTTTCACAAACATGCTCACCCATTCGTTCCATATGATAGACATCATATTGAAGTCGGATATTTGGATGTTGGACTTCCTCAAGAATCTGGATTTGCTCTCGAAGTGTGTGTAGAAAAAAGCCAGGAACATCTTGATTATTCACCGCTTCAAAAACGGTTGAAATCCCCATCGCATCGAAGGCCGCTGCGGACTGTCGAAGGTTTGAAATATAAGTTCGGTGATATTCACTGCGCCTCGATTTATCAAGCTCACGCCCCGCTAACACATTGATCGATCTCGGTTGTAAAACTTCTGCATAGCTCGCGCACAATTCCAACGCTTGTTTAAATTCTTGTTCTTTTTCCGGAATGCTCGCTAAGCCTGAACCGCCTTCCATAAGATCACCTACGGGAACATTGATCAAAACTATTTCAACCTCAGCTTGATCTGCTGCATTTTTTAAGTCTTGTGCTTTTTGATCATACGGAAACTGAATTTCAACCGCTTTAAATCCACAATCAGCCGCTACCTGAAATCGATCTAGCATTGGATGTTCTGTAAAAAGTACAGATAAATTTGCACTAAAATTTGGCATATTTTTTCCTTTTGTTTTTTATTTTAAGTAGAGTTCTACAAGTGTTGCGGGATCTTTTTCTAAATATCCAGAATCTCCGTGCTCGCGCATCAGCTTAGCTCCCAATTTAGACATCGGTATTTCGCTACCTTCACTCTTAGACAATGCAACCGCGGTATTCAGATCTTTTAACAACGTTCTAACATGCCATTTAATCGGTTCGAATGTATCTGTTGCCATTTGTGGCCCAAGAATTTGTAAGGGTTTTGAATCAGCAAAGCCACCAGCCAATGCTTGAGGAATTTTTTCTGCATCTATACCGGCTTTTCTGGCCAAGGCAATAACCTCCGCTATCACCAACGCATTACAACTGACGATCATTTGATTACATACTTTGGTAACTTGTCCAGCGCCACTTTCACCCATGTAGGTAAAGCGCTGTGAGATGGATTCCATTAACGTGCCGAGTTGATCAAAAATTTTCTTTTTCCCTCCAGCCATAATCGCCAGGGTGCCCTGCTCCGCTCCAATAACTCCGCCAGAAACAGGCGCGTCGATCCATTCCATTCCGCATTGTTGTTTTAATTGAGTAGAAAATTCTCGTGTCGCTTCTGGTTGAATACTTGATAAATCAACCAATATCTTTCCTTTCGAGCCACCTTCAGCAATGCCGTTTTTACCGAAAACAATCTGTTTAACGACATCAGTATCCGCCAGTGAAAGTAAAATAATATCTGCGGTTTTAGCAACATCTTCTGGTGTTTGTGCCTGAATAGCACCTTGCTCAATGACTTTTGTAAGTTTCTTAGGTGTGCGATTCCAGACTTTGACAGAATATCTTGCCTCAAGCAGGCGCAGCGTTATAGGCTCTCCCATCAAGCCAATGCCAAGGAAACCCAGCCTTGGTCTTTGATCTACCATTATTACAATCCCCGTAGATAAATATGATCAACAAACTATCTATCAAGACAATACGGAAAGAAGCGCTATATCTCAAGTTTTATGTTCTGAAAAAAGTTTAAATCGGCTCTTCGAGCGTGTCGTCAAAGTTATCTGGCGAAGTGTCTGGGAATGGGTTTAAATACGCCGAGTCAGACCTTTCTGCATGAAAATCAAATTCCTCTTTTTGCTTAGCATCACTTTGGCCTGGAGACGTGTTTTTCTGTTGTTTTAACCAATTTCGTACTTCGTGATCGAGATCTTCCGTTTTTACAAAATGCTCATCATTTTCTTCAATTACTTCACTATTCTGGATTTGATCAGATACAAATGAATCTTCATTTATTATGTTATTACTTTCTGGCTCAATGAGAATAAGATCATCTTCGACTAGATCATTAAGATCTTCTAAAACGATCTGATCTTCTATAAGATCTAATGGTTCATTTTCATCGATTTTTTCTTCACTCACTTCAAGTATTAAATCTTCTTCGTTAATAGAAAATTCTTCTTCAAAACTTTCATCTTGTTGATCTATTTCTAACAAACCTGACAGATCTTTTTTTAACATTTCAAAATCATCTTGAAGCGGTACTATTTCAATAGGTTCACTACTATTTTGTGAAAGAGAGGATATATTTACTTCCACGTCGAGCATGGGCATATCTTGATCTACTTCATTAAAATCAATTATCATATCTTCATTAGGCAGGGGCAAAATCTCTTCAGGAAAATGATCTAAATTTAGATCTGTCTCGATTAAATCAGACTCTAAATGTATTGCTTCTTCATCGTTCTTGTCATCTAGCAGTGACGTTTCTATCAGCTCGTTTTCAGAGACTTCGTATTGTATATCGTTTTTTTTTAGCTCAATTTTCTCTACTTCTTTTACAATAGTTTCCGAACTTAAGCTTTTATCAATGACAGGTATCACATTTTCCGTCAAACTCATGTTGTCATCTTGTTTTACTGATTCACTATTGCCGCCTGAAATCAACTCATCCACACGATCTGAAACAAGTACATCTATCATGTTTTCAACGAGTGAATTTTGATAATGACTATCTGAAAAATCGTTGTTCATTTCCTGCACGATATTTGACACATCTTCTTCAGTTATTGTTTCTGCTCCATTCAAACAAGCCGCTAACAACAACCTTTCACAAATCATATTGATCTTGGCTGGGATCCCTTTTGAGTGATAATGGACAGCATTAAATGCTTCCGGCTTAATCGCAGGATTACCAACCCAGCCCACGGTTCTTAAACGATGGAAAATATAAGATTTTGTAAGTCGCTGATCAAAACATTCCAAATGATATTTAACGACGATTCTTTGACGTAAGGGTTCAAAAATATCTGAATAAAGTTGTTCTCGCAAACGTGTTTGTCCAAATAGAATTATTTGGATCAAAGAATTATTATCAGAAACAATATTCATCAACATTCGTAATTCATCGATTGCTGAATCTGATAAATTTTGTGCTTCATCCACGATAACGACAACTCGTCGATTACTTGATTGACACTCTAATAAAAAATGCTCAATCGACTTCAACAAGCTGACTTTAGAAAACTCTTCGTATGGAAGACCTAGCTCAGCGGCAACATAACGTAATAATTCGCCACTATCCAGCTGTGTATTAACAATCCTGGCGATAGTAATATTAGTATCAACCAACATATATTGAAGTGCGTTCATCAAGGTGGTTTTACCCATTCCAGAATCACCCGTGACGACGACAAAACCCTCGCCATAACCTAAACCTCTACCAAGTGATAGCAGCGCATTTTTATGCGTATCACTATTAAAGAAAAAGCGTGGGTCTGGGTTTATACCGAAAGGTTTCCCATTGAATTTAAAATATTTAACGTACATTTCCTTGTTCGTTTTTCCGACGATGCTCCATAAATAACAGCCTTGTTACTTAATGTTTCGGCAAAAGCTCACATCTCTTTAGTAAGTCCTTAGATTCATCTATTCTTTGCGGCAGGTTCCAATCGAATTTTTCGCACAAACTCGTCCATTTTCCCAAATTGCTTGATCAAGAATTGCACCTTCCAAATCTATACCCTCAAGATCAGCACCTCGAAGATCAGCATGATTTAGATCCGCATCAGTCAATGAAGCGGCTTCTAAAATAGCCAGGCTAAGATTCGCACCTTTCAAACTAATTCCATCCAGATTAGCACTCTTCAGATTCGCACCAGAAAGATCAGAATAGGAAAGATCTGCATTAGTCAGCGTCGACCCCTCAAGATCTGCACCGACTAATGAGGCGTTTCTGATCAAAGCCGTCGATAGATTTTTTTGACTGAAATTTAAATTATCAAAGTCACAGTTATCCCAAACAACACCAGGATTAGCTGGCGCTTCACAATCAGCTAAGATTATTGGATCTGAACCCTTCAAAAAGAAACCCAGAATAACTATTGCAAGAATCGTAAAAATTATTTGTTTAACAGGAAAACGATCTACCTTACGGCTTTCATGTATTGCATCTAAAAGTTGTGATCGGCCTTTTCTACGTGCAATATCTTCCTTAGATTCTAGTTCTCGCCGATCTACTTTATTGCGTTTTTTTTGTGATTTTTCAGCTTGAGTATCAGTTGCATTTTCCCGTCTATCTAAACCGCTACGTTCTTCATCTTTCAAAAGTGATTCGGTTTCATTACTAGAGAATAGATCTGGAAAATCGCTGGCATCTATCCAACTTTGTTGATCATTACTTAATTTATCTGTGGGTTTGAGACGGCCGAGTTTTCCTAATTTAGTTAAAACAACATGTGTAAATGGACCCTGGATTTTTTCACCACGTCTAACAAACCATTTTTTACTGTCTGTCATAAGTAAACTTCCTCAAGTTTCAGGTAAATTAGCCGCTAACAATCTAATGAATAGTCCGATTCAAATTACTCAACAAGCCGGTCAAATTGCACAAACAAAAACAGCAATTCAGAAACCTGTTCAAACTCAGCTATTGCAACCACAAAATGCATCGGCAACTGAAATCAAAAACTGGGCTACGGGACAACTTTTAAAAGCCACCGTCTTGCAACAATTATCAAGTTCATCACTATTATTAAAAGTCGGCAATTTAAAACTCACAGCTAATACTAATGTTCTTTTATCTGCCGGATCACAAATTAACTTGAAAGTTATTCGTACTGGCGAACAACCTTCCTTGCAAATTCTACAAAACAACTCCAGATCAGCTGAACAAACTAATCTTAATGCATTAAGACAAGCCTTACCAAAACAGGCTTCGCTATCAGAATTTTTTTCTAATATAAAAACAATGAGCGCAGGGGAACAACGTCTTCCACCCACTGTGCAACAAGCACTCAATGTGATTCAGGCTGGCTTAGCCTCAAGAGCAGATTTAACTAATCCAGAAATGATCAAAAAGGCATTAAAAGAAAGTGGTGTTTTTCTTGAATCAAATCTAAGCAAATCAAGTACAACTAAATTAGCAGGATCAAATCCTGTTGAAGGTGATTTAAAAGGTAGATTATTACGCCTTGTATCTTTAATCAGTAATGAAAGCACCAATTCAACTAAACAAACAGAGCAAAAACAAAGCGCATCAAATAATAGTTTGCTGAATTTTTTATCGAATAATAAATTAATGCCTGAGTTACAACGACATGTGGAATCAGCCTTAGCTCGCATACAGTTGAATCAGCTTAATTCTCTACCTGGTTTAGAACAAAACCAGCAAGCTATTCTTTTAGAATTGCCTGTAAAAGAAAAAGACAAAGTTGATATTTTTTCTCTAAAAATAACTGAAGAAGAAGATCAAAAAGAAGAGCAAGAAGCACAAAAAAAATGGGCAATTAATTTATCTTTTAAATTAGAAGGTTTGGGTAACTTACATGCAAAGCTAATTTTGGGCGGTCAAAAAATACAAGCCAGTCTTTGGGCTGAAGATCAAAATACCTTTGAGTTAATACAAAACAATATGGATCTATTACAACAACGTCTAACAGATGTTGAATTTATTCATCCAACAATAAATTGCTATAAAGGTAAACCTGAAGTAACCAATTCCATTAGTGTATCGAATAAAGAGTTGATCGACATAAAAATATGAAAGCAGATATAGCAATTGCCTTAAATTACGATGAAACTTCCGCACCAAAAGTTACTGCGAAAGGTAAAGGTCTCGTCGCCGAAGAAATACTCAAGCTTGCTACGGAAAACGATATTCCAATTAAAGAAGAACCTGAGCTTGTCGAATTGCTCGCCACCGTAGAACTTGGCGATCAAATCCCGGAAGCTTTGTATGTCGCAGTCGCAGAAGTGATCGCCTTTGCTTATAGTTTAAAAGGGAAAGTTGTTAGTGAAAACTAATAAGCGCTATTAATAACGTCACAGTAACTGTGCACTAATTTAGCTTATCTTTATTTCTCTAAATAAACGTCAGAATTCTTTTTCGCTTTCGCCGCCGATTCATATTTCCCCGCACCTTCAAGCGCCAATGAAATAACCAACCAGTTCCCTCCGATCAAACGTTTGTTTCCGTTTGCTAATGCAATTGAACGATTCGCCATCTCAACCGCTTGTGACCATTTTTTTTGTTGCATTCGCAAGACAGCAAGTCGATGCCATAACCACGGATTATCAGGTTCAATCTGGATTGCCCTTTCTAACGTCGCAGCTGCCTTATCACCCTCGCCTGCTGCTGCTTGCTGTCTTGCTATTTCCAGCAATTCAATGGCCGACTCACTCGCTGTTGGCGTGCTATCCTGGCTAGGAACTTGTGATTCAACTGAAGGAGAAGGTGAACTTTTGGGATATGTATCCGCTGATTCTTTAACAGGCGTATTTTGTGTATGAGATGTTGTACACCCCGTCAATATAAGCAGACAACTTAAATAAAAAATAACCGTATTTTGTCGTAAAAACAAACTCATTTTCTAGTAACCTTATTTCTAATTCTAAAGCCCGAAAAACCCACCCTTTTGTTCGCAACTTTCAACTTCACCCGAAATGGAACCTGATTTAAATGGTAAAGGAATAGTTCCTGCACATTCTTTTTCTGAGATTTTACCTGATTGTTGGTTTATCCAATACCATTCAATATTTTCTGGTGGCGTCAAATTAACCGGTATTGTGGGTATTGCTTTCATTAAATTAATCCAGACGCGTAGTGCGCCAGATGCACCCGTTAAGCCAGACGATTTATTATCATCACGCCCCAACCAGATAACGCTTAATGTATTTTGATCAAATCCTGCAAACCAACTATCACGCAAATCACCTGTTGTGCCAGTTTTACCGGCCAGAGGTAAATTACTCAGCGTGCTCGACGCCGCTTTCGCGGTTCCGATTCTAACAACTTCCGTCATTGCATATTTAAGTAAATAGGCATCCTCTGAATCAATAATGCGATCAATTTCCAGCTCATTCCGTTGCAGTGGTTTATTTTCTTTCGTTAACACGGCACGAATTGCGCGAGGCGGAATACTAAAACCATCATTTGCTATTGTTTGATAGACACGACTTATTTCCAGAGGTGATAAAGTTACAGCGCCTAGTAGTATCGAAGGATAACCCGAAATTGATCTACCTAGGCCTAAAGACTTTATACGATCAACTACTGAGGCGATTCCTAACTCACGACCTAACCAGACGGTTGCAGCATTATAGGAATTAACCAGAGCGTTAATTAATGGTACTTCTCCATGAAATTTTTTATCGTAATTTTCAGGCTGCCAACTCTTTTGATCTTTAATTTCCCATGTAATCGGTTCATCTTTAACTATCGTTGCCAGTGTTCGCCCTTGTTCCAGAGCTTCTAAATAAACCACTGGTTTAATAAGCGATCCAATATGTCGAGTAGAATTAATCGCCCGATTAAAATCCGCATTGCGTGGTTCCCGCCCACCCACAATTGCAAGCGTCTCTCCACTTTTAATATCGGTTAGGACAATTGCTCCCTGTAATTGTCCTTTTGGTAGTTGTTTTTGCTGTTCAAGATTTAATATCTTATTTTTAAGAATATTCTCTGCCTTCTCCTGTAATATAGGATCGAGTGTTGTGAATATTTTCAAACCTGTTGTTCTTAGATCATTTTGATCATAATTTTTGATCAACTGCTTTCGAACTAAATCGGTAAAGGCTGGATAGCGTGAACGACTCAAAGATCTTTTAGGTTTTACCCCCAAACTTTTAGTGGAATATTTTTGTTTCTGTGATTCGCTAATCTTCTTCTCAACAGCCATACTTTTAAGCACAATATCGCGACGCGTTTTTGCTCGTTGAGGGTGCCGCCTTGGCTCGTAGTAAGATGGTCCTTTGACCAAACCAACTAACATTGCTAACTGTTCGGGTCGTAATTCATTCAAAGGTGCAGCAAAATAATATTCTGCTGCAAGACCAAAACCATGTATCGCCCGATTATTATCCTGGCCTAAAAAAACCTCATTCATGTAGGCAGTTAGAATCTCATTTTTTTCGTAGCGAAGTTCTAACAACAACGCCATTACCAATTCATTAAACTTTCGTTTAAAGGTTCTCTCGTGGGTTAAGTAAAAGTTTTTGATCAATTGTTGCGTCAAGGTACTAGCGCCTTGTTTAGTTTTCATAGCCTTTAAATTGATCCAAAACGCACGCGCTATACCCTTAGGATCAACCCCATGATGTTGATAAAAACGTCGATCTTCTGTTGCAAGGAGTGCCTGGATCAGAAACGGAGGAATATCCTCATACTTAAGAATGACACGATCTTCTCGATGAGTTGGGAATATTTTTGCAATTTCAACCGGTTCAATCCTGACAATCGGGATAACTTTTTTTGATCCCATTTGGGTAATTTTTGTAAGCCTCTCGCCCCTGAACTGCAAAGATGCTTTTTGTGCAGATTCTTTACCGTCTAAAAAGACAAATCCCCTTGTATGGAGATTTATAACGCGCTTATTCGCGGAAAATTCGCCTGGATTTTTTGCAGAAAGAACTCGTCGGTAACCAAGTATCTTTAATTCTGTCTGTACATCAACAAGATTTATTTTCTTTCCAGAAAAAAGTTCCAAAGGTCTGGCAAAAACCCTGGCAGGTAATGCCCAACGTTGTCCTTCAAATTGCTGTTGTATTGTGTGATCTAACCACAGTAACCATGACGAAAGCATGATTAAAGAAATAACAGAAAGATAAATAGTAGAGCGTAATGAAAAAATCGAAGATAACCGTCGTTTTCTTGATATAGCTTTCTTTTTACGAGAATTTCGCTTTGTATTCTTATTATTACTTTTTGTTTTACTAATCGCTTTTTTAGTTGTCTTACTAGTGGTTTTCTTTCGACTAACCGTGCGTTTTTTTTTGCTTGCTTTTTTTACCACAGTTTTACCACGATTCTAAGACAGCACAATGTTGAGGATTATAATTCAGGACCGTAGTCTTCATAAAAAAAAGCCTCGCTTATTTCTAAGCAAGGCTTTTGATTAAGAAAACGTGACAGGGATCAAGGGTAGCATGCTAACTACAGATCCAGATCAATTACTTACTTTGCAGCTTTAGCCTTAGCCTTTGCTGCCGCTTTTCTTGCTTTAAGTCGTTCACGTGCTTTCTTTGCCTTAGCACGTTCACTATCTTTCAACTTTTTAGAATAATCTTTTTCAAATTTCTTTTGAAATGCCGCAAATGCACTTTGATATGCCGCTTTCTTGCGAAGTTTTTCCCTTCTTTCTTGTTGTTTAGCTAGTTTATTAGCTCTAGCCTCACGCTGCTTCTCTGTTAGAGGTACACCTTTGCCTTTTTTAGCAGTCTTTTTCGCCACTTTTTTCTTAACTGCTACTTTTTTCTTTGCTGGTCTTCCTCTTGCCGCTACTTTTTTCTTGCTGGTAGCTTTCTTTTTAGCAGCAGTCTTTTTCTTTGCAGCTACTTTTTTCTTACTAACCACTTTTTTCTTAGCAACTACTTTCTTTTTTGAAGCTATTTTCTTTTTAGCTAAAGGTTTTTTCTTTGCTGCAGTTTTTTTACGAGAAACTTTCTTTTTTGCCAACGCCATATCAGGGATACCTCTTCGGTCATTATCTATTTAAATATGTCAACTTAATAACTATAACATATTCGTTAATGTGGTAAACCATTAAACACCTTTTAACAATGATAGTGTTTAATTTAATTGAGAAATTATTCTATTTTTTATTTCTTCTAGATCTCCAATGCCATCAACATAAAAATACCTCAGATCAGGATCTTTATTCGAAGAATAATATTCAACAAGTGGTTCGGTTTGTTGATGATATATATCTAATCTTTTTCTAACAGTTTCTTCCTGATCGTCATCACGCTGAATAAGATCCTCTCCTGTCTCATTATCTTTACCCTCAACTTCAGGCGGATTAAATTCTATATGATATGTCCTTCCAGAAGCTGCATGAACTCGTCGCCCTGACATACGTTTTACAATCTCCTCATCATCGACTCTGATCTCAACGACATAATCTATCCCGACACCAATGTCATCTAATCCCTCAGCTTGTGGAATAGTCCGTGGAAAACCATCTAGCAAAAATCCATTTTTACAATCTGACTCCACAACTCTTTCAGTAATCAGTCCTAATATAATTTTGTCTGATACCAGGCCACCAGCATCCATAATTCCTTTTGCTTCTTTGCCTAATTCTGTTTGTGCTTTGACGGCAGCACGCAACATATCACCGGTTGAAATTTGTGGGATATCAAACTTATCGCATAGAAATTTTGCCTGCGTTCCTTTACCGGCACCGGGTCCACCAAGGAGTATTATTTTCATAGTCAGTTCTCTCTATTCAGAATTTTTTTATTTGTGGGTGCTTATTGAAAGGTGCTATCTTACTGCCAGTTTAAAAAAAGTGCACTGGGATTTATCTAAAAATGAGACTTGAAACGAACTCAGATAATACGTCTTATGCTATTCGTGCTTATGATGATGAGGGTATCACTGTGAATGATGAAAAATTTACGCATAGTTTCATTATTAGTCCTGACAAATTAATTCCACACTGGCGACCTATAAAATTTACCGAATTAACTATCGATGACGTAGCTGAGGTCTTAAACTTACGACAGGAAATTCTCATTCTCGGTTGTGGTAAACATTCAGTCCTGCCAGATCAATCCATTATTGATGCAATTAGAAAGAAAGAAATTGGATTTGAAATCATGGATACTTATGCCGCGTGTCGCTGTTATAGCATTTTAATTTCTGAAGGCCGAAGTGTGGCAGCAGGTTTAATTATTGATCAAGAATAAAGCAAACAGCTTTATTTATTCTTCTGGACACAACGTTTCTATTGAGAGCCCCTCTCTTTCCAGTTGCTTTCGCAAACGTTTAAGCGCTTCTATTTGAATTTGTCGTACTCTTTCACGAGTCACTCCAATTAATTTTCCAACTTCTTCTAAGGTGTAATTATCGTTTCCATGTAAGCCAAAACGGTACTCAACCACTGCACGTTGTTTTTCATTCAAAGTCATGAGCCAGGTATCTAAATGTAGTTTGATATCATCATCTTGAAGTTTAATAGCTGGATCACTTTTATTTTCATCGGGGACGGTATCAAGTAGAGAAAGATCTGGCTCGCCTGAGATGGGAACATTCACCGATATGACACGATCATTCATACTCAAAATACTTTCAACATCTTCGACATCTCGATTAAGGTAAACGGCGACATCTTCTGCGCTTGGTTCGCCCGTCATCGATTGTGAAAGCTTATAACGTGCTCTTAAGCAAGTGTTCAACTCTTTAACTACATGGATCGGAAGCCGGATTGTCCTTGTCTGGTTCATAATCCCACGTTCAATCGTCTGTCGGATCCACCAGGTTGCATAAGTAGAAAAACGAAAACCTTTTTCAGGATCAAATTTCTCTACCGCTCGAATCAAACCAAGATTACCTTCTTCGATCAAATCTAGAAATGCGAGACCACGATTCATATAACGTCTTGCGATTTTCACCACTAATCGAAGATTACTTTCAATCATTCTATTTTTTGCGTCAGGGTCACCTTGTTGAACTTTACGCGCAACAATGGTTTCTTCTTCTGCGGTTAAGAGTGGCGAGAAACCAATTTCACTGAGATACAGGCTAGTCACATCAAGATCGCGTTTACTCGAATTTTTTACTATTTTTTCTTCGATACTAGAAGAAAGTTCTTGTAGTTTATGATCGCTACTTTCAGTGCTTTCGCCAGACGTGTTATCTGAGACAGATTTCCTTTCGAAATCTAGAGGACGTGAATTTTGACTTTCTTCTATTTCACTCATTTGATTATTTTCAATTAGTTTATAAAGATACTTCAAAAAACTTATATCAACTTAAAATAGTTATTTCACACAACTCATTTCTTGACTATTACAATCTGGATTTAGAATAATCTTGTCTAATTTCAAGACAATAGTATGCCTACAATTTATCCGTTATAAAAGCTTAGTGCTGCATGGTTTACTATTAACCAAATCGTAAAAAAACTATTCGTACCTTCTAGACGGTTGTTAATTAAGCACTCAAGTGACAAAATTGGGCGGATGCACCCACCAAGAGGTACAGCTTGTGAACACAGCGCTACAAATATTAAATAAACGAGATGATCGCCGAATATGGTCCATTAAACCGGACGCCACTGTCTACGAAGCAATTGCCGAAATGGACAAAAGGAGTGTCGGTGCTTTACTGGTAATGGATGAGGATCGGCTCTTTGGTATAATTTCTGAGCGAGATTACACTCGTAAAATTGTATTGAAACAGAAATCCTCGCGCACAACGAAAGTGTCAGACATTATGACTCAGAATGTTTATTGTGTTCAGAAGGAAGAGTCTATTGATAAATGTATGCGCATCATGCATGAGCATGCGTTCAGACATTTGCCCATTCTTGATGGAGAGACGGTTATAGGTATGCTGACAGTTAAAGATGTTCTTGGCATATTGCTTTGCGAAAAAGACGAACTAATCCACCAGCTGGAAAATTATATCAATAGCTGATTTTTTATTCTTTCAAAAGCTTCAGCTAAAAATAAGTTGGCTCTATGACACCTGATGATACACCCGCCTGGCGAGAACTCCAGCAACACTACCTGACGATAAAATCAGTACATATGCGTAAACTCTTCGATAACAATAGTCGTCGAGTTAAAATATTCTCAGCCCAGACTGAAGACGTATTTCTGGATTATTCAAAAAATCGAATTGATCAGACAACGATGGATCTTTTGATCAAACTTGCTGAAGAAAGCGAACTCGATCTTATGCGTTCAGCAATGTTTAATGGTGAAAAGATAAATTTCACTGAGCAGCGTGCCGCAATGCATACGGCGTTAAGAAATCGTTCTAAAAGACCTTCTTTAGTTGAAGGTAAAAGTGTTAAATCAACCGTGAAAGACGTTCTGAAAAGACTCGGTATTTTTTCAGAAAAAGTTCGTTGTGGAAAATGGACAGGTTATTCAGGAAAACCCATCAAAACCATTATTAACATTGGCATCGGCGGTTCCCATCTTGGTCCAAAATTAGTTTCAAATGCACTTGCTCAATATAATAATTCTGATCTGGATTGTCAGTTTGTTTCAAATTCGAACATTAATACAATACTCAATAAAGTTGATCCAGAGACTACACTTTTTATTGTTGTCTCTAAATCATTTTCGACACAAGAAACAATCACAAATGCTGAAATAGCCAGATCCTGGTTAACCGAAAAGTCAGGAAACAAGAATTCCGTCGCTAAACACTTTGTTGCTGTCTCTGCAAATCAAGAAGCAACTACTATTTTCGGCATTGATCAAGAAAACGTGTTTGAGCTCTGGGATTGGGTTGGTGGCCGATATTCTTTATGGAGCTCCGTTGGCCTCTCTATTATTTTACAAATTGGAATAGATCAGTTTGAGACCTTACTTGAAGGTGCATGGCGTATGGATGAACATTTTCGTACTGCACCTTTTGATCAAAACCTGCCTGTGATTATGGCATTGCTTGGTATCTGGTATACAAACTTTTTTGATACCACTTGCCACGCTGTCGAGCCGTATGATGAGCGATTGAAAGGGCTTCCGTTTTATCTACAACAATTAGATATGGAAAGTAATGGCAAATCTGTCACTGCAAAAGGAACCTCTGCAAAATATAATACTGGTCCGATCATTATTGGCTCAGTAGGAACAGACTGCCAACATGCTTATTTTCAATCTCTGCACCAGGGTAGTCATCTCATACCGGTGGATTTTATTGCTTCGCTTCAATCACCATCATTTTCAAAAAAACAGCATGAGGCTTTGTTGGCAAATTGTTTTGCGCAATCGGAAGCGATGATGTGCGGACGTACAAAACAAGAAATTCTTACTGAACTAAAAGATACCGATCTAAATGCGGGTGAAATTGAATTGTTAGCTCCCCATAAAGTTATCTCGGGTAACAAACCCAGTAATACCATTCTGGTCAATGATATTACGCCCAGATCTTTTGGTGCACTTTTAGCACTTTATGAGCACAAAGTTTTTGTTCAGGGCGTTATCTGGAATATCAATTCTTTTGATCAGTGGGGAGTTGAACTTGGTAAACAGTTAGCACAAACGATTCAGCGCGATTTAAACCATAAGAACTTCGGTGAGCATGATTGCTCAACAGAAAATTTAATGCGTAAATATCGTTCAGGAAAGTTCTGAGAGCACCGAGGTAACTAGATTAGTTGAAATCAACTTTCTTGTTAATGCGACAGTCAGTGC
Source organism: Gammaproteobacteria bacterium (assembly GCA_045110495.1). Lineage (GTDB taxonomy): Bacteria > Pseudomonadota > Gammaproteobacteria > CAJXQU01 > CAJXQU01 > CAJXQU01. The sequence continues at coordinate 42,815 of JBGCGE010000004.1, forward strand.
TTTATATATTTTTAACTGGCAAGACTCCGAAAGATTTTCTATTAATTTATAAGTTAGCTTGATTACTTTTATATCAACCGTTGCGGTAATTGATGTTGAATAAGGCTCCCCAGTAATAAACGCCACCTCACCAAAGCTGTCACCAATATTAATACTCTCTGTAGAAAGTTCGCCCTTCATAAGCACATAAAAACCTTGATCAGATTGCTCTTGTTGAATAATTTGATCACCTTGATTAAATTCTAATCTAACACAACCACCACTGATTATTTTTATTTCCTCATCATCAAAATCCGTAAAGAATTTTAAGGCTCGGACTTCGCTTTCTTTTTCCGAGAGAACATCTGCGGAATCTTTTACCTGATAAACACTTTTTAAACATTTGATCATTTCTGAAGCAGACTGGAAACGTCGTTTTGGATCCTTCTTCAAAGCACGCATGATGAACTTTACCAGGTCTTCTGAAAGATCAGTATTGAGGTCTAATGGATCAACAGGATCTTCATTCACAACCCTGTAGATCAATTTAGAAAAACTTTCTGAATCAAAGGGATGTTTACCTGTTAACAACTCATACATTACAACGCCTAATGAGTAGAGATCTGTTTGATAGGTAATAACATCTTCCTGGATCTGTTCAGGTGACATATATCTTGGTGAACCAACAAAACCGGTAGACATTGTCATTTCAAAATCAGGTTTATTAACATGAGCAATACTAAAGTCAGCCAATTTGACTTTTTTATCTTCCGTTACGAGTAAGTTTGCCGGTTTGATATCTCGATGTATAACGCCTTTTGAATGAGCATATTCAAGACCTGTGGCGCATTGTATGATCAAATCCAATGCCTGTTCCGTGGTTAATAAAGTCTCATCAGAAATATAATCTTTAATGGTGCGAGCATGCTTCACCAGTTCCATAACAATAAAATATTTGCCTTGATCATTTCCATACTCAAATACGCGCATAATATTTGGATGATTCAATAATCGTGCTGTCTTCGCTTCTCGAACAAACATCTGGTTAAAATGTCGCCTTTGCAGTTTGTCTTTGAGTAGATATGAACGCGATAATTTGATCGCTACAGGTTGCTCAGCAACTGGATCAAATGCTTCATAGACTGTCCCCATACTACCGTGAGCAAGCCTTTCAATAATTTGATATTTGCCGAGTCTTTTAGGTATTGTTTGCTTTGGCTTATTCACTGTTTATTATTATTTTCAGCCTGCATTTTCGAAAATGCTATTAGGTAGTTAAATCAAAACTGTTCTTTGCTATATGATTCAGGATTGTGAATCAATTCAGCTTGATCTTCAATCGTAAAAGAAAAAGTACTGCCTTTATCCACTTCTGATTCAACCATTATCTGGCCACCCATCAGTTCTATTAGCTGCTTACTTATCCCAAGCCCCAACCCAGTTCCACCATATTTGCGGGTTGTGGAATTATCTGCCTGTACAAAAGCACCGAATATAGCGTCTTGTCTCTCTTTTGGTATACCCACACCATTGTCTTCAACTTCAAACAAAACATGTTCATTGCTGACAGTCGTTAAAAGCCTTATTTGAACAAAACCATCAGTCGTAAATTTGATCGCATTACCAACTAAATTGTATAGCACTTGTCGCAAACGACCAGGATCGGTGGTGATTGTTTTTAGTCCATCATTCTCAATTATATAATCGAGTGCAACCCCATTATCTTTTGCCAAGCTGGAAAGCAATTTAATGACATCTTTCAAAATGAATTCCGGATCAAAACTAAGCTTTTCTAACTCGACTGAATTCGCCCCTAACTTCGAAAAATCGAGCACATTCTCAATCAGCCCTAATAGTGACTCTGCAGATCTGTGAGCAACATCGATATACTCTAATTGTTCAATACTCATATCCGACTGTTTTAATAAATTATGTACTCCCATAATTCCATTTAATGGAGTCTTAAGTTCGTGACTCATGTTACTCAAGAAGTCTGCTTTTACTTTCGAAGATTCGATCGCAGCTTCTGACGCATATTTAGCTTCTATCTCAGCTAACTTTCTTCTTGTGATGTCCTGATTAATACCAATTACACGATGCGCTCTGCCCTCGTCATCTCGAGTGACAACCTTTGCACGTCCATAAGTCCACATCCAGTCACCTGATAATGTTAGCAAACGAAACTCGCAATCGAATTGATCAATCTCACCTTTCAAGTGCTTGCACATCATTTTCTTTACACATGTCCAATCCTCAGGATGAACGAGATCTTGCCAGGTTGGAATATAAGAATGCAAACCAGCATGTTCATAACCCAGCATCTCCATAAGGCGGCCATGATAAATTTCCTGAGTATCAACATGCCAATCCCAAGTAGTCAACTTACCGGAGTCTAACGCTATTTCAATTCGATTATTTGCTTCCGATAATTCAAATACTTTTGAGCGTAATAATTCTTCCCTTTTTACCGCGGCACTTATATCGGTGATTTGAATTAAGCAGTGATACTTATCATCTGCATCATATTTAACAGGCTTTACTTCAATTGATTGTGGAATTTTATCGAGTTGATCCGAACTATATAAAGGCAAAGGCGCTTTATGAATAGATTGAGCCATAATCGATGCGTTACCATTTTTTAGAGCTGTATCAACAACGCGAAAAAAATGCTGATCTTTTATTTCTGAAAATACAGTGTGGTAATTTTTACCGATAACTTCACTCTTACTTAAAAGGCTCTTTTCTTCCATCCAACGATTCCACAAAACAACAGAACCGTTCGGATCTATCATCACAATACCGATGTTAATAACATCATCTGACATATTAATCATGCGTATACCGAATGTTGATTTGCATTGATTTGTTTAACCGTTTTATAAATCATTTTTTAACCTTCAGCTTCCAGGCCAAAAACTTCTATTACTTTCCCTCTAAACTGATCTAAATTGATCATGTCCATAAGGAAGGTAATATGTCCTTGTATATCTTTGTCTTTTATATTGAACATTATCTTTGTTTTTAATAGAAGGATCTGATTACTTTGATCTTCCACTTCATCGTCAGACAAAAGCAATTTTTTTGCTTCACCGTGTGCAAATTCCGGGAGTTCATTACTGATCTCTTCACCGAGCAAATCTGCAATACTACATAGACAACCGGTTAAAATAATATTACCGACTTCAGTCAATGCTTCTTGTTCCATTTCAGTCAAAACATCCAGTGGTAATTCATCACCCATTAGAAGCCGAACCAGCTCAAGACTACTTTCTTCTGGAAAAAATATAAAAGCCTCGCCTTCAAAAGCACCTGCAAATTTTTCTCTCACACCAGTTACGGAATTCTCTTCTTCACCTGCAAGTATTCTAATCGCTTCTTGTCGTTCCAATACCTCAACATGTGGAATAGACAGCTTTATCTCCTGGTTCACCATCTGGCTTAAAGATGAAGATGCATGGCCAACGCCAATATTTAAAACCTCGGAAAATGCATCCCTTTCCATATCCGTTAAAGCGACCATGATCTATGCTCCTTCTTCAAGAAAGCTAACTACTTTATCTTCTGTAACGGGTTTCCCGATAAATCCAATGCCTGCAGCTTCTGCCTTTTCCCGAGTTGCTTCCTGAACGTTTGCAGTCATCATTGATAACTTTGCGTCTGGATATAATCGTCTTAGTTCAATACCTAAAGTTAATCCATCCATACCCGGCATATTCATATCTAAAGTCGCCATATCGATGTTCATAGACTCACAAACCTTTAATGCTTCAATAGCATCAGCGGCTTCAAAAATCTCCCATTCGGGAAAGCTGTTTTTAATGATCGCAGTGATCATCATTCGGGACATTCTACTGTCGTCAACGACTAATACTTTTTTACTCATTATTCAATCCTCTTTCCAAACGTAATCAACTTCTACAACTTTCCCAAAATCTTCATAATCAAGCCTTTCTGTAAGAGATTTAACAAGTCTGATACCACGTCGATAGACGCGATCATTCTGCTCAGCATCATTAATTAAATCTTGTGTTGTATCTACATCAAACCCATCTCCATCATGTGCAATGCGCATTGTTAATTTACCACCATCGCCAGTAGGTTCATGCTTAACATTGATAGTAATCGTCCCTTTATCCAGCCCAGCGAGCGCTCTATCACGTTCTTTATAATATTTGTCAAAACCATTGTCAGAATCAGATTTTAATTTCGAATCTATATCTAACAAACCATGCTCCAACGCGTTTGTATATAACTCTGTCATTATCAAGTAAATCGTTTTTTGACAATGATTAAGACCTTGTATATCGACGATCATATTTACAATTGATGGGACAACATCCGCTTGTTTAATCAAGCCAGAATCAACGATGAAATCCATACTCCAGCTTGTTGCAGGTAGCATTGCTTTACGCATTATTTTTTGCGCATCACCAACCCTTGCAGGATTACAAATAATTTCTAACAATGAAATATCATCTGTTTGTGATCGGCCTTCTGCAAAATCCTCAACATTTTCCAATATTTTTTTGAACAAATTTTCTCGTTGGTTATCACTACGAATAAGCTTGTCCAACCGTCTAGATCCAAAAAATTCATCATTGTGATTTTCTGCTTCAATGACCCCGTCCGAATAAAGAAAAAATTGATCACCCATATTAATTTGAAATGTTTCACTAACAAATTCAATTTCATGACTATCAACAACACCTAACGGCAAATTAGTTGATGGTATAGTTACCACCTCACCCGATTTATTTCTACATAAATACAAATCAGGGAGTCCTCCATTCCAGACCAATGCTTTTGAATGCTCACTATTCAACTCAACAAAACCAACTGCCAGGAAACGCCCAAGGGGTAAGATTTCTTTTAATTTACGATTAATTTCTGATGCGATCTGGTTTACGGAAAACCCTTTTATTGCCATTGTTTTAAAAACATCAAAAACCACCATTCCACCAATTGCTGCACCAAGTCCATGACCGGTGAAATCACCCAATAAATATATTTGACCACCATCCGGTTTGTGAGCAACTATAATCAAATCACCATTGAGTTGTTCCATTGGCGACAAGTAATAATTTATGTTTTTAACATCAAAAGCATCATCACGTGTTATTTTTGAAAGTATACGTTCAGCAATATCGAGGTCAGCGGCAACTTCTTGATCTCGAAGCAGTAATTGACTATTTTTCAATTGCAATTTCTTATAAATGTCGCTATTTCGAAGTGTTACTTCAACTTTAGCCTTAAGAATGACAGGACTATAGGGCTTAGATATAAAATCATCGCCACCCGCTTCAACACACTTTACTAAGGCATGATCATCAGTAAGCGCTGTTACAAATAAAATAGGTGTTCTCGAAGAGTTAGATTCAGATCTAATTAATTCAGCTGCCTCATACCCATCCATAACCGGCATCATGACATCCATAAAGATCATGTCTGGTTGCTCTACTCGGAACATTTCAACAGCTTGTTTACCATCTTCTGCAACAATCACGCTGTAGCCTAACTTCGATAACATTCCTTTTAATACAATCCGATTCGCCGCATTGTCGTCTACAATTAGCAATGTATATTTTTTATTAAAATCAGTCTGATCGACTGCCGAGTTACTATTTGTATGTAGCTCGGAATCGACAACTTTCTCATCTTCAGAAATTTGCAGCATTAGCACTCACTCAATTAAGTTGATCACAATTTTTTTTGAGTCGAGATGTTCTATTCAACTGTCATTAGTTTGTCAAAATTCGCGATTTTCAATATTTCTTTAATATTTGAATCTGCATTTGCGATCGTGACTGATTCTTTTCGACCGCCGGCATGTTCACGTAATTGCAACAACATTCCTAATGCTGAGCTGTCCATATATGACGCACCTTGCAAGTCGACAACATAGTTGCACCCTGCTTCATCACCCTTATAAACGTCACGCAAATCTTTATGTATATTAAAATCGAATCGATCCGTAATCTGAATTCTCTTAGTTTTACCATCACCAATTGACTGTGCTGAAATTGACATAAGTATTACTCCTTTGTTTACTTATTTAAAATAATTCAACGTCACCTTCTGACATTGATTTTTGAGATGCTGGACTACCTGGACTTTCCAGAGATTGTTCAACAAAAACCTTTAATTTATTCCGCATGCTTGCTATTGAATCACCGGAATTTGTTTCGGCGTATGATTCGACTTCAGATTCAAAATCATTGATAAATTTTCCTATCTCACTCATACGTCCTTCGGCATGTTCACTCACCTGTCGAACAATATCTTCAAACTGTAAACTGCGAATTGCAGTGGAACTTCTCACACCGATATCGTCAGCAAGTATTGTTGCTTCTTTAACAGAATCTTCCACAGAGTTTTCCATCTCTTGCAAATCATTCATCATTTGTTCTACTCGACCTTTACTGGTAACGACAACGCTCATATCTTCTGAAGCAGTTTGTCCTACTAGATCTCGGGTCTTACTAATCGCGGCTTTCGCCTCCACCATTTTTGTTTTTATTTGATCATTAAACTGGTTTGATCTAACCGATAGATTTCTTACTTCATCAGCTACAACAGCAAATCCTCTGCCAGCTTCACCTGCTCTCGCCGCTTCAATCGCCGCATTTAATGCTAGTAAGTTAGTCTGATCAGCAATTGATTTTACATCTGAAAGTAGAGCAAAAATATCGTCTACATGTTCCGCCATATCATCAATGCCGCTTACTGTTTGCATACTGTTTAAGCTACCCGAAACCATAAATCCAACGAAATAATCCATGACTGTCGTCGTTTCTGTGACAAATTTCTTTATCGTCAATTGATCGTCTAGTTCACTTTCAACAGCTTGAGCTTCTTCATTCATGTCATTCAGTAGTGAATGCATCATGTCGCTTTGTGCCTGACTAACACCATGCAAACCACTAAAACTCTCAGTCAAAAGACTAACTGACTCTTCTACCAACTGTCTTATCTGTTGAAATGAATTCTGTTGCTGATTCATTTCTTTGACCATTTGACGGTTTACATCCCCAACAACACTTAAAAAATCAGCATCACTATTTCCTTGACTTCCTACTAAATCATTGCCAAGTTTTCCTATAGATCTTTTATATTGCATGGCAGATGAGGTTATCCAGCAAAGCGCCATAACCACCAGTAGTATGATCGTTGTTTGTCCTGTATTTGACCAAAGTGCAAACCCAATACAGAGTCCACTAACAAATAGTGAAAGACGGATATGATTTAATAGTTGTTTCACTTTAGATTATTTCTTCATTCATAATTAGTATCTTTATCGGTCAACTCCACTTTATCTTTAAGAAAATAATCATTACAAAATAAGACAGCAAATTACTGGCCAAAAGTAATGATCTGAGAAATACATTTAAAAATTAAATGGAAGAATTGAAATCGAGTTTCAGTTTATTAGCGGGTTGTTAGTACATTAATATTAAATCGTTTTGCTAAATTTTTATGCATCCATAAGCTCAAATGCTTGCTTAATAGCTTTATCGCCTATTTTAGCGAGAGGTAAAATTTCATCAGCCGCACCTAACTTAACCGCTTCTCCAGGCATTCCCCAAACGACACTGCTCTGTTCGTCCTGAGCAATTGTTGGCGATCCAATTTCCTGCATTTCTTTAAGCCCCTGAGCACCGTCATTACCCATGCCAGTCAAAATTACCCCGATTGCATTCGCACCCACGTTTTGAGCAATTGATCGAAACATCACATCTACCGATGGTTTGTGACGGTTTACCGGTGGCCCATCACTTAATCGACAAATAAAGCGTGCACCACTGCGCTCCACTAACAAATGTTGTCCGCCCGGAGCAATATAAACATGCCCGCGTAAAATCTGTTCGCCATCTTCCGCCTCTTTAACATTTACCGCAGAGATCTGATTCACACGCGCGGCAAAAGGTCCACTAAACGCACCAGGGATATGCTGTGAAATAACTGTTGCAGGCGCGTCAGCAGGGAATGCCGCCAGCACCACTTTGAGTGCTTCTGTCCCGCCAGTCGAAGAACCTATCGCAATTATTTTATCGGTTGTTTTGAAAGGTCTGGTCGCAGCCTGTTTACTAATTACTGCATCTGCAGAATTTGCTGGTTCTACAGCTGGTAAGTCTTCTAAAGTCACTTTTCGTTTTTTCAAGTTATTCAGAGGTTGAACTTTTGCCTTAGAAGCAGTTTTTACTTTTTGAATCAATTCATCCGAATAATTTTTTATTGTGTTCGTGAAGTCTGTTTTAGGTTTAGTTATAAAATCAATTGCACCTAACTCCATCGCATCAAGAGTTACATCTGCACCTTGTTCTGTTAGCGTTGAAACCATCACAACAGGCATGGGCCGTAGCCGCATCAAATTTCTTAAAAAAGTAATTCCATCCATTTCTGGCATTTCAACGTCTAAGGTCAAAACATCTGGGTTTAATGCCTTTATTTTATTTCGCGCAACAATGGGATCTGAAGCGGTTCCTACCACTTCAATACCATTGTCAGAATTCAATATTTCCGTCAGCATATTTCTGACCAGCGCTGAATCATCTATCACTAAAACTTTCATCTTATCCATAACTCACATCTCAAATTTTTTTATAATTAAAATAGTTCTATCTCACCAGCGACTGGTTCTTGTTCAATAGAGTGTTGATAAGTTTCTTCACGTTTAATAATAGTATCGTTATGAAGTGTTTCTAGTTTTTTAACTTTTACCTTTCCGGACATTGGATCGTAAATAACTTTACGGGGATAAATGTCACCAACATCTTCACCAACAACTTCCAGGTTTTCCATCTGAAGATATTCCCTTGCGAATGCAATATTTTTTTTGCCTACATCTGACATGTTTTTAACAATTTGACCACCACCAATCAATTTCACCTCAAGATGCTTACGGCTAGCGCCTTCCTTAAGAATATCGTTGATCATGTGCTCCATTGCGAAGTTACCATAACGAGTAGCCTCACTATTATTGCCTTTTATCCAGCTGTCGCTTCCATCATCACGGCTCATTGGCAACATGAAATGATTCATCCCACCAATACCGAAAAGTTTGCATCGAATGCACGCAGAAATACATGAACCCAGTACAGTTGTAATGACTTCGTGTTTCATAGTTACGTAATATTCACCCGGTAAGATTTTCGCTGTTACAACGTTATTATTCTTATCGTAGTAACGATTAATATTTTCAAAACCTGAGAGAGATGGTTCAATTGTATTGTCGGTCTTTATTGCGGCAATCGTCATTCTATTTTCCTTAACCTAAGCGCCTAAGCACACTTTTGATAAACTGTATGTCCCATTAATTTAAAATCTTCAGAAACATTATGTAATGTCTCTGAATGCCCTATGAACATTTCCCCATAACTCGGTACCACCTCTGCAAATTTTTTAAATAGAACTTTTTGTGTTGGTTTGTCAAAATAGATCACAACATTTCGGCAAAATAAAATATCGAAAGGGCCACGAAAGGGCCACTCTTTGAGTAAATTTAACTGCTTAAAAGAAATTAGCTCTTGTAGTTCAGGAGCAACACGAACATAACCTGCCTTTGCACCTTTACCGCGTTTAAACCACTGCTTTACCTGAGCTTTAGATAAACCATCAATTCTGTCTTCACGGTAAACGCCATTCATAGCGGTGCTTAATACTTCTGTATCAATATCAGTCGCAAGAATCTTTACATCCCATGTATGAATATCAGGGATTGATTCCATTAAAGTCATTGCAATCGAGTAAGGTTCCTCCCCTGTTGAACAGCCAGCTGACCAAATGCGGATCTTCTTACTCGAAAAATTATGTTCTAACAATCCAGGTATAACTGTTGATTTGAGATGTTCGAAATGATGTTTTTCTCTGAAAAAAGAAGTCAAATTTGTGGTTACTGCATTAACAAAACTTTCCAGCTCTTCAGATCCACTTGAATCAACAATGCTGAAGTAATCTTCAAAGGAATCCAGATTTAATTTTCTTAACCGTCTCGCTATCCTTCCATAGATCAATTCCTTTTTCTCATCTGAAATAGTAATGCTAGTATGTTCCAAGATGAGTTTCTGGAACTTTTTAAATTGCTTATCGGTAAATTCGAATTCTCTATCACTCATTTCGCATTAGTCTCGTTTATCAAGTTTTTACAACGTAATTTAATCGTATCTATTTAAAACAACTCTATTTCACCAATTTCCCGCTCTTGTTTATCAACCTTATAACTTGAAAGAGCTTCTTCTACCGAAGCACCCTCAATCATCATATCGAACATCGCACGTTCCTCAGCCATCGTATAACCACTACGGATCTGCTCTTGCAAGGAAGTCCATTCAGAAGGGTTATAAATTCGATTTTGATCACATACCAGGCTCCCAAGTGAGTTCAAATTCTCGTTAACGTGCTCAAGGTTTTGACTAAGACGATCATAAAACTGAAAAGCTATAATTGCGTTTTGAACGCTATCAGACAATGTTGAACATTTTTGATCGATAGTACTTAACAACTCATCATTTTCAGAATTTTGAATGTCTCCAATTGCATTATGAATTTCGCTGATAGCTTGCGCCATTGTTGTAAATGAACTTGTCAGTTCAGAAACAGACTCATCACCATGCGCCATCGTTCCGCTAAGCTGTGCAACAGCCAGATTAATCATCTTCATCGTCTCTCTAACCTGGCTCCAGTCTAGATCGGGTGCTCTGGATTGCGAACCTGCATTCGCTTCAATTGTTGTTATTTGAGTCATTCTTTTTTCTCTTTTATCCATATCGTCAATTGGGAATTATTTAGTACATTGATTTCAAATTCTTGCCTAAAACTCTTCCCACTCATCTCCACCGATACTCTGACTCGCCGCCGCCACCTTTGCCGGTTTCGCTTGCACTGGCGCAGGACTAGGCGCTTGTTGTTTCGGTGCACTTTGGTCCCATGGACGTCCACTTTCTCGACGTTC
>JBGCGE010000005.1:0-50744 GCA_045110495.1 Gammaproteobacteria bacterium
GCTAGTTCTATACCATTTATGATCAATTCGAATCGTTCAGATATATTCCCCCGAACTTTAGCCATTGCAGCTTGATCTTCAGGAAAGTCATAGAGGAAAACTGCTTTGTCTAATTTTGGAATGACCTGGTCGATCAATATCAAATCCAGCAGATCATTTTTAGTCATAATTCCGGAAACATTTCCAGCGGTTTTAGACAAATCTTCAACCGTCGTAATAAACGGATCAATTTCGGTTGTTTGCAAAAATGCATCTCGATAAGTTATCCGCATAATTCCTTTTATTTCTGTGACTTTAAGGATCAATTCTTCAACTTCATCCATCAATTGAATGTAATCAAAACCTTCTCTGTACCACTCAACCATTGTAAATTCCGGATTATGCAAACGACTTTTTTCATCGTCACGAAAGGCCTTGCAAATCTGATAGATAGATCCTGACCCCGCAGCTAATAGCCGCTTCATTGCAAATTCTGGTGAGGTTTGCAGATAATATTTTTGGTCGTTTACTGTCGTAGACAGGTTATGTAGATGTGGATCACAAACACCTGTTTGACCTAAAAGTGGTGTCTCCACTTCGAGGACATTTTTTTGTTCGAAAAAATGTCTTATTTGAGCAAGTAGTTCGGCTCGTTCCTTTAGCACATCAATAAGCCTATCAATTCTTCACTTCACAAATGGGCATTAATTTAGTGTGTTTATTCTTTTACTCGAGAAACATACTCACCGGTTCTTGTATCAACTTTGATCAATTCATCTTGATCTACAAATAAAGGTACGCGAACTACCGCGCCTGTTTCTAGCGTCGCCGGTTTACTACCGCCTGATGCAGTATCACCACGAAGACCTGGATCTGTTTCTGTGATTTGAAGTTCTACAAAATTCGGTGCGGTTACTGATAAAGGATCGCCATTCCAGAGAGTAACTTCGCACGTTTCCTGGCCTTTTAGCCATTGCTTGGCATCGATCATTGCTGTCTCAGAAGCCTGTATTTGTTCAAAACTTTTGGGATCCATAAAGTGCCAGAATTCCCCATCTGAATACAAATATTCAAGCTCAACATCCATAACATCGGCACCTTCAGCTGATTCACCTGATTTATAGGTTCTTTCAATAACGCGACCTGTTTTCAAATTTCGGATCTTGATTCGATTAAATGCCTGCCCTTTGCCCGGTTTTACAATTTCATTCTCTACAATCGTGTACGGATCGCCATCAATCATCAGTTTCAGTCCAGATTTGAACTGATTAGTCGCGTATTTAGCCATTATTTTTGTTAATCTCTCTAAAATGAAGGACGCTATAATAACCCGAACGGCCACAGCATTTCAGCCTGAATGGCAAAACCTGCTGGCGAACGCAATTTCCAGCCCGATGGAATTACTCCACCAATTGGATTTACATGAATCCCCTCTTGCCCAACAGTTAGATATTCAACCTGATTTTCGCTTGCGCGTACCTGTTGGTTTCGTTGAAAAAATGAAAAAAGGTGATCCGAATGATCCGCTTTTATTGCAAGTGCTTCCGCTCGCGAAAGAGAATATTAAGAAAGTTGGATTTATAAGTGATCCAGTTGGTGATCTGGCTTCAGAAGTAGTTCCAGGCGTTTTACATAAATATCAAGGAAGAGCACTTTTAGTTACTACGGGAGCTTGTGGAATTCATTGCAGATATTGCTTCCGCCGACACTTCCCTTATGGCGACTCAAATCCTTCAACAGGTCAATGGCAAACCGCGATCGATTATATTTCCAGTTCGGATTCGATCAATGAAGTTTTGCTAAGCGGTGGGGATCCTCTATCACTTACCGATAAAAAACTGGCTATTTTGATCGCAGAGCTCAATAAAATTTCACACGTAAAAAGATTACGTATACATACTCGCATGCCAGTCGTTTTACCTGAACGCATCGATAATCATTTCCTCGATTTGATCAAATCTGCAAAGCAGAAAGTGATCATGGTAATCCATGCAAATCACGCGAATGAAATTGATCATAATTTGCAAGCCGTAATGGATAAGTTGACTAAAGCGGGTGTCACCTTATTAAATCAATCAGTTTTATTACGTGGCATAAACGACACGGCTGAATCACTGGTAGATTTGAGTGAAAAACTATTTGAAATTAACGTAATGCCTTATTACCTTCATTTATTAGATCCTGTTCAGGGAGCGGCGCATTTCAATATCGAACGAGAAGAAGCAACTACAATAATGGAAAGTGTACGCGATCAATTACCTGGTTACCTGGTTCCAAAACTGGTTTGGGAAAAACCTGGCGCCAATTCAAAACTAGCAATTATTTGAGGCTATTGAGCTTTTAGCATGCAAAAATTTAGCTGGCCGATAAGGGTTTATCACGAAGATGTAGATACGATGAGTATTGTTTATTATGCAAACTATCTACGCTTTTATGAACGAGCAAGAACTGAACATTTACGTGCGATAGGCTTTCAACAAGATAAGTTAATGAAAGACCTGGGCATAATGTTCGTGGTAAGAACCGTGAAGCTGGACTATTTGCTACCGGCAAAATATAACGATCAATTAATCGTCACCTCCGAAACCACTTCTTTCAAGCGAATAAGCTTCGATTTTGATCAGAAAATTTATCGCGCTAATGAAGAAGAAACTATACTCAATAAAGCAATGGTGACGGTTGTTTGTATCAACACTAAAACTATGAAGCCTTGTTCTATACCGGATAATCTACTGCAAAAAATACAACATAGTTGATCCTTACGTAAAAAATTAATTACGTATCTCAAGCATTGAAATTTCATCTACCAGCATATTGTTTTTCAGATCCCATTTGCTCGCAGCTTTTTCAACACCTTTAATAAGTGATTGATCAAAATAATTTTTTATTAACAATTCCTCAAGACGGTTAATGCCCACATCAACAACTGAGCCGCCCAAAATATCTACAAGTCCTTCTGTGCAACAAAATACCAAATCCCCTTTCGAGAGATCAATTTCTTCAAAGGCTTTTTGATGCAGTCCAGCTTCTAACCCTAAAGGAATATGTATCGAGGGATACCGATCGACAGATTTACCATTTCCAGTAATGATCAAAATATCAGGAAAGCCCCCATTCCATAGCTTCATTTTTGATCTGTTGAAATTAAGGCTAATAAAACTAGCTCGACAAAAGTCGGCTTCTGGTAGTTGTATGTAGAGAATAGAATCAATTTTGCTTAAGATCTCTTCAATAGTGCTACCCTCTGCCACCATTGCATAAAAAGCCGAAGAGACGGAAATGTCTATCAATTTAGCGGAGGGTCCATGCACAGAAAAATCTGCAAACAAAATATATGTTTCTCCATGAGGTGTTATATCTGTATAGATAAAGTGATGGCTTGACCCTATTCCAGGAATTATCTGTATGTTAGCCAGATCTAAATTAATATTAGCAATCCTTTCTAAACACTTATTTGGTGTTCTTAATAATAATTCAGCATTACTTTCCACTGATGGCTCTTTTGAGTAATTCGACATAACCCGTTCCGAGATCGATCCATTTACATCATTGATGAATAACGGGTTGTTTGTGTTTTCAATGTATTCGTCGGAAAACATACGGTGATAACACTTTGCCAGTATTATTAGTGTTCCAGTTAAAACAAAGAAAACTGATCCATTGAACAAGAATTCATCCTGATCTGAATACAAAAAAACAGCAGCAAGAGGACTCAAAATTGCAATAAGTGAAATAGCATATACTTGTAAAATAGCCGCATAAGCTGGAATTGCAGCCAATGCTTTAAGCATTAATACACCAACGACCGATGTTTGCTGAACCACTGACCAGTTGGAATCATAAATATATGCCAGGCTTCCCCAAATAATTCCCATGAAAAGTATTAAAACTAAAGCGGCGACATGCAAACTTTCCGCTTCTTCAGCAAGATGATCATTTTTCTTACAAAAATAGACTAAAAGGACTCGTGAAATAGAAATTGAAAAAATTAAACTTACCCAGATCAATAACCATTGAGGTTTGACGGAAGACCATAAGATAGTGGCGATAACAATTGCTGCTACGCAATTAGTAACAGAGAACTTAACCAGTCGATGAAAATAATCATCATTTTTGTAATTAGACCCTTCACGAAAAATACCGGTCAGATCAAAAGAAAACTTGTCCAATTCCCCTCCCACAAGGTCATGAAGTGATTTTTTTATTACTTAAAATTCACTCTAAACGTTTTTATATTCGCGTCAAGTAAATGACACTAATAAATATTAAAGCAAGTGCTGCCATAAAAACTTCTCAACAGCTGGTTTGATGAGTTTGTTACAATATGACCTGGACACTCTGGAATACTGATCAGTTTTTAAGCGGCTCTCAAACTAAGGGAAACAAATGAAAAGTGTATCGATCATTATTTTAGTATTTTTCTGCCAGATGGCACTTTCTAAGACACACCCTGGAATTATGGATTATTCTGAAACACTCAATTTGAAAATAGCCGAAAAACTGCAAGAGAAAGGTGCTGGCTACAAACCTCGCACGCATCATCTTATAAACAATCAGCCGAAATATACAAATCGCTTAATCTTCGAGGATTCACCCTATTTATTACAGCACGCTCACAACCCAGTGAACTGGTATGCCTGGGGAAAAGAAGCTTTTGATCAGGCGAAGAAAGAAAATAAACCTGTCTTTCTTTCAATTGGTTACGCGACATGTCATTGGTGCCATGTGATGGAAGAAGAAAGTTTTGAAGATGAAGCTATTGCGAAATTCCTCAATGAGAATTTCATTTCTATTAAAGTTGATCGCGAACAATATCCAGATGTTGATGAAACCTATATGACCGCTGTGATGATGATGACGGGCAGCGGTGGCTGGCCAATGTCATCTTTCTTATTACCGGACAGCCGGCCTTTCTTTGGAGGCACTTATTTCCCACCAGCAAGCTTCACAGAATTGCTCAACAAAGTAGCTCATACCTGGAAAGTGGAAAATACAGCCGTTATTGAACAAGCAGAAGAGTTATCTGCTGCCGTAAAAAAAGCCACCTCAACCCGTAGCGAAGTTAAATTACTTGGCCAAAATGTTATTCATCAAGCGGTTAAAAACATTGTGGAACGTTATGATCCGCAAGATGGTGGTTTTAGCCGTGCACCAAAATTCCCCAATGAATCTTCACTATTACTGCTACTTCAAGCCCCTCAAAACGAGCAGAAAAACCAAGCCTTGGAACATACGTTAACTGCCATGGCTCAAGGTGGAGTTTATGATCAAATCGCTGGTGGTTTTCATCGATATTCTGTTGATAGTCAATGGCTAGTTCCGCACTTTGAAAAGATGCTCTACAACCAGGCCTATCTTTCGCGTGTTTACGCAGAAGCATGGCGTCAAAATGGTAATCCGCTGCATGCGCGTGTTGCTCGTCAAACGCTGGACTATGTTCTGCGTGAAATGACCCGCAAAGACGGTGTATTTTATTCTGCGACTGATGCCGACAGTGAAGGTGAAGAAGGTACTTTCTTTATCTGGAGTAAAAAAGAAATCGAGGAATTATTTGATCAGAAAGATGCTGAGTTCATTATTCGCTTATATGGAGTGACAAAGGATGGTAATTTTGAAGGCAAGAATATCTTTCACTTGCCGCAATCACTGACGGATATTGCGCTACAAGAAAATGTATCTCTCCCAGATTTACTAACTAGAATTGATCGACTCAATACAGCGCTGCTCGAATCACGTCAAAAACGTATTCCACCGCTGACTGACAACAAGATCATTCTTACCTGGAATGGCATGATGATCACTGCGCTTGCAGAAGCAGGCGCTATTTTTAAAGATCATAAATACATCGCTGCTGCAGAAAAAGCCGCAGCGCTTTTATGGGAAAAACAGCGTTACATCACCAATCATTTCTGGCGCGTGAATTTGGACGGAAAACCTTCAATTCCCGCGAGACAAGATGACTACGCACATTATTCAGAAGCACTACTGGCACTTTACGATGTGACCGGTGATCGAAAATGGTTGGAACGCGCGAAATTAGTCATCGATGAAATGATCGTCGAATTTCAGGATCATAAAACCGGCGTATTTTTAATGGGCAATGACGAGATCTTATTCGCACAACCCAAAAGCACACACGATGGTGCAACACCTTCCGGAAATTCCGTTGCAGTGCGAGTCCTTTCAAGACTGACAAAAAGACTCGGCGATCATCAATACGACGATAAAGCACATGAAGTTTTGCAGGCATTTTCAGGCACTATTGCTGACTATCCCGGATCATATGCCTATATGCTAGAACAATTGCATGAACTACTAAATGGCGAATCAGGAGACATTCAGTTTGCCGCTAGAGGTGCGATCAGAATTACTGGAGAAATTATTGATCAAAAAAGTACTCAAAATGATCAAGACAATAATCAATACGATGTTCTTATAGCTTTGGATATTGCAGACGGCTGGCATATAAATGCTGATCAACCTCTGCACGAGAATTTGATCGCAACTCAGATTAGTTTAGATTCTGGAGAGACAGCTAAACTAAGTTCGATAGAATATCCAGAAGCGCTTTTAAAACACGTTGATTTTGAAGAAAAACCCTTAGCTTTGTATACCGGAAAGGTAGAAATCAGATCAAAGTTGGATCATAAAATACTGAAAATAAGAAAAATAAATACCTTTGATAGAACCGTTGATATGGTTATTCAAATCCAGGCTTGTAACCAGAGTGCTTGTCTTGCTCCTGAATCGGTGAAACTTTCGTTGGCTTTGCCTTTGTAAAAATGAATTATATTGACTAAGTTTTGTTGGCACCGAAGTACGTATTTATATATTAGTTAATCTTTTCGCGAAGTCTTTTCAAATTTTCAATTCCATCCAAATAGACTGAGTTACCTGTTTGATCAACTTTTGCTTTTTTATTTTCAGTATTTATGATTCTTATGAGTATTTCGCCATCAAAATAGTAGCTTGATTCTGAAAGTTTCGTTTTACCAGGATCAAAAAAATCAGTTACTGTGCCATCCTCTTGAAACCACTTCTTAGCTCTTTCTTCAGTCATATAAAAAGGCACGTTATATCGAAAATGCTGCTCTATAACAAAAAATGGTGAGTTCATATGAAAATAATATTCAGATCTCCATTTTCCACTTTCACCATAGAGTGTTACCTCTACATACCTTATCTCTCCTTGGTCCGAAACATAACCAACACCAACTCCTCCTTCTGTAGATTTTCCAAAATAGTCAAATTCATACCTTTGGTATTCATCTAAATAAGTTTGAATCTCTTTGTATTCTTGCTTGCTCCATTCAATTTGATCATCTACGCCACTAGCAGACACAGTAAAAGTCACTAGACTGGATAGTATAATTAGAAATTGAAGCAGGTTTTTCATAATCAGCATAGCACCTGTGAATAGGCGACATGTGTATAACAATGGAACCCGCCTTTTACCCAAATTAATCCAGATCGACATAAAGCGATACTTAGATCAGTTTGAGCAAAAGACAAGGCGTAGATCTGGTTAGATCTAAAAAATCAACCCATTGGGTGTAGAGCGCAAAGCTTATTGCCATATGGATCACGTAAATAAGCAAGATAAAGATCGCCCAATCCACTTTCACGTTTACCCGGAGGTTCTTCACAAGTTGTACCACCATTTGCAACACCAGCGGCGTGCCATGCATCTGCCGAGGCAGAATCTTTTGCTGCAAAACCTATGGTGCAGCCATTACCGGCGGTCGCAGCCTCTCCATTAATAGGTGGCGTAATCGCGAACATGCCGCTTTCGGTCATATACCAGCAACGACCTTTTTCATCCATTGTTCCAGCTTCATAACCCAATGCACCCAGGGTAGCATCATAAAAAACTTTTGCTTTTTCAACATCATCCGCACCGACCATCATATGACTAAACATGTTTATTCTCCTCTGTTGTTTTTAGTATAAGCTGCTAGCAACTCAACTTAATTTTACACCTATGAAACTCGGTTTACCCAGGTATATTTACGTGTTTTGGCCAAGATTACACTCTTCACTTTATTTGCTCTTGAAATTTTCTTAAATTGATCAAACATAGAATTAATTACTTTTTGGAAAGATAGTTTTAATTAAATCGATGGTATCCTGATCTCATTATTGATCTTGTATTATAGATACTTAAACTTCAGCAATAAGAATACGAATAAAGGAGCAGCTCATGAGCCAAACAGTATTAGTCACGGGTAGTAATCGGGGTATTGGTTTAGAACTTTGTCGTCAATTAAAACAACGCGGTGATGATGTGATTGCAACGTGCCGGAAAGCCTCGAGTGAATTGAAAGAACTAAACATTGAAACGATTGAAAATGTGGAGGTGAGTGATCCAGCAAGCTTAGGAATACTTGCAGACAAATTAAATGATCGAAAAATTGACTGGTTGATCAATAATGCCGGCATCGCGGGTGCTTTTGGCTTAGGCGATGTCGATGCTGAGGCGATCGAAAGTTTTAAACAGATGTTTG
This sequence comes from Gammaproteobacteria bacterium, assembly GCA_045110495.1. Taxonomy (GTDB): domain Bacteria; phylum Pseudomonadota; class Gammaproteobacteria; order CAJXQU01; family CAJXQU01; genus CAJXQU01. The sequence continues at coordinate 8,484 of JBGCGE010000005.1, forward strand.
CTGTTAATAGTATTGGTCCACTGCTCACAACCCAAACTTTACTAAGTAATCTGGCCGAAGGATCAAAAATCGGTATTATTACAAGCCGTATGGGCTCTGTTGCCGACAATGATTCTGGCGGAAGCTATGCATATCGCATGTCTAAAGCAGCGGTGAATGCCGCAGGAAAATCCTTATCTATCGACTTGCAACCAAAAGGTATCGCAGTTGCTATTCTTCATCCCGGTTATGTTCGAACAGATATGACAGATAACAATGGTTTAATGGATACTGATGAATCGGCTATAGGTTTAATCGCCCGAATGGAAGAACTTAACTTAGACAACACCGGTACTTTCTGGCATAGCAATGGTGATTTATTGCCTTGGTGATTTTTTATGGCCTACCCATGAACTAGTACTAGTTCATCAATGCACAAGCGCACTATTCTTCAGAATAATTGGAAGGCTTAAATACCAGGTACAAACTAGCCAGAAATATTCCAATAAAGATCACAATCGCCCATTCAGGAATCGAAAAACCAAGAAACGTCCAGGCAACTTTCGCACAATCCCCTGTCCCTTTTAAGGCGGTCATCAGCGCTTCTGTCAGTGGATAAACTTCCAGCATGAAAAATAGATCGGGACCACATTCGGGGACTTTGTCAGCCGGTAAATGTTGTAGCCAGATCTGCCGTCCTGCAATGCCAGCACCGAAAGCTGAAAACAGGCTGGTTAATATGGCATAAATTCGAGTACCTGTTCGGCCGGGGTTATGTAAAAAGGCCAGTAATGCAGTTGTGCCGAGCATCACAAAAAATAAGCGCTGAATCATACATAGGACACAGGGTTCCAGCTCTTTTACATACTGCAAGTAAAAGCCAAAACCCATTAAGCCTGTACAGGCAAGGAATATAAGTAAGAAAATACGTTGGGAAGTTATCATCTGATTATTTTACAACAATGGGCGATTAATTATGAATCTAATATTAGCTTGGCAGCAAGATTATTCTCATAATCTATGGTTGGGTATTCACTGTTGAGCGATCATTATTGAATCGTCTATAAATTGATCGCTAGTTAAGAGAACCATTTCTGCCGAATCATTATTGTTTGTACAAATATTTTCACCTTGAACTAAATTCAAAAAGTCACAATCCTGACCTGTCACAGTGGATAATGCGTGATCTCCAAACCCTTTTCCGGTAAATGCCATCGTAAATAACGATGCTATGCTAAAAGTAGAGCAGGCAGACAAAGTACTACATATTAATAATAATAGAAGCAAACGAGTCATTTTCAACATGTTTTTTTAATTTATTAATTTTTATATCATAAAGTTAGCACAGTTTTTTATAAAAATACATTAAGTGTTGTTGATTGCAGAATAACAAATTTCAGGCGACAATCATCTCAGGATTAATGGAGTAACTATGAGTCTTCGATTTCGTCTAAATTTGCTGTTCACATTGGTCTTTGTTGCCATATTGCTTATTGGTTCAGCTCTAGTGATTCAAAATGCCCGCAAAGCACTTGCCGAAGAAACGCAAGCAACTGCTCAATTAACCCTGCAATTGCTTGAATTAGCTTTTTTTCAAACCAATCCAGAAAACCAACTCGCACATCAATCAAAACTCATGTGGCAAATCAAAGAGTTTGGAAAAACACACCAGTTACATATCGAAGTTATTCATGGTGAAGGGCTTAATCCTTTCCCAACTGAGCTGGAATATAAATCGGATGCCCCGGAGTGGTTTGTAAAACTAGTCGAGCCAACCAGTATGATTCTGCGACAATCGATTCTGGTTCCCGGCATGCCTAGCAGTGAACTTGTCATTAGGCCTAATCCTGCAGACGAAATCACCGAAGCCTGGGAAGAAGCACGATCATTTTTAGGTGTATTACTGTTCTTCTTTTTGATCGCAAATATTCTTTTATTTATTATTATTGGCCGATTATTCAAGCCAATAAACGCGATCATTAAAGGTTTGGATGATATTGAGCAAGGTGATTATCAGTCACGATTACAGGCCGTTAAATTACCTGAGCTTCATAAAATTACTCAAAAATTCAACCGCATGGCTGGCATTCTAGAACAGAGTCGTGATCAAAATCGCTATTTGAAACAACGTTCCCTTGCTATACAAGAAGATGAAAGACGCCACCTTGCAAGAGAACTTCACGATGAAATGGGGCAATCCGTTAGTGCGATCAAAGCGGTTGCGGCATCAATCGGACAGCAAAGTTCAGATCAGAAAACGAAATCCAGCGTCACCACGATTATGGATATCTCGACGCGAATATATAATGTCGTCCGAGGAATGATGAAACGGCTGCATCCGGTTATTCTTGATGAACTGGGCCTGATTGCCGCTCTCAATGATGTTACTGATAACTGGAATACCTATCATGAGAATACGTTTTGTCACTTCAAAACAGGGTCAGATCTGGATGATTTATCTCAGGATGTTTCCATTACCATTTATCGAATTGTTCAAGAATGTCTAAACAACGTCGCGAAACATTCACAAGCAACGGATGTCTATATCAACTTGTATAAAGAAAACTCAAATGCACTGAAGTTATCGATAGAAGACAATGGCATTGGATTTGATATCACCAGAGCAACGCCAGGTTTAGGCTTACCAGGAATGCAAGAACGCGTTGAGGCGCTTAATGGTGAGTTTAAGATCAAAAGTGATTTATCTCGTGGCGTCGAAATTCAGGTAACATTGCCACTGAAAAAACTGGAAAACCAGACTTAATTAACTCAAATGATCACAAAAGAACCCAAATGAATAAGATTAAATCTACCATAACCGTATTACTTGTCGATGATCATACGGTTGTTCGCGAAGGCTATAAAAATCTGCTGGAAAATCAACCAGATATTGAGGTTATCGCCGAAGCTTCCAGTGGTGAAGACGCTTGTAAGTATTTCCTTGAAACGGATCCAGATATTGTCATCATGGATCTATCTTTACCCGGTATTGGTGGCCTGGAAGCAATACGTCGAATAATTGCGCGCGAGCCGGAAGCTAAAGTACTGGTTTTCAGCATGCACGAAGATGCAGTTTTTGTGGATCGCGCGCTGCAAGTTGGTGCTAGAGGGTACATTACCAAAAGCAGTGCCGCAGAAGAACTTGTTGAAGCCGTGCGAACGGTCGCCAAGGGTAAAGATCATCTTGATCCAGAAATTGCGCAAAGACTCGCGATCCAGAAAACGCGCGGGCAAAACACGCCTTTTGGGAATTTATCTACGCGGGAATTTGAGATTTTTTGTCTGTTAGCGGAAGGTGCTAACGTTGCAACGATCGCAGAACGACTCTCTTTGAGTTACAAAACCGTAGCCAACTACAGTACTCAGATCAAAAATAAGCTAAATGTCTCTACTGCAGCAGAGCTTGCCCGCATCGCGATTAGATACGGTCTGGTAGAAGCCTAGCTTGCTAAACAATTCCTTTTTGAGCTAAATAATCAATCACTTGCTGCGCGCACTCTTCTAAACTGTACTTGTCCGTATCGACGACTAATTCCGCATTTTCCGGTTCTTCATAGGGTGAAGAAATACCTGTAAATGATGGGATTTCACCAGCTCGCGCTTTTTTGTATAAACCTTTTACATCGCGTTCTTCACAGACACTTAAATCGCAACGGGTATAAACTTCAATAAAATCACCTTCTGGAACCAGATCACGTGCACGTTGCCGATCCGCTTTAAAAGGTGAAATAAACGCGGTTAACGTTATTGATCCGCCATCAACAAGAATCTTAGCAACTTCACCAATGCGGCGAATATTTTCAACTCTATCCTCATCGGAAAACCCTAGATCGCCACACAAACCCTGACGAACGTTATCGCCATCAAGTACATAAGTTCGTTTGCCTGTTTTATGTAACATCGCTTCAACGGCATTGGCCAGAGTCGACTTCCCTGCTCCCGATAATCCCGTAAACCATAAGATCGCACTTTTATGCTTATTTAATTTCTGCCGATCATCTCGAACGATCGTGGCATCATGCCAAACGGTATTACTGCTTTTATTTTGCATTTTGCCAACTCCAGTTATAAATTTTTGTGCCGCTATTGTAATGAAAAGTAAACATGGAACAATAGCTGCTTATATTTGATTCATAATAGCTTATTCACTTTAGTTCGCTTTATTTAAAATAACTACGCAGGGAGAATTGAATACAATGTCTACATCCATACTTGTTACTGGCGGAGCTGGTTACATTGGTAGTCATGTCGTAAGACAATTAACGACGGCAGGTCGCCAGGTTGTTGTATTAGATAACCTTAGCACTGGCTTTAAAGATGCTGTTATCGGTGCTGAACTGATTACCGGTGATACGGGCGATAAAGATCTCGTCAAAAAAGTTCTTACAGATCACAATGTCGACACGGTGATGCATTTTGCCGCTCACACTATCGTTCCCGAATCCGTTTCAAACCCACTTAAATATTATGGCAATAACACTTGTTGTACTCGAAACTTATTGGAATGTTGCTCTGAAGCGAATGTGAAACATTTTATTTTCTCTTCCACTGCCGCCGTTTATGGTATTCCAGATCAAGCAGTGACCGCGGAAGATACACCAACGGCACCTATAAATCCTTACGGCATGTCAAAACTAATGAGTGAAATGATGCTCAAAGATCTGTCTTTTGCTACACCATTAAGACATGTCATTTTGCGCTACTTTAATGTTGCAGGATCAAATCCTGACGGTGAGATTGGTCAATCCACAGAAAAGGCAACACTATTGATCAAAGTCGCGTGCGAAACCGCGCTCGGTAAACGCGATTCCATTTCTGTTTTCGGAACCGATTACGATACCGAAGACGGTACCGGTGTTCGTGATTACATTCATGTAGAAGATCTCGCTAGTGCACATATCAAAGCACTCGAGCATTTAGAAAAAGGTGGGGGATCCTCGACATTTAATTGCGGTTACGGTCATGGTTATAGTGTCCGCGAAGTATTAGATACCGTTCAAAAAATCAGTGGCAACGATATTAATATTATTGAAGAGCCGCGACGAGCAGGTGATCCTCCCATGCTAATTGCAAAAGCCGATCGAATCAGAGAAACGTTAAACTGGCAACCACAATTTGATGACCTGAATTTGATCGTAAAAACATCGCTTCAATGGGAAGAAAATAAACGTTATTGAACAAAGAGATAGCATCCCTGAGGCCACCTTCCACGGAAATGGTCAAAATGTTTCAAATTAAATTAAAGCAAATTAAAGGAGTCTGACCCCTTTAATTTCAGAACCCACAGATAGTACCTTCATAAATGAAAGTAAATAAAATCAGTGGCCTTTCTTAAAAATAACTCGGCTTTTTTATGGAATAGATCTGGTGCATTTTAATTAACTTTTAATTGGGGTATAACTACAGAACATGTCTATTAAGCTTATAATATTTAAGGAGTTAAAAGTGATTAGATCCCAGTTTCGAAGTGGTTTTTCGTGTTGTTATACCCCACTTATGGGGTATATTTCTAGTTATGTGTTGAGGTTCAAATGAATTGGAAGTATAGCTATCTAGTGGATCAGGTTCACCGAACGGCATACAAAAAACACGAAAGTTTTATTATTGGTTCATTAATGCATGATCCAGAGCTTGATGATTTAATGCCCTGCACACAATTTTATGTAAATAGAACTGATGGTGGGTACGCATTGATAGATTTATTCTACCCACAGCTAAATTTAGCTATTGAGGTCGACGAACCAGCTCATGAAAATAATATCGACTTTGATAATGAACGACAAAAAATAGTCGAGGACAAACTCGAATGTAAGTTCCACCGGATTCGAATTCAAGATGGCAATGTATTAAATCAAATACATGAACTTAAGAGTAGAATTAAAAACCTGAGAGAAAATACGAAGAAAGCTGGAGATTGGAAAGAGTGGGAAAAGCCAATTCGACTAAGTCTAGCTGAAGCTAAAAACAAACAGAAAAACACCTTATTCTTGAAAATTAAAGGAGAAATCTCTCCTGAAGAGCTTTTAGCGAGACAAACAGGTTACTGGAGAATTGCTAAAAGAAAACAGCAAAATATTAAAAATGTTGTCATTGTTCATGACTCTGTTGTCACGAAGGTTTTTGGTGAAATTAAGTGGCATACTTGGGAAAAGAATCTAAAAAAAATAGGTTATACAGGAGAGGAAGTGGAATCCAATATCAAACTAGGTACGATTATTGATGATTGGAACTTCCAACAAACAGTCACCTATTCAAATGATCTATATTAAACACATAACAAGCAAGTCAAGTTCGCTCGCTCTGCTCGCTGGGACTGCCAAAAAGCGGCAGCCCCTTACTAAGATCGTTATGGCCACAAAAGAAACTACAATGGAGATTTTGAATTATGAGCGAAGCAATTGATAAATACGTTGAAACCCACTCAAAAAGTCAGGGGTTGGGGTTTATCTTGACACTTTTACTTGGTCCATTGGGTTTGTTTTATAGTAGTTGGGTTGCCGCACTTATTTTGTGTGTAATTGCCATTGCATCAGCAGCATCTATAATTGGACCAATAATCTGTTGGATACTCGCAATGATAATTGGGTTTTTTGCGGTCAGCAAACACAAGAATAAAATGGGGTCAGACTCGATTTAATTCTTTCTTTCACCACACTAGCCTTTTCATGCTGTTGTTAGTGTAATGAACCGAACAAAACAAATTTGTTTTTGATCAACTTCTCTTTTTACGCTTTGCTTTTCTATTTTCTTTTTCAAGTTTTTTAGCCGCTTTCTTAGCGCGTATAATTTCAAGCTCAATAAGTTCTTTTTTCATATCCGTTGGTAATTCAAGACTAATATTTCCAAGTTCACCGGTTCTAAATTCGATCAAAAATAGCCTTGAAACTTTTTCTAAATCGACACTGCCTCCAGATCGTAAACAACCGCGTTTTGATCCAATGACTTCCAATAATTCGAGTTCAGTGTCGGGTACAGAATCAAGTTTATATCGTGCAGCAATAAGTTCAGGATAGTTTTTGATCAAATAATCTGCCAGAAAAAATGCCACTGCCGGATAGTCCATTGCAGTATCTCGAACCGCACCCGTTGCGGCTAAACGAAAACCACTATTTTTATTTTCAACATTCGGCCAGAGAACACCTGGCGTATCTAATAATAGAAAATCTTCTTCTAATTTAATCCGTTGTTGTCCTTTTGTAACGGCTGGTTCGTTACCGGTTTTAGCAATAGTTCGTCCAGCCAATTTATTGATTAATGTTGATTTTCCGGCATTTGGTATTCCAACAATCATTGCGGTTATGCGGCGATTATTATGATCGATTCTTTGTCTGATTTTTTCTCTGATCACACTCGGTAATTTTTTTATTGTTTCGGGCTTTTTTGTTGTAACTGGAATGATGGCTTCGGTGTTTTGTTGTTGATCAAAAAACGCTATCCACTGTTTCGTGATGTCACTATCGGCAAGATCCGTTTTACTTAAAATCTTAATGTAGGGTTTATCACCACGTAAATCGGCAAGCATGGGATTTTCACTGCTAAAAGGAATTCGCGAATCGAGGATCTCTATGATCAAATCCACATTAGGTAAGGATTCTTTGATCTCTTTTTTGGCCTTGTACATATGGCCGGGATACCACTGGATTTGCATTGGATTTCCAGATTTATGGGGAAAGAAAAGAGAGTAGCAGGAATTTACTATTTGAACAGCAGATCAAGTAAGAACAACGATCAAACGTACAAACTATAATACCTTTGGAATGTCTTCAGCTGCGCGGGAAGCATCTAAGAGTACAAGACCGAGTTTTGCATCAGGACGTGCGAGAACACAGAGAACTGCTTCGTTACCGGCACCGACCATAATCACATAACCAAGCCGGCCTTTTACGATGACTTGATCAAGCTCACCGCGTTTTAATTCTTTTGCAGTTCTTTCACCGAGCACCAGCATTGCGGCCGCCATTGCTCCGACCATTTCTTGATCAAAACTACTCGGTAAGGCACTCGCAATCATCAACCCATCGGTTGAGATCACTGCACAACCTTGAATATCGGTCGTGGAACCGTTTAGTTCGTTTAAGATTGAAACAAGCATGTCTTCGCGCATGGAAAACAAGACTCCAAATTACTATTGTGCGGTCTATAGCGGCCACTAAAAAGAAAACTTCAACAAGTCGGTTGAAAAAAGGACTGTATCTTACAGTAGACTAAGGATTTGATCCGCTTTTGATCTGATTTTAGTGAATTACAGAAAGGTGTTCTCATTACGATCAATCTCACCCATTACAGGATCCATTGAATAGAGTAATGATTGAAGTAACATCGACATGTCATGGTGGCTTGCAGGATTAACGGAAAAAACGGGGGCTTGTTGTAACTGCGGTATCTCCAGTCGCTGAATATGCTTATGGTAGTCCGATATGGCTGGAATTCTATATTGATCAATATGGGTTACACCAATAGCGATCTTTTTAGTATTTTCAAACGGTATATTTGAAAAGAACATTTCCAGATCACGAAGTGGATCTTTACGTCGGTTATCTATGAGCAAAAGAATGCCGAGCAGTTTATCTTTTGCTATATCCAGTGCTGATTTGAGTGCATATTGTCTATGAGCAGAATAGATCCTCAACTTTTCTGACTCTGAAAATTTCAAACTACTGTACTCCATCAGCATCAGATCACTACTACCTTTTATACTGGCGCGACCGCAAAGCGTCTTCAATGCAAGCGTATTATCATTTGCGGCCGAACCATAAATAATGAGCTTTTTATCCTGATTCTCAAGATGTTGTTTTGCTTTTGATGTTTGTAGACTTGGAGAGATATTTTCTGATTCAATATGCTGGCCACTGAACAACGCATTTTCTTCAAAAGTAGTTCTAACCGTATCCAGAGATTTGGAGATGGTTTTCTCAGCGATATATTCCGCAACCATATATCCGGTTCCATTTAATGAAAAACAGCGCATGACGTTTACGCCATTTTTACTTTGCTGCGTAAGCCTGGCAATTTGTTTAACTTCTTCAAGAAATCTGTTCAGATCAAAAATATATTGATCTGCATTGTGTGACTCTCTGGCAGAAACCGAAAAGTCTGCCTCTCTATCTGCTAATGCATCAGGAAAAAATTCTTTTATGATCACTCGTCTTTCAATATTAAGATCAATAGCCAGATAAATAAAAGAGTTATCTGAATACGTAAGGTATTTCTCAATCTGGTATTCACTCAGTAAATAACCGACAGGTAACGAATTCATCTCTATTTGATCAGTCATCAAGATTCTGTCCTTTTAGATGTCTGAGTATCCGTAGATAAAATTCTCTCTGGTTTTTTTCTGATTTTACAAATGGTTTTTCACCAGGTTGCAATTGTGGCGGTTTGATCACACCCGTATCTTGTCGTACCAATCCTAATGTTGACGCGGCGGTGTAAAAATTAAAAATATCTTTCTGAGGAATTTTTAAGACTTCAATGGTTTCCAATAATGTCATTGGACAAGATACCCATAATGCTGCAATACGCATTGCATTAGGGATGGGAGTTAAACGCGGTAAATCTGGCCAGGAGTTTAATATTATTTTCTTACTTATATCAGTGCCAGCAGGAATAGAATCTTCATAAGTCCAAAGTGCCAGATCCCATAGAAAAGAATCTATGTCGACAGGTTTAAGTCGTGTTTCTTGCCATTCATCCAGATATTTTGAAAATTCTCTGTCAGTAAAAACACGTTTCACCACATCTGATTCGTTCAAAAAATGTTTACAAATATCTTCCAGACCCGCAGGAGTGAAATCCGTGTTGATCCAATGCTCGGAAGGATCAATAAAAATACTTCCCTGATTTTTAAATTGTAGCCTTATTCCCCGCCCCTCTGAATTCGCTTCTACTACAGCGCGTTTCACTTCATCGATGAGGTAACCTTGTTCAGAAAAAAACCTGACTGCCTCACCCTCCTCTTCTACTGGCCTGGAAGATTTAGTCGCTCTGGTTTTTGGTAAATCCGCATCGGCAGGCTTGAGGTGTGTCGAAAGAAACTTATTCCAGGAGGATTGTCTTTTTTGATCAACTCCCTGCTTTTTACGAGCAAGGCTTAAAGTAACCATCAGATCATCAATAGAAATTGGTTTTTTAAGGAAGAAATGTGCAGGATTCTGTTTGGCTTCATTAACTGAGAGCAAAATAGCCCGTTGATCAGGTTTACCTTGTAGCAAGGCATTCCACTCATCTTCCGCACCAAAGTTATCAAGATCAACAATTGATAATGATGCTTGAGCGAAATTAGTAATAGCATAGTACCCGGGAGGTTCTTTGGCTAAAACCATTTCAATCGCATTACGATTTCGCTGATCTATTCCAATCAAATTGATCAATATGGTCTCATTTTCACTCGATGACGCCATATACTAAGATCCTTAAAAGCTGCTTTTTATTAGTTAGTTATAGTATTTTTATTATAATTTTCTATAAGTAGTTGTTGCATGTGATTGTAGCACAAGGTATTTTTATTGAAAGCATTTTTCACTCAAGATTAATATTTAAACAATATTTTCCAATTCGACTCCATCAAAGCAACGATAAATACTTTAGCGAATACGTCAGTTTAGAGGTAGAATTCGCGGTTTAGTTCTTGCATATTTTTTTCTATGACAAAATCATCAATGACACGCGAAAATCGCCTTACTTCACTAAACCAGTCACTTAAAGAAAGAATTTTAATTTTAGACGGTGCTATGGGCACCATGATCCAGTCTTATAAGTTAGAAGAAGATGATTATCGCGGTGAGCGCTTTGCAGACCATCCGTGCGATCTAAAAGGCAATAATGATCTACTATCACTTACTCGCCCCGAGATTATTAAGGCGATTCACAATGCCTATTATGAAGCGGGTGCCGATATTGTCGAAACCAATACCTTCAATTCAACCTCCATCGCGATGGCTGATTATCAACAAGAAGATCTGGTTTATGAATTGAATAAAACCGGAGCGGCATTGGCTCGTGAAGTTGCCGACGGCTTGACCAAAAAACAACCATCCAAACCTCGCTATGTCGCTGGCGTACTTGGCCCAACAAACCGTACTTGCTCCATATCACCTGACGTGAACAACCCTGGCTATCGCAACGTTAAGTATATGGAACTGGTTGAAGCCTATACCGAAGCGATCAAAGGTCTTGTCGATGGTGGTGCAGACATTCTGATGGTCGAAACTATTTTCGACACGTTAAATGCCAAGGCCGCTTTATTTGCGATTGATCAATTTTTTGATGACCACAATATTAAATTACCGATTATGATTTCGGGGACAATCACTGACGCTTCTGGACGTACTTTAACTGGTCAAACCACAGAGGCATTTTATAATTCGTTACGACATTCAAAACCGCTTTCTATGGGATTGAATTGCGCGCTAGGTCCAGAAGATCTACGTCAATATGTTGAAGAGCTTTCCACCGTTTCGGAGACATTAATCAGTGCTCATCCTAATGCAGGTCTTCCTAATGAGTTCGGTGAATATGATCTGGAAGCCGAGGGTATGGCCGAGCATATTCGCGAATGGGCTGAATCTGGATTATTGAATATTGTTGGTGGCTGTTGCGGAACCTCGCCAGCGCATATTCAAGCAATGTCTGAAGCAGTTCAAGATCTTTCTCCAAGAGTTATTCCAGATATAAAAGTACATCAACGACTGAGTGGTCTGGAACCGTTTAACATCACACCAGAAGTTAATTTCGTTAACGTTGGTGAGCGAACTAATGTTGCCGGATCTCCCCTCTTCTTGCGTCTGGTTAAAGAAGAAGAAAATCTCGATGCGGCACTTGAAGTTGCACGCCAGCAAGTTGAGAACGGTGCACAGATTATTGATGTCTGCATGGATGAAGGCATGCTCGAATCTGAACAATTAATGGAAGAGTTTTTGAATCTGATCGCATCGGAACCTGATATCAGTCGTGTTCCCGTAATGATCGATTCTTCTAAGTGGTCGGTGATTGAATCCGGTTTGCGCTGTGTTCAAGGCAAATGTGTCGTTAATTCGATCAGCCTTAAAGAAGGTGAAGAAAAGTTTATTCAACACGCTAAATTAGTGCGTCGCTATGGAGCAGCTGTCGTTGTGATGGCTTTTGATGAAACTGGTCAGGCAGATACTACCGAGCGTCGTTTTGATCTGTGTAAACGCTCGTACGATATTTTGGTCGATCAAGTTGGATTCCCACCAGAAGATATTATTTTTGATCCAAATGTTCTGACCGTCGCAACCGGAATGGCAGAGCATAATAATTATGCAGTCTCCTTTTTTGAAGCAACACGTCTGATCAAAGAACATTTACCGCATGCATTAGTCAGTGGCGGTTTGAGTAACGTTTCTTTCTCATTCCGTGGCAATAATCCTGTCCGCGAAGCAATGCATTCGGCATTTTTATATCACGGTATTCAGGCTGGTCTCGACATGGCGATTGTTAATGCCGGACAACTCGGTATATATGATGATATTCCTGAAGATCTGCTCACCTATATTGAAGATGTTTTACTTAATCGTAGAGAAGATTCTACCGATCGAATGGTTGAATTTGCAGAATCGGTTAAAGCTGGCCCTGGTAAAGAAAAACTCGTTGACCTCGAATGGCGAAAAGGTTCTGTACAAGAACGACTGACGCATGCACTGGTAAAAGGCATCGCAGAATTTATAGAAGAAGATACTGAAGTAGCGCGCCAACAAGCAGAAAAGCCGCTGCACGTTATCGAAGGCCCTTTAATGATCGGCATGAACGTAGTTGGTGATTTATTTGGTTCAGGAAAAATGTTCCTGCCGCAAGTGGTGAAGAGTGCCCGCGTAATGAAAAAAGCGGTCGCTTATTTATTGCCTTACATCGAAGAAGAAAAAGGTGGCGAGGAAATAAAAAGTAACGGCAAAATTATTATGGCGACCGTAAAAGGCGATGTTCATGATATCGGTAAAAACATCGTTGGCGTTGTATTGCAATGTAATAACTTTGAAGTCGTCGATCTAGGCGTTATGGTTCCTGCACAAGTGATCCTCGATAAAGCCAAAGAACTTAACGCAGATATTATTGGTTTGAGCGGATTGATCACGCCGTCTTTAGATGAAATGGTGCATGTCGCAAAAGAAATGCAACGCCAGGAATTTGCGCTACCATTAATGATCGGTGGCGCGACAACTTCGCGTGCACATACTGCAGTCAAAATTGATCTCGGCTACGAACATCCCGTTGTCCATGTTAAAGATGCTTCGCGCGCGGTAGGTATCTCAACTCGCTTACTCAATGTCGATCTGAAATCAGAACTCAGTAAAGAAATCACAGAAGAATATGACAAGGTTCGCGAACGTCACAAAGGTAAACAAGCTAAGACTAAATGGCTAACGTTAGATCAAGCCAGACAAAACCGCGTCACTATAGACTGGTCAAACTACACACCACCGGTTCCAAAAAAATTGGGTGTTCATGTATTTAAAGATTATCCATTAGAAGAACTCAGAGAGTTTATCGATTGGACACCTTTCTTTATCGCCTGGGAACTGGCTGGCAGATACCCGCGTATATTAGGCGATAAAATTGTCGGCGAAGAAGCGACTAAATTATTCAATGACGCACAGACTATGCTCGATAAAATTATTGAAGAGAAGTGGTTCAGCGCCAGCGGAGTGATTGGTCTGTTCCCGGCAAATGCGACGGGTGACGATATAGAACTCTATACCGATGAAACGCGTCAGGGTGAACTCACGAAAATTCATTCGCTCCGACAACAAACCCTAAAACCACCGGGTCAACCGAACTATGCACTGGCCGATTTTATCGCGCCGCATGAAGAGCATGTTAAAGATTACGTCGGCGCTTTTGCTGTTGCCGCAGGTTTTGGAATGGAGGCAAAATTACAAGAGTTCGAAAATGATCATGATGACTACAGCGCGATAATGCTCAAGGCGTTAGCAGATAGATTTGCAGAAGCCTTCGCCGAAAGAATGCATCAACGTGTGCGTAAAGATTTCTGGGGATATGATAACGATGAAGGCTTAGAAAATGACGATTTGATCAGTGAAAAATATCAAGGCATACGACCTGCTCCTGGCTATCCAGCTTGTCCTGATCACACAGAAAAGCCACTGTTATGGGAACTGTTAAACGTAGAAAAAAATACCGGTATCACCCTTACCGAACATCATGCAATGGTCCCGACTGCGGCGGTTAGCGGTTGGTATTTTTCACATCCCGATTCCAGATACTTTGGTCTTGGTATGATCAATCGCGATCAGATCGCCGATTATGCACGTCGTAAAGGGATTGATGTCAAAACAATGGAGCGTTGGTTAGCGCCTAACCTGGGGTATGATGAAGCAGATGGATAGGATAAGGTCGAGCTTGCCTGATTCTTTGGAAACCGAACTGGAGAGTAAATTATGATACAAATTAATATACCGAAAACCCTGCTTTTAACCAGCCTTGTCCTATGCGGTTTTGTGATAAACACCACTCAAGCTCAAACGCAATTTTATGGTGTTTCAGACAATCAAATACCTTATTTTGCGATGTTAAAAGGTAATTCAGATAGGAGTATGATTGTTTATAATCCTACATTCTGTCGTGAGATGCCTGGGCCTTGTCGCTTTTTCATTAAGCACAATCAAGCACACCGACAGTTGAATCATCTTATTCTTCCACCAACATCTTATTCTCCTCTCACAGAAGCTGTAGCTGATTGCTACGCAGCTAATAATGGTGACGCACAAGATGTATTCGATACATATAAACTACTTACTCAGCCCGATAAAGCTTCGAAATATTCAATACCTGGCGACTTACAATTACGCGCAGAAAAGATAAAGGCATGTGCCATTAAAGCTGAAAACTGGGTCGGTAAATTTTAAAATATCTCTTTATTGTACTAGTGGTTCCATCTATCCCTTCACCTTCGTAGTGGTAGCTTGAACAACTTCTCCATGACCACACTTACCGATAACTTTATCGTCTCTCATTGTGAAGAGCAGATAGAAATACTATTCCAGGATCAACATATTTTGTTGATCAATAAGCCCAGTGGTTTACTAAGTCTATCCGGCAAAAACCCTTTGAATAAAGACTCTGTGCATTATCGATTGGTGCAGCAGTTTCCAACAGCCACGATGGTGCATCGATTAGATTTTGGAACATCAGGAATCATGGTAATAGCATTAAGCAAGTCTGTTAATGCGAACCTGACCAAACAGTTTCAAGATCGGATGGTAGTGAAAACCTATATCGGGTTGCTGGATGGACATCTCATATCTGATCAGGGTTCCATTGATTTACCTGTTGCGAAAGATAAGCTTAATTTTCCCTTACAAAAAATTTGTTACGTGAATGGTAAGCAAGCTACAAGTCAGTATGAAGTGTTAGAGCGTTTTCAAAATCCATCAAGCAGTCGCGTTTTATTCACACCAAAGACGGGCCGCACTCATCAGTTGCGAATACACAGTCGGGAAATAGGCCATCCAATTTTAGGCTGCGATCTATATGGTACTGAACGAACAAAAGATTTGTCCTCCCGGTTACTATTACACGCGGTTACACTGGAATTTGATCATCCCATTTCTGGCGAAAAAGTTATGGGTAACTGTGCTTGCCCATTTTAGATTATAAATATAGTGGAGTGCATATTACATTCAGGGTTGCATCAAAAGAGCTTTTGTAGCGATAATCCCTCTTATGACTCTATTTGTATAAATCATACCACCTTCCATTATTTTTCAAAACGAAAGGTGTGATATAGGCAACTAAATATTGAAAACAAAAGATCATTTCTATTTTCTTCTCCTTTTCTGTGGCGCACTGGTATTTTTAGCAGTTGACTACATGCTTCCATTGGGAATATCGGCTGGAAATTTTTATCTTTTATTAATCTTTATATTCTCTTTTTTGATTGAATCCAAAAAAGTACTTTATACCTCCATGGCAATTTCTTGCGCTTTTATAATCCTTGGTTATTTTATTTCCCCAATAAGTAATGAAGAACATTTTGCTTTTATAAATCGCATAATTAGTATTGGGTTAATTCTAATTGCCAGTTTTACAGGAAGCATTTTCATTGACTACAGGCTTAAAGAAAAAGGATTAAAAGAACAGTTTATTCTTGCAATGAATTCAGCACCAAACCCGATGTCATTGGTCGCGTCTGATGGACAAATTATCTTTGCGAATGATTCGATGCATAGATTGTTTATTTATGCAGAAAAAGAATTAATTGGTAAGAATGTTCAGGAACTGATCCCATCAGAACTTAAAGACAAACACGCATCACATATAAATCAATATTTCCAACATCCAGAACAAAAAAATATGGGTGACGGTAGAGATCTAATTGGAAAAAAAAGCAATGGTGAAATCGTGTATTTAGAAATAGGCATAAACCCACTAAATATCGGCAACCGCAATATGGTAATTATAGGACTAAATGACTTGTCAGAAAGACTTAGTTATCAGAAAGAAATAGAAAAAAAACTAAATGAAAGAGACATGTTTAGTTACTCTCTTTCGCACGATTTCACGGGTTTTTTAAGGAGAATTCAAGGATTTTCAGATTCACTACTGAAAAAAGTCGAAAACTCAGATAATAAAAATATTTTCGAAAATTCATCAAATAAAGAATATTTAGAACATATAAGTTCGGAATGTAATAAAGCACAAACCCTTGTAAATGATCTTGGATCTTATATCAGTAATGTTGATATAAAAGAAAATTTTGAAGAGATTTCTTTGAATAAAATTTTTGAGGATATAACCAGTAATAATTCTGATTTTATAAAAGAGCATGATGCGAAAATTAAGGTCGATAAATTATCTAGTCTTTATTGCGTGGAATCACATATCTATTTGTTATTCGGCAACATTGTACTGAACGCTATAAAACATAATAGTAATGGTATTTCGATCAATATAGATCAAAAATTAGCTGATAAAACAGTTACCATTTCGATACAAGATAATGGTAATGGAATTGATCAAAAGTTTATTGAAAGTATATTTATTCCATTCAAAAAAAATCATGCCGATGGCAACACACAAGGATCAGGATTGGGTATGGCTATCGCCAAGAATATTGTCGAACAACATAAAGGAAAGATTTGGGTAGAGAGTACAAAAGGAAAAGGTGCTACGTTCTTTACAGAATTTCCCTTAAAGGATCCGAATTAAGTCAAAATTCCTAAAAAATCTATCCTGATTTGTTCGATTAAAATAAATCAACGCTACCCGTCTCAATATTTTGTTGTTGTACTGAAGATACCCCTAGTTTTTCTATAGCAGCTACCGATTCATCCTGTATTTCTTGTAATACTAATTGTAAGGCCTTCTGATCTTCGAGAGAACTTATACTACTCGTTAATTGAATAGATAATTTTCTGATGATATACATTCGATCACGGACATGCTCGACTAGTTGGCTTATTATGTCTTCAAACTGTAATGAAATAACTCCTGTCGTTATATGATCACGAATACCTTCGGATAATTCTGCTACGGTATGAGTCTTTCCAACAACATTTTCATTTAACTCACCTATAGATTCCCAAATACGATTGATCTGATCACGCGATTGGTATGCTTTATCAAGATCGTAATTGGTAATAACATCGACCCGGGACGCGACGGCATTAATGGATTCAATAATTTGCCGTGTCTGTTCTGAAATTTGTTGATTGAACTCATCTGTTTTTTTCGACAAATTACGTACTTCGTCAGCAACTACTGCAAAGCCACGTCCAGCTTCACCAGCTCTTGCCGCCTCAATAGCTGCATTCAGCGCAAGTAAGTTTGTCTGTGAGGTAATGTCACTTATATTACTCAGAGAAACAGAAATAGTTTTTGCCTGCTCAGTGATAACATCAAACTCATTTGTCATTTCTTTGCTTTCAGCTTGAATGGAATTAATGGTTCCAACAAACCCTTCAATTATTTTTGAGCTTATCTCTGCAGAACTATTAGTAGCTTCCGCTAGCTGAAAATCTTCGTCATTATTTGGTTTTGTGATCTGCTTTAGATCATTAATCATTTCAGATAAGACCTGCTGCTGTCCAGTCGAAGACACCTCCAAACCTGATAAACTCTCTCCAATAGTCGTCGTTGCACTTTTAATGACGCTATCAGCCTGATCAAGATCTCTATCAAGATCACTGAAAACGGTATCCATTTTACTTGCGATGTCCATCCATGCTTCTGCACTTATTCCATCATCAAAATCTTCTTCTTCAGCTTCAGATATATTATTTTTTTCTTTAGGCTTTTTTGAAAAGAGGTACTCTGAACAAGCAAATGCAAACATCAGTAGCAGACAAGTAATTATATTAATTTCAAGTAATGTTAATACAAGAGCGACTGCAGCGAAAATTATCATCAATAATGGATATTTGATATGTAATAATTCACGTATTTTCTTCATTCTTGATTTTTCCTTTGAGAACATTTTTTTCATAAATCCTCTTAACATTCTGGAAATTTAGATCTATTCTAATGGATAGCGGCAAAAATATTGAGAACTAAAATATTCTTTAGAGATAAATTCTTTCTTGAAAATGTTTCTAGCAATAAATTGTTTCCCGACAAATCGTGAAATAGCTGCCGGTTTTGGATCAAATCTACTTATTTATGCTAGTTTAGTATTATTAGTCTCTGATAAATTGCCTTGTATTTTCAGGTGAAATTACAGAATCGTGAAAACAATTTAATGAGTGAATTTATTGAAACCTTAAGCCGATATTTTCTGAGCTCGTATTATTTAGTCTTTCTGGAATTTATTATCATTACAATTAATAAGAATTTTCTTTCATCTAAAAGTCTTCATGTCGAAGTTGGACTTTTACTATTTTGTGTTGAGATTTTCTAGTTATGGTCAGGCTAATGAAATCGCATTAGTAAGAACCAAACAATTTATGCTTCGGTTTCAAGCTCAAGATCAATGTCATCCAAAGATACTTCATCGCTTTGATCCTCTTCAAGCTCTTCTTCTATACTGATTTCAGCAGGAAGATCAGTTTGATCGTCTTCGTTTAGTTCGACCTCTATTTCATTACTTATATCTTCTTCAACTATTAAATCGCTCTCAATCTCTATCTCGTCCGAAGCTTCTATTGAAATATCTTCTTCACTTTCTAATTCTTTTGATGTATCAGGCTCACTTACCAAATCATTACTCTGTTCATCTTGAGATGATTCCTCAAACTCTATATCTTCACTTTTTTGTTCTTCTTTAGTTTGGTCGGTATCTTCATTACTTTCATCAGTTTTACTTTTTTGAATTGATTCCGCTGTTGTTCCTTCACCTTCCTTATCGAACGTTGCAGAATACTCAGTAAGTAATTCATCCATTACTTTTTTAGACTCATCCAATTCTTTACTCAGTTCTTTGTTTTGTTCCTGCAAGGCTTCTAACTCTTCAGAATCCGTAGAAAGTTCTGCTGAAAGAGCAAGATCCGAGTACGGTTTAACCATTTCAACTAACGCACCTGATAATTTCGAAAATTCCTTAGCGTCTCGATCTACATATACTGAGATCATTGTTTTATAAAATGCACGCTCGCGATTTAAAAACTCATCCACGGCAGTATTTAGTTCATTTTCTTCCATGTCGTAACATTCGCCAAAGACTTTTAGTAATGACTCTCTACGATTTGGTTCTATCTCTTTTACATTTTCAACAAGATCTTTTACAGCTTTTAAATCTTCTTTTTTAGCTTTCACTTTTCGCCATATCAAAAAAATACATAATGATAAAAGTACAAAACCAATTTCGGCTGCAGTAATAATTAATAAAGTTTGGAGCGTTTCTCCGTTCATAATTCATCCTTCGGTTCTATAGCTTTTTCTTTTCTTTTTTTCAAAAATAATAAAACACCTGCAATCGAGCCAAATAAAACAAGATTTGCAACCAGCATAATTATTCCAATCTTCATCCAATCTGTTTCTTCGAGAATTTCTTCTACTTCTTCAATGTCATCTTCTTCAATAACCGCATCTTCGACTTGCTTACCAAGTTCTATTGGATCTGAAGTAACATTTACTTTACGGTCACTTTTTGTTTTTGCTTCTATATCTAATACAACTGTATATTGCCCTGGCTTAGGATCAGAAATAGTAACCAACCACGCATTCCCTCTTAACACCATTTTCGCTTCAATTTGACTGTTGCTTCCATCTGGCGCAGTTACATTAGCCATAGTTTTAAATGTACTGAGATTTAATACCTTACCTTTTGGAATTATTCTAAGTTGATATACGTTTTTACCATCAGGAAATTGTTTTGATTCATCTTCAACATCATAAATTTTTTCATAAACATTAATTGTCTGCTTATGTTGTCGCTTGAATGTTTTACCATCAACAATAACACTTAACTCAATTTCGCCAACGCCAAATGTTTTACCTAGCCTGATGTCAAATTCATTTTCACTATTCCGCTTTTCAAGATCCCAGACTTCCTGAATTTCACCATCTGAAGCTTGTGTCATTTTCATTTCGATTAAATTATAAAAAGCATCTTTGTTTATTTTTTTTCCACCCGCAGTTACCCAAAATTTATAATCATATTCTTCTCCAACGAAAATAGTGTTAGGGATATCTGAGGTATGTAATTTTAATTTTGTAACGACCATAACCCGATTATCAGGATCAATGTCAGCATCAATTTTCCACTCACCCGCTATGGGTTTAGTTATTGTGATCAGATCGTAACCATCTTCTTCTAGCCATGCGATATTTTTAGGCCGTGACTTTTGATCAAACTTTTCACCTTTTGGTGGAGTAATTGTTGTCGGTTTTATTTCATTGTTTCTAAAGACAAGCAATGTAAATTCTTCGATCATTTTATCTATCGTAAATTTATTACCTTCTAATGGGACAGTGTCTCTTGGTGCAGATTTTTCAAACATGTGTAAGAACACGCGTTGTAATTGTTCGGCTTCATTAACCTGTTCTGACCATCCATCGGTACCTACCGCCAAAGCGTCCATCAATTCCAGGTCTGCATTTTCAGATAAAGATATCGTATTTACCGTTACATTTTTGTTTTGTAACATTGGTAATACTTCGTCTAGGATGCGCTGCCGAGATTGATCACTGACTTCTTGTTTTTTCGATACATCAACCATTCCATCGGTCAATATGATGATATTCCTTTTTGTCTGGGCATCATCCTCATCCCAATCTTGCGCGACTACATTTAATGCATTTTCAACATTAGTGTATTGATCTCTTGAACTTATTTTTTTTACCGCTTTATTTGCTTTCGCTTTCCATTTTTTATCTACAATGCCGTGCTTGACTAGCGGTTTTACTTTTGTACCGAAAGTCCATACGCCTGTATCGACTCCCTCAGGTAATAAACCAATTAATAACTTTAAAGCAGGGACACGTAAATTTTTTGGATCGTTTTTTTTCATACTCCCAGAAATATCGATGATTACGCGCACATCGATTTTAGAAGATGATTTATCTGGATCGGGTGAGTCTGCAGCATGACTGACTGTCATCTGCATACAAAACAACATTATCAATAAACGAGTTATGCGCACCATTTTTCCTATAAATTGAGATCTATACTCAATAATGGCGGCCAAATGAAAAGATTCTTTAAGTCAGGAATATATCAGGCTTACTAATGTATTTGATTTGATTAGAAAAATGGAAATTACTAACCTCGTCTCCAATTAAAAAAGTGTTTTAGAATTTTCAAAACAAATTGTGGTGCATGAGCTTTCTTCCATTCACCAGCCGCAAATTTATTTGCTTCTGCCAGTGTCGGATAAATATGAATCGTTCCAAGAATCTTATTCAAGCCAAGCTTATGTTTCATGGCCATTACATATTCTGCGATCAAATCACCAGCGTGTTCACCCATGATTGTAACGCCAAGTATTTTGTCTTTACCGGGCACCGTTAATATCTTTACAAATCCATTTGCTTCTTCATCAGTAATAGCACGATCTAAATGCGCTATATCGTATTTTGATACTTCAAATTTGATCCCTTTTTCGTTTGCTTCTTGCTCATTCAGACCAACACGAGCAACCTCCGGATCGGTATATGTTGCCCAGGGAATAACTGAATAATCGACACGAAACTTTTTAAAACAACCAAATAAAGCATTGACTGCAGCATACCATGCCATGTGTGAAGCCGTATGCGTGAACTGATAAGGCCCTGCGACATCACCCACCGCATAAATATTTGAATAGTTCGTTTGCAAAAAGTCATTCACTTCTATTGTATTCTTTTGAGTAAGATTTATTTCAAGATCATCGAGGCCATAATTCTCCACTCTTGCTTCTCGGCCCACCGCTACAAGTAATTGATCAAATTCTACTCTGACTTCACTTCCTTTATACATACAGACTATTATCTTTTGCTCATTTTCAACAATAATTTTTTTAGCTTTATGATCAACTAAAACATCAACACCTTCATTCTGAAAACGAGTTGTAATAAAGTCTGAAACTTCAGGATCTTCACGTCCCATAATCCTCGGCATCATTTCTATTTGTGTAACCTGACTACCCAGTCGAGCAAATGATTGCGTTAATTCACAACCGATTGGGCCACCACCCAGCACTACAAGTCTATTCGGTAATTGTTTTAGATCCCAAAGTGTATCTGAAGTAAGGAAATCTATATCTTCAATACCTTTTATAGGTGGAATAAATGGCCTGGCACCAGCTGCAATTATTATATTCCGAGTTGTTAAGACGCTACCGTTAACTTCGACGCTGTAGGGCGATATTATTTTTGCTTCACCCTTTATACAATCGACACCTAAACCAGTGAATCTCTCAACAGAATCTGCAGGTTCGATCGTATTGATGATCCTGTGAACACGTTCCATTACATCGGCAAAATCAAATTTGATCTCGGCAGATTCAAAACCAAACTCATTGGCTCGTTTTGTTTGTTGCAACCATTTAGCCGAACGAATAAGTGCTTTAGAAGGCACACAGCCTGTGTTCAAACAATCACCTCCCATTTTGTTTTTTTCGATCAAACTTACCTTAGCATTGACGGTGGTTCCAATGATGGCACTGACTAATCCGCCTGCTCCCGCACCAATAATAATAATATCGCGATCAAATTTTTTCGGTTTTGGATATTCTTTTTGAGAGTTCATTATGATTAATTTTTATAAAATTCTATCGATTTTTTAGCTAATATTGGGAATACGCCAAGTAACACAAAAGAGCCGATTAACATGGGTGAAAGAATACCAGACAACGATTCTATTTGAGCTAGTTGAGTGCCAGCATTAACATAAACAATCGTTCCTAGCAGCATGCCGATTTGACTGACCCAATAAAAGGTTGCTGTTTTCAAAGGTGTTAACCCCATCACCAGATTTACGACAAAAAAAGGAAATAAAGGAACCAGTCGTAAACTGAATAAATAAAAAGCACCATCCTTATTTATTCCTTCATTAAACGAGGCTAAAAAATCACCAAATTTATTCTGAGTGAAATCACGTAGCAAAGTCCGTGAGATCAAAAATGCCAACGTTGCTCCTATTGTCGATGCAAAAGACACTAGCAATGTTCCTTTTAACAAACCAAAGATAGCACCACCCGCTAATGTCAAAATAGCCGCACCTGGAAGAGAGAGAGCAGCCATTACCACATAAACAAAGAAGTAAATAAGCATGGTCAAAAAAGGTTGAGCTTGATTAAAATCTTCGATTGCTTGCCTTTGCGACTTCAGATAATCAAGATTGAAATATTGTCCTAAATCAAAAACAAAAAACAAAATAACAGACATTGCTATCAATATAATAAGAACAATTTTTTTCATGATGAAACCTTAGTGGATCAGTATAAGTAACTATCGGCAAATAGCGTTGCAACCCGCTATAGACTCACTTGCCAGAGGTTAGTTCTAATTGTCTTATAAATCAGGTGAATCGGCTAGAAGAGTTTTTTGATCTGGATAGATATTTACTTTGAAGTGTTATTGAGCTTCTTATCAAGCTAATTGACTAACAATAAATATGGATGATGTTGTTTCTGCTTTTGCTATTTCAAAGATCTTATCAAGCTTATCCTTGTTCGCTTGAGTGTGCGTTTCACCAGTATGAGTACCGCCGCAGATAGCACAAACGGCTCCGTCAGCTTTTTCTTCCTTACCACTTTGTGATGTCTTCAGGGAATCATTTGATTTATCGCTATCCGCTTTTGCAGCAGACAGAATTCCACCGTCTTTATCATCTTCTTCAACTTTCTTTTCACGCTTTTCAATTTGTGCCTGTTGTTCCATAGCGAAAGCTTGAGCAGCAACTTGCATATCTTGTGCAGAAGGCTCAGCTGGTGCTGTGGCTGCCTTTTGAATTTGTTTGGCTTTTCTTACTGTCGCTTCCGGATCATCTCTGACGGGTGCGGTATCAATTTCTACCTCGCCCTCGGTAACATATTGCTTACCGTCAGGACCAGTTTTATATTGGTAGGTTATCGCACCGGCAAGTCCACCGGCAGCTGATTTATGAGCTTGCTCGTGGGATCGAACTTCTCGATCACGTTCTTTTAGTTTCTGAACTTGTTGCTTTTCTTTTTCGTCAAGATTTGATTCATTTTTGACCGCTGAGTTATTCGATCCATTATTGGCACCCGCACTTTGCAGATTGCCTGCAGAGTACAAAGGTGAAGCTCCATGCGATGCGTGACTAATTTCCATATTACATTCAGACCGGTAATTCAATATTGTTTCTGTGAGCTGGTACAGCTGATATCGGCAAGGATCTAACAAATCTTTAATAAAATTTTAAGATATATTCGCTATAATCAATATTCAATCTTCCAGAGGTATTCCGAGATGTCAGAACTAAAACGTTACAAAGTTTGGGATAGAACCACGCGGATATTTCACTGGGTCAATGCAACAACCGTTATTTTACTCATGCTAGTGGGCACCATTATTCTTAATGCGAAAATATTAGGAATAACGGGTGAAGCAAAAGTACTGCTAAAAACTATCCATGCCTACATTGGATATGTCTTTGTGATCAATTTGATCTGGCGCTTAATTTGGGCATTTTTCGGTAATCACTTCTCTCGTTGGAAACAAATTCTGCCATTTGGAAAAAACTATCGAGCTGACCTGAAAGAATATTCAGCATCTATTCGTTCTGACAAACCTCAACAATATTTGGGGCATAACCCAATCGCAAAATTGATCATCGGTCTATTTTTTCTATTGCTAACTATTCAAGCAAGCACGGGATTAATCATTGCAGGGACTGATCTTTATCTCCCTCCTTTCGGCGATCATTTTGCGGAATGGGTGACTGAGGGAGATAGCGAACGATTAGACGCCCTAAAACCAGGAGATAAAACCCATGTGATTGAAGCTGCTTATAAAGAAATGCGCGACTTTCGCAAACCGATCATAACTATTCATTACTACCTGTTTTTTGTTTTGCTCGCATTAGTCTTAGTTCACATTATTGGAGTTATTTATTCGGAAATAAAAGAAAAAAGTGGATTAATTTCTGCCATGATAACAGGTATAAAAACGATCGAAGGTGAACCTGAAGATAAATAGACAACAAGCAAAAAGAATAGTTAACCTATTGATATTATGTTGTTAAATTAGTCAAGGTGATTACCGTTTTCGATAATGCTACACCTGTCACTATCCATGAAGATAATTACTCTTAATAATATTCCAGTTCAATAAGAAATCTAAAAGTTGTATCTGGTGTATCATTTGATAAGCCAACAATGACACCCGTTTCCCATCGTAATTGTTTTCTATCGCCAAGACGTATATTTCCAAGTAACACTGGCCCTATGCCGTGAGTATCTTCCCCCAGATAGAGTTCAACCGCAGGCTCAAGCAGGCGCGAATAACGATAACGTGTCTGCATAGACAGACCAGTTTCTAGTTCATTATCAATATCACTACCCCATTCAAAAGCCAGGTTCAAATTAGCTGTCCCAACCCAACTCCCCCATTGTCTTTCAATAAGTAGAGTTGTGGAAACCTCTGTAATTTGATCAACCATCGCTCGTTCTATTTCAAACAACATCCCCCAGTCAGCCGAATACTCACCTTGCTCTGTAAGCTGCCAGAGGAACTCAACTTCCGCATATTCGATTTCAAAACTATCGTCAGGCGTTTTTTCGCCAATCAAATAAAATTCAGAAAACCATCTATCATTTATAGACTGTCCGTAAGCAAATCGATAAGTATCGGCTCCGTCGGTGGGGTTATTACGATCATTGCTTTCAAAAGTGGCTCGAAGCTCAAACTCTTTTTCCTGTGGTTGCACATATGGGTGATAGATCTTGTCTATTATTGATCCATCCGCTGCAACTTCAACAGAATAAAAGAGACTAATAGCTATCAGAATAAAAAATAATCTAAAATGTTTTATCACGCTTGAACAACCTCTTATGTTTAATCTATTTTTTAGCAGAATAACTTTTATGAACTGGTAGGATTGCCACGATCAAAAGTGTCATCCCTACCACGTAAAAGCCTACTTGTACCGCTGTAGGCGTCGATTCGTAGCCGATGACCGCATAAAGCAACTGACCAACGACAGAACTTTCCGAGACGATATTTCCACTATTCCAGAGTGGTGCTTGCGAAGGCAACCAGTCTGCCTGGATTAAGGATAAAGTTGCTTGAGAAACCATACCTGACCCAATTAACACCAGAAATACTAATCCTATGTTTACTGACCAGCCATGCACAAAATTACATAAGAAAAAGTAGCACATAATTCCTATGCTACAGCCGATCCCGGCACCGATAACCGTACCGGCAATAACTGCGGAAAGATGATCCATTGTTGTTGCGAAATTTTGAAGGTAAATTAATATTTCACTTCCTTCACGTGTTATCGCACTTAAAACGATTATACACATCGTAGTGGTAATGAAATTTATATTTAACTCAGCCTTGTTACGCAGTTTCGAGAGCAAAAACATCAATACTAGTAAGAAGATAAATATTGCATATTGTAAAAATGCATTAATAACTTCCTGGCCTACTCCATCAAACCAGTCAGATATTGAAAAGATGTTATCTGCATAAATAAATGTACCAAACATACCTAGACCAGCTGACCAGAATATCCAACCAGAGGGGAGTTTTAACTGCTTTGTTAAAGCAAGTAATACACTGACTAGAAGTGCTGCTTCTAACACTTCTCTTAATATAATAATGACGGTGCTTAATAGCATTCACTTTCCCTATTCAACTATAACCATTCCTTGCGCTGTTTTAGGAAAGAACTCACCAAAAAAAGGATATCGCCCTGCCGGTAAAGGTCCAATAAAAATAACTGCTTTTTGATTTCCCATAATGACTTTCTCACGATTAAGCTCAAAACTTTCAAACTCTTCAGAAGTGGGATCAAGGTTGTATACCATCAATTTAACTTTAGTATTTGCTGGTATTTTTATTTCTGATGGGAAAAATAAATGATTCTTTATTTCTATTTTTATAATTGGTGTAGCTGACCAGGCAGAATTTATTTGGAATAAACAAAAGAATAGTACTACCCGTAAAATACCAAAAGAAGAAGAATTATACATTACTGATACCTTCAAAAATAACTGACACTGATAAACCAGAATCAAAACATGATCGCTTGAAATTAATTTTGGCTTTATGCAAATCGACTATCTGTTTAACTATCGCGAGACCAAGACCACAACCTGATTCACCAGAAGCATGTCGGTCTCCTCCCAATCGGTAAAAACGATCAAATAATCGATCATACTTTTCTTCAGGCACACCTGAACCAGAATCTTGTACTTGCAAAACCACCTCATCATTTTCAGTTTTTACAGTTGCTAAAATAACACCTTCTTCTGGTGTATATTTTCGAGCATTGTCTAATAAATTTTGAATCATTGCCTCTAAAGAAAATAAATCACCATTAATCTCACAACTTTCACCGTCTAATTCAATTTCAATATTTTTCAATTCAAATTTAAAATATTCTTTTGCTATTACATCCCGTGTTAATTTATAAAGATCAAACTTTGTGAATTTGGTTATGAATTGTTCTGGAGACGTTCGATTCAAATCTAGTATCTGTTCGATCAAATACCCCATTCGATCTGTTGCTTGTCTTATTTCTTCTACATTCTTATTGCCCACAGGTATGTCAGTTTCAAGATTATGTAAATGTACTTTCAATGCACTAATCGGCGTTCTTAACTCATGTGCAGCATCAGAAGCAAAACGTTTTTCACGCTGAAATGATGCCTTCAACCTTGAGAGAAGATCATTTGTCGATTTAACAACTTGCGCTAATTCTACTGGCTGTTTCTCCAATGATAATGGACTAAGATCATCCGCTTGTTTAGTCCTTAACTGATCCGAAAGTTTCCTTAAAGGAGAGACACCAAAAGCGATAATGTTCCATATCAAAATTGCAGCCACAGGTAAAAAAATAAGTGTTGGAATGATGGATTTAATTATGATGTTTTCCGCCAATACATAACGAATATCGCTCCGCTGCGCAACAAGGATCCAGATATTTTTTATTTGATCAGAATATCCAAAAGTTCGCCAACGGTGATTTCCAAAATTATGTTCTTGATAGCCTTCTTCCAGATTAACTAAAAATTGTTCTGGCATGTTTTTAGAATGTATTTGTAACTGTCCATCTTTCCACACTTGAAAGCCGTAGAATTTAGTCTCTATATTCGAGGCCGTTGCATTGTCTGAATAGGTAATCGAGAGAAGTTGTGCTGTGTCAGCAAGTTGCTGATCAAATAATTTTTCTGCCTCGATCATATTTAGACGAAAGCCTTGAAGCTCAGATAAAAAAACCATTAAGCTGATCGTTGCAAGAATCACAACGGTGAGAAATACTTTAATCGATTTCACGTTTTATTCACTTTTACTCACTTTTATTTATGCGGTAACCAACTCCTCTTATTGTTTTGATAAAATCAGCAGGTAGTTTTTTACGCAAATGATGTATATGAACTTCAATCGTATTACTACTAACTTCATCACCCCACTGATATAACTTTGTTTCAAGGCTATCACGCGTCAATACTTTGTTTGCGTTTTGCATCAACACCTTCAGCAACATATGTTCCCGGCGAGAAAAATCTATAAGCTCATCATCAATTGTAACATCAAGATTATTGGTATCCAGTGAGACATTGTCTATTACAATTTTACTGGTGACAGATGTACTCACTCTTCTTTCAAGCGCTCTGAGTCGAGCAAGAAGTTCCAACATATCAAAAGGTTTAGCAAGGTAATCATCCGCGCCACTATCGAGACCTGACACTTTATCTTCAATTGAGTCTCTGGCTGTGAGAAGTAAAACTGGCAGGGTTACGTTAGAGCTGCGTATTTTTTGAAGAATTTCTAAACCATCCATATCTGGCAGGCCAAGATCAAGAATAATTATATCCGGTGGTTCTGTCTTAACGACATGGATAGTTTCTTTACCCGTAGTCACATGATTTACAACAAAGCCTTCCTTGATCAGTGCCGTTTGCAAACCTCCCGCCAGTGAAAGATCATCTTCGACTAACACGATTTGCATCAGCTACCTATTCCGATGTACTTGTAATATAAATACATACTTCGTGTTTCTCGATCATAACCTATTCTTTCAGTGCATAAGGTCTGGCAGCCTGATTTTGATTTTTTAGAGAGACATCAACTAGCCCAGGCATCAAAGCATTTACTCGAACAAATAGAGATTCGGGGAAGCCGATATAACATTCTTTTTTCCGTTGCCGTATCGCATCGATTATTTGATCAGCAACATCTACCGGTTCATCCATGTTCATTTTAATTACTTTCGCCATTTCATATACTGCTGCAGAATTCAGCTTAGTTTTAATTCCTCTTGGTGCAATATAAGTTACATCAATACCCG
Organism: Gammaproteobacteria bacterium; assembly: GCA_045110495.1. Taxonomy (GTDB): domain Bacteria; phylum Pseudomonadota; class Gammaproteobacteria; order CAJXQU01; family CAJXQU01; genus CAJXQU01. Next base: position 38,341 of record JBGCGE010000005.1, read on the forward strand.
TATCAGCAAGTTCTCGTCGTAACCCTTGTGAAAAACCACGTAGTGCAAACTTGCTTGCAGAGTATGCTGTAAACCATGCAAATGCAATACTTCCAAACGTTGAACCTATATTGACAATTTGTCCACGATTTTGTTTTTGCATTATAGGTAAAACCGCGTGGGTTAACATCATTGGAGCTAGCATATTTACTTCCATTGTTTTTTGTATCAATGCTGGATCTTGTTCTACAAATGAACCAAAAGGATTGATGCCGGCGTTATTAATTAGCATATCAATACCCTGAAATGAATCTTCAGCAACCTTGACAATTCTGTCCCGTGACGCTGCATCCGTAATGTCTGCGATACAAATTACAGTCCGCTCAATATCACACCTTTTTCTTAATTCATCTGCCGCCTCTTCATTCGTACCTGCCAACAGAAGTTTTGCGCCAGCATCTAACAACATTCGAGCAATATGAGTTCCAAGCCCCCCTGTTGCACCGGTAAGAATAATTCGTTTATTTTTGAAAGACATTTTTCTTACCAGAACTTTTCTGCTTCTGTTCCGCCTCAGCCAGTTTCATGGCGATTTCTTTTTGTCGTCCTTTATCGGCGAGTGGTCGATCACTTCTCGGAGGAGCTGCTTGCGCTTTTTTAAGATACTCTATTGCTTTTATCACCTTTCCCTCTTCCAACATGAAGTCACCGTAGAAATAATTTGGATCAATTCCATCCGGGTTAAGGGTCAATGCTTTTTGTAAATATTCTTCAGCTTTGCTGTTCTTACCAAAACCAATTGGCCATCCAGGAACCTGATAGTAAAGTGAGCCTAACGATGTATAAATTGATCCATCTAACACTTTCGGATCAATTTTCTCGGCTTCTTCTAATAAGACTTTTGCCTCTTTAACTTTTCCTAATGCGCCAAGCCCGCCAGTGACACCTGCTTGTGTACTTACCACAATTGCAAGCCAGACTTTTGGTTCAGCTTTAGATGGTTGAGAAGAAACAAGTTCTCGTGCTTTCAATACAAGCTGTTCAAATATTTTTTCTTGTTGATTCTCAGGCGTTTCATAATTTGCTTTGGCCCATTCATGCTGAATTTCAATAAGACTGACTTCTGCCTTAACAGAATAAGTCATTATCATTGTGAAAAAACTGAGTATTAAATAACTAATGTTTTTCTTCATATTATATTCCCCTTCTTCTTAATCTAGTGGGATTGATCGAAACATATCACCATATAGTTTGTAGACCATATTTGCCATATGAATAATTGCTTTTTGATCTTCAACATCATCAATTCTATTCATTAAATCTTTGAAAAATTCCATATGACCAACATCGAGTGAGCCATGTGATGCAAGGTATGAGAAGGCTTGCTCTGGTAAATTTAAAGATTCTTTAATCGAATCTGCTGCATTAGTTGCCAGAGCAATACTGGTTCCCTCAAGTACCAGGATCATTCCAAAAAAGGCAACTGGATTTCCTCGTGCGATCACATCATAGGCATATGACACCATCAATTCTGTCGCAGGCCCTGGTTGACTGTGACGAACTTTTTCGCTGTCAGCACCACAAGCTTTTATATCATTAAGTATCCATTCCTGATGACCTAGTTCTTCTTCAATATAATTTGCAATTTCGCTACGTAACCATTCTTTATCACCAGGTATCTTACTTCCACAAGCCATTAATAATGGAACGGTATGTTTTACATGATGATAGGCTTCAGTGAGATAAGCGACATAAGTCAATAAGGATATCTGACCTGAACTTCCTCGCTGAATCTGCTCGATAGACAGCATTTCCTGCCGTGCATTATTTGTTTCGTTTTGTAATTTTTCAAAGAACATTTCTGTTTACACTCTCATAAATATTTTCAATCTGTTCTCTATATTCTTGTTTGATTTGATCGCGGCGCGGTTTTCCATTTGTTGTACACTGTAAATTACTTATTGTGAACGGAAGCTGAGCGACAATATAATTTTTTATCTGTGCATAGTCGGGTAAGGTTTTATTAATACTTTCAATTGCGTGATCTAACTTATTTACTTCTTTTGAGACGATGACTGCGATCAAAAATGGTTTGTTATTACCAAGCACGGCAGCTTGCATAATCGCATCATGTGATTCTAATTCTGATTCGATCCATTCGGGTGAAACATTACGCCCATAACTGCTAATAATTCGTTGGTTTTTTCTACCAGTCACGTATAAATAACCCTCGTCATTTAAGTAGCCAACGTCACCGGTTGCAAGTTCTGTTTGTGGATCGCGTTTTTGTTCATTCAAATATCCCGAGAAAGTTTCTCCATGAATAATGATCTCACCACCCTCTGCAATTCTAACTTTTTGATGTGGTAATGGTTTACCGACAGAACCATGTCGATTTTGATCTGGCGTATTGGTAGAGATAACAGAACAAGCTTCGGACAAACCATATCCCTGATAAACTGGAAGCTCTAATTCAGCAGCTTCTTTCAATAAAGCGTTCCCGACCGGAGCACCACCAACAGCAATATATCGAAACGAGTCAGGCAAAATTTTCTGCCGTGCAAAAATAATTAGTAGCTTCAACAATTGTGGTGGAACAATTAAGGTGCTGGGTTTTAAATGTTGTAGTGCGATAACAAGTTGCTCGGCATTTATTTGACTGGATCCTTGTAACCCCAATTCTTCTTTTGTTGGAAGCAGTATTCGAGCACCGACGAATATTGGTGCGTATACTGAACCAATATTTTCCAGAAGTGTTGAAAGTGGTAATAAAACCAGAGCCCGATCTTTAGAATTTGCCTGAGCTGCTTGAGTCAGGTTTTGTGCTACCTTTTCTATTTGTTGGAGAGATAATCGAACGCCCTTCGGTGTGCCAGTTGTTCCCGACGTATAGGTGACTTTTGCAGTATCTACATTGTTCTTCCTGACTTGCGGTTCTAATTTTAGTAAATGATATTCTTTATCATCAATTTTGATCAGCTTTGATTCTTTTATATTTAATAACGACAACAATCTTTCAACTTGATCAGTAATAATATGATCTATATTTGCATCTTTAATCGCATGTTGTATTTGTTGATCACTAAAAAAAGTGGGTAGTGGAATATTACAAATTTCATCTTTTATTGCAGCAAGATCTGCAATGACCCAGGCAGGAGAATTTTCTAACATTAAACCCAAGTTGCTGCATGTGGTTAGATCTCGAGCTAGCGCATTAACTTCACGATCAAATTCTGACCATGTTATTGTTCGTGAAAAGGTTTCAATAACAACCGCTTCTGATCTTTCAAAAGCATGTTGCTGTAATGACTTGATTAGTGCACTCATTAAATACTGAGATGGTTTTGATCAATGACTTGTTTGAAATTTTCACCCACTTGTTGGGCTAAAGTACTAATATTATTGAGTAAAGGATCTACTGCCATCATCTTTGATAAAGCCATCTTACCGACACGTAAATCACCAACAAAAACAACAGGATTGCAATTGTAATAATTACCCCAATGAGAAATATCATCTTCGGGCAAATGATCAGCCGTTGCCTTAGCTAATTCTGATAAAGGTAGACCCATGCGTCGAAAAGAATTACGTAACTGTGGTACTGCGGTGAAGACGACATTCGTAAAACCCGCAGCATTCATAAATGAACTTAAAGTAGCTATTAACCAACGTGCTTGCCCAGCATCTGCCGGAGCCAGATTACCTATTTCGATTATTTTTTCTCGCGGTGCCTTTAAAACTTCATCAATTGGCTTTTCGAGATAATTTTCTGAAAACAATTTTTCCAGACATGCTGGACGAACACCTGCAACTGCCGAAAACTGATCATTTTTATTTTTAATCGTTAACAGGAAAGGATAAAAACTCTGTAAATTTGCCGCGTAAGTTTCGTGAAATATTTTACTAATGAATCTTTCAGTAAGCTGTCTTTCAGCGGCATTTTGATCTAATAGTTTTAGATCATATACATCGGCTTGTTCACTTTCTGAAAACTCTTGTATTTGCGGTTGACTGACGGCTTTAAATTCTTCAGTGGGATGTTGATCTAGCAAGCTTACGAACTCCAATGTTTGTATGCCAGCTATTGTGAAGATTTAACCTTAAGGAAATATTAAGCAATCAATATATTTAGAGGATTAGAAGTATCGTGAGAGCGTAAATTGGAAATAATCATCATTTCTAAAGAAATACTGCCAATCATCAGCGGGTATATCACTGAAGAAACGTGCTTCGGCTTCTAACTTCCAGCTATCACCCAAACGGCGACTTGCTTCCAAATTAAAAGACTTTGCACTCGTGTCGCGATCAAAAATGATACCGAATAACAGATCACTGCTCTGAACATCGTTTAGCGCTAAACGAACACCAATCATTATATCGTCTTCAAAAGGGGTTAATGCATTATCATCCCGGTCGTCAAACAAATACTCTGAGACAATACCAACATCTATATCAGATTCTAATACACCAAAAAAGGTATATTCAAATCCGCCTACAAGTGCAAAATAGCTATCATCACCTGATAAATCTTCTTGACCTGAACGGTAAATCATTTCCAGTTTCCAAAGCCAGTTTTCTTTAGTTGCTTGTAGATCAAGGCTGGTTTGATTAATGATATCGTAATGTGGAATTAGTATTGGTTGCATTCCACTAAAACTGAATTCAAATCGAGGATCACGACTGGTTCCATAAAAATGTGACAGTCCAATATCAAAATCGCCAATGACGTGAGACCAACGTATTGCAAAATCGATATGTTTATCTTCTGCGGAAGATTCATAAACCGGATGATCGGTATCAACTCGTGGTTGCGTCCGTAACCTCCCTTCTATTCCAGGAAAAGTTCGCTCGCGAAATCCTGGCATGATAAAAAAATCAACGGTTCCCCAATCTTTAATAAAAGCAAAATTGATCATCGGTTGACCAAGTTTATCTTCAGTGTCTATATTCTCGATCAAATCTGTTTGGTTAATAATATCGACTAAATGATTGGATTCAGCAACACCCCAAAATACTTGCCTGACACCAACACGTAGCTCCCAATCATCAGCTGCTTTTAACCAGGTAAGTTCTCGAATATCAAAATGTGTTCTCTCACTATCGTGTTGATCAATTCTTAAAAATGGAACAAAAGTAAAACTCTGCCATCCATCGTCCCAATCATTGTAATATTCTGGTTCAGCTACAACGGACCAGTTATCAGAATTATCCTGCGCGGCATCTACCGCGGAATGTGGGAACACCCTTGCTTCTATTCCCACATATCCCGACCATTCCCCAGCTAGCGAAACAAGTGGTAAGAATATTAATACCGTCGCTAGTATTTTTTTGATCATTAATCTTAAAAAACTATGTTCTAATTTATCTAGCACGCTTTAACGAATTTTTATCAAAATCACGATCAGAAAGTCCTACTTTGAATTTGTAATTACTCCATTCTAATACAGTGCTTTTTTTACTTTGATGATTGATCATATACTGATTATCAGGACGCCAGTATTTACCAAGATATTGTTTATAATCATTGAATGTTAGAGTTTTAAGTAGTGAGTTTTTACGATCGTAAAATTCAAATTTTAACGGCATATAAATTTCTTTATCGATCCAGACAACAATTTTTTTATAGCCAGAGTGTTTGTATTGCGGATAGTTTTCCACCACAAATGCTTCTCTTTCACCAAGAGATTCATCACGCAAATACTTATATTTATATTTATCAACTTCAAAAGAACTTAAATCTTCAAAGGCAAATTCACTGCCCATAAAAGGTCCCGATTTATTTGATGATGAAATTCGTTTGACGCGTTTAAGTGCAGGTAAAAATAACCATTGATCATCGGCTTTAACAGAGTGCGTGAAACTTAAAAAAGCGGTGCCTTTAACGTCTTTTGGCGAATCAAAAATAGTTAAACTTTTATCACCATCACCACCTACTTCCAGGGTTTTTAGTCTGATTTTACGCACACTTTCCTCACCCTGTGAATTCTTAAGAATCATATGGAGATCACTCGTCACATCTGACCAGCCCAAGTCGCGTTTATCCACTTCTTGTGCAATAGCCAAACCTTTTTCTTCGGGTGTTTCAGCTGAAACATTAATAACAAAAAATGCTAAAAGTAATATAGAATATTTTTTATACATGGCTCTTCTCCTCAAACTTCATTAACAATGGTGGCAACAGTAAAAAGTCAGCCAACAATGCGAAAACTATAACGATTGCCGTTAATAACCCCATGCCTGCATTCAACTCAAAACTTGATAATGACAACACCAAAAAACCAGCAACTAGTACAAAGGATGTAATAACTAACGCCCTCCCAACCGTTGAAAAGGCATAGACAACCGCGTCTTGTGAACTCAGACCTTTTTCACGACGTGCTCTTAGATATTTACTTAAAAAATGAACCGTATCATCAACGACAATTCCGAGTGTCATACCTGTCACCACAGAAAGTGCAAGACCAACTTGACCAACCATTAATGCCCACAATCCAAACCCTAATCCAGCAGGAACTAAATTAGGCAACAAACTAATAAGCCCAATTTTAAATGATCGAAAAGCAAACATTAAAATCATCGAGATTAATACTAGCGCAAGGGTTGTTCCACCCAGCATACTTTGAATATTTCGCTTACCTATATTTGCAAACATTAATGCTGTACCAGAACCAGGATTAGTGCTCAGTTCTATACTCGACGTATTCTCTTTTAACCAGGAATAGGCACGATTATTTAGAGCAATGACATCATTACTAGACAAGGTTTTAAGTGATGGAATAAATCGGATCGAAGACTTGCTAACGTCAATTTGATTATTCAAATCAAGACCGTAAGGTAACGACATTTCGTAAAGCAATAAATACTGCGCAGAAAGCTCACGCTGATCAGGTAATTTATAATATTCTTGATCATCACTATGCATATTTTTATTAAGACGCTGCATAATATCAGTCAAGCTATTTACATGAATAACTTCGGGTTGTTGTCGAAACCATTCCGCAAAGGCACCAACATCTTTTAAGAACTCTGGATTATTGATCCCACTTTCTTCGCCCGAATTTAACGAATATTCTATGTAATAAAGCCCAGTTAAATTATCGACCATAAAATCAGAATCAGTTCTGAATTCAACAGACTCGTCAAAGTAATTAACGAAAATATCATTCAATTCATTTCTTGGTATCATCGACACCAATCCAATTACTACTGCTGACATAATCCAAAGCAAAGGTTTTCTTTTATCAACGACGAACCGACCAAACTGGGTCATCAAGGCATCTTCACTACTCTGAAGTTTTTGTGCTCTAACGGGTAGAAGTGACAACATAGCAGGTAAAAAAGTCATCGATAAAATAAACGCCGTGGCCACGCCCATTGCAACAAAATTCCCAAGGTGTCTAAAAGGAGGCGCATCAGAAAAGTTCATGCTCAGGAAACCAATACAGGTTGTAATACTAGCAAGAAAAACCGGTTGAATATTTACGCGAATGCTTTCCTTAATTGCATCAATTTTAGAAATTCCCTGATGCATCGAATGAAGAAAAGAAACGATTACATGAACCGAATTTGCAATCGCCATCGTGAGTATCATTGTTGGTGCAGAGGCGGATGGTGGAGTGATCGGATACCCAATACGTCCTCCCAGGCCCATCGCGGCTAAAATGGAAAAAAAGATCACTAATATAGTGAGAAAAGTCCCCGCAAAACTTCGTGTTAATAAAATTAACATCAAAACCATAACCGCAAAACTGATCGGCACCAATTTAGTGATATCTCCACGAGATGCTTCACCAAATGCATTATTCAACATGACAACACCGGTAAGATGCACTTTGATATCCGGGTGCGATTTCTCAATATTATCAGCAATATTACGAACAAATTTGACGACTTCTGGTGTCTCGGTATTCTCATCTATGCCTGGTAACAAAACTGTAACGCTTACCCCAGTAACATGACCAGACTCTGAAACAAGACGATTGACAAGTAATGGCTCTGTAGTAGAAATGGTTTTTATTTTTTCAATCTCAGTTGCTGATAGTTCTGTTGCATTTTCATACAAGTCACGAACAATCAGATCATCTTCTTCAGCTTCGGTATGTTGGTAATTTGAGATTGAATCAACACGTGATGAATATGGAACCTGCCATGCTTCTTCAGTCAGTTCTTCTACAACAGATAAGATCTCCGGTGTAAAAACATTTCCACTTTTGGGTTCGAGAACAAAAACCACGGTGTCCGTTTTCGAGTACCTCTTTTCAAGTGCTTCAAATGCTAATAACTCTGGATTATCATCACTAAAAAAGATCCTGTAATCATTGGTGAATTTCAGAAATTTCCCACCGCTCGCTGCAAGTCCAACAAGAACTAACGACATCAAGATAATCATCCAGCGATAGCGTATAACCCACGCTCCTAAATTTTTTTCGATAGCTCCCATGATTCTTCCCTCGTTGTACTTCTGTTTTTTTTAGAGTTAATAATAAATATTATAATTAATATTTATATAAAGATAATTTAAAACTATCCTGGATTGATTCCAGATAAAATCAGATCGATTACGCCATTAGCCATTACTTCAAAGTCTTCGAGTGGATACAACCCCATAAACGTAGGTACGTTGAACATAATAATTGCTGTTTGAATATTTCTTGCTGTCACTACAACATCCGACACGTCGAACTCACCGGTACTATTACCTTGAGATAATATTTCTGTTATGAGCGCAATTTCTTCTTCTACTTTCTTATAAACGAGATCCTTTCTTTCACTTAAAATATTCTGAACTAACTCGTTTATTTTTTGATCACAACTCGCATTTTCATGGCTATACCTCAAACTTTCCAAAGTATATCGACGTAACTTTTCAGCGGCATTTAAACCCTTAGTTCGAACGACATTACGTAAAAGAGTAATTCGCTCACCCATACAACGTTGGGCACATGCGGCGCCTATTTCATTTTTATTTTTGAAGTATCTATAAAGATTAGCTGCAGACATACCAACATCTTCTGCAATTTCAGCCATGGTGGTTTTGCCATAACCGTATTGACGATAGCGCTGTTCAGCGGCATCAAGTATTTGAAGACGATTATCGTCAACTGTTTCCAGAGGAATGATCGGAGCCATAAATGTAAGACTAGGCTATTAATAATGAATATTCAAGATAATATTCATTATTAAGTTGTTTTCATGATTTTAAGTGGGTTGTACTTTTATATTAGATGTTGCAAAAAATGATCGAAGGATTTGGTAAAGAGAATATGCATCATCACTGCCCGCAAGTTCACGAATAGAATGCATGGCAAATGTTGGTACACCAACATCAACGGCTTTAACTCCCAACACCGTTGCTGTAAGTGGTCCAATAGTACTGCCACATCCCATGTCTCCTCTAGAGACAAATGATTGTGTAGGTACTTTTGCAAGATCTGCCACATGACGAAAAATACCCGCCGTCTCGCTATTCGAAGCATATGCCTGATTACTATTAATTTTGATTACTGGTCCTGCATTCATAATAGATCCATGATTAGAGTCATGTTTGTCAGCAAAATTAGGATGAATACCATGTGCGTTATCAGTGGAAATGAACATTGAGCTTGCCATCATACGAGCGTAATCCTCTTCACTTTTTACAATTCTCTTAAGAATGCTTGAAAGAAAGTTACCACGCGCACCTGATGCGGAACCGCTACCCACTTCTTCATGATCATTACATACCAATAGCTGATTAACATCGGTTTTTGCATTCTCGATAATTGCCTTTAATCCTGTATAACAACTCAATAGATTATCTAGTCTCGCACTGGCAATAAATTCTTCATTTAAACCAATAAGTGCCGCTTTTTGTGTGTCATAAAAAGATAATTCAAAATCAAGAATCTCAGCTTTCTTCAAACTTTTATCGGACTTACTCAGTTGCTTACCTAATTCACTTTTTAAATCAAAAGTTTGATCAGACATCAAACTTACAACTGGCGGAAGATAGGTTTGTTTATTAATCTTTCGGTTATTATTCGCTTCTTTATCGAGATGAATAGCAAGACTGGGAAGTGTTGCAATTGCACTTTCAAAATCAACAAGTTTATTTTCTATTAAACCTTTCGAATTTTTGATCGTGACACGACCCGCCAGAGATAAATCTCGATCAAACCACGGGTTGAGTAAAACGCCTCCATAAACTTCAACTCCTAACTGATTATAACCTTGAGCTTCAATTTCAGGCTCTGGTTTTACTTTCAAACAAGGACTATCAGTATGCGCGCCGACCATTCTAAAACCATTCTCAACGGGTGATTTTGATCCTAATCGAAAAGCAATAATCGAAGAATTATTTCTGATCACAAAATAACTTTTCTTCGTTTTCAATTTCCATATTTCATGTTCTTTTAATTCGTCAAAACCAGCTGCTTCTAAATACTTTTTAGCTACAGAGACTGCATGAAATGGTGTTGGAGACTGATCAAGATAATCTAGTAGTTCAAGATTGAAATGCTGCTTAGTCATAATGAAATTTTTCAGGCATGATTATTATGCGTCAGATTATATGGATGCTTCAATACCATAGCAAACATAAGAATTTTTTATATTTATAATATTTAGAGAAGTACGTCTCATATACGAGATATGGATTGAAACGATAAGAACTTAGGGTATTTCCTGTAGTCTCTTAAGCTAACGAGGCGGAAATCAGGATCAAAACCAATTATGAAACAAAAGTATCAGGAGGCAATTTGAATCAATTTTCAATTATTCTAGTTCTTATGCTATTAACAGCCTGCAATGGCACTCGTGGTAAGGATGATGCTCTTGTCCAGATAAACACTGTTGATCAAAATAATCAGCCAATACAGGCCGAAGCCGTTAGATGGTGGTTTATTGATCAAATAGACACACAAAATCACTTAACGCGTAATCAAGACAATCCTTCAAAATGGTATATTCGTGATGAAATAAAATCGCCAATTAAGATTTCAGCTAGTGCTTCTCTAGTAAAAGATGATGATCCAGAATGTTGGGATATATTTAAAGGTGAAGCAACACTAAATAACGATCAAAAAAATATTACAATTAAATTGTTTTATAGCGCTACAGTCTGCAAATAAAACGTAGAACAACAACGCGCATTAATTTGTGCATAATTATGGAAGGGAAAATATGGAACATTTAAAACGAAAACTAACCTGTCTTTTTTCATTGCTATTAATAGTTGCTCCGGGCAGCTACGCATTAACACTTAATGCACCAATGGCGATCAGTCAGATCGTTACAGTCCAACCGATCATTGTTTCGGATGATGATGGTAGCAATACCGCCACATTTTTTGGTGACGCGAGTCAAAAATCAATAATAGAAGGCTTTGTTGATCAAATCTGGGCGCAGGCTGGTATCGATGTGAATTTTTTAACAGCAAACACATGGAACAATACTTTTGCGAATGAAGGTACTACAAACAACCCCAGACCAACATCAGATCTAAATACTATTGTAGATACTGCCCCAGATAACGTTAAAAATGCAGATGCAAACGTTATTAACATATTCTTCGTTAATATCGCAGCAGGGTTTAGTTTGCTTAATGAAAATACGGCAGCAGGATTAGCATTTCGACCTGGTAATGGCATCACACAATATGTCGGTGAAAATTTACTGGATTTCACAGGCGGTCAGGAAGTGATTGCAAGTGTTGTAGCACATGAAATCGGGCATAACCTGGGACTTGCTCATACAAATAGTGTCGTGGATGGAAATCTGGAATTTCCCGAAAATCTGATGACTTCAAATGGATCCGGTGAACGTCTAAGAGCAGATCAAATTGCTACTGCACTAAACAGTAACCTTTCAGTGACAGCAGTTCCAATCCCTGCTGCTTTTTGGCTTCTTGCAAGTGGCTTAGTTTTCTTATTTAGAAATAAAAAAGTCGTTCAATAGATTTAATATTTTATATGTCGGGTTACGGCACAAAATACCATGCCTAACCCGACTACCAAACCCTGAACTTGAGTTATTAAAAAAACACAGTTCATTCGATTAATTAAATTGACTAGTATTTAGTTATAGATAGTACAGCTTCAATATATATATTAAGATCCTTCGAAAAAGCTCATGATGACAGAATAATAAGTTATTCTACACATACAATTTAAGAAAAAAGCTCTGGACCATCGCCTGCAAAATAATCGATTTCTATTCGTGATGTTAAAGCAACTAAATATATATCGAGTTATGTTTACATAACCTAATGCTTGATTAAATTAAATCACTCATCAGTTCTTACTTTAATATATATAAAGACTTATTTCTCGAGTTCTCTTAATGCTTCTTTCGCTTCTACTTTTCCTGGAAAATCTCGTCCATTACTCATTGCAATTTGTAAATGTTTCTTGGCCAGTGTTTTTGACTTTCCATCTTTGTAGTATGCC
>JBGCGE010000006.1:0-96470 GCA_045110495.1 Gammaproteobacteria bacterium
AGTTATTTTAACCAGTCCTCTATAAGCATTTTGGGCTCGACCAGCAGAAATTCCCTTCGAAATGATTGTGCTACGTGTGTTTTTGCCGACGTGGATCATTTTTGTTCCAGTGTCTGCTTGCTGCATGTTATTGGTCAAAGCGACAGAATAAAATTCGCCAACTGAATTTTCACCTTGCAAGATACAGCTGGGATATTTCCAGGTAATGGCGGATCCAGTTTCGACTTGTGTCCATGAAACTTTTGAGTTTTTACCTCGGCAGTCAGCACGTTTGGTGACGAAGTTATAAATTCCACCAACACCATTCTCATCACCAGGGTACCAATTTTGTACTGTTGAATATTTGATCTCGGCATCATCTAAAGCAACCAACTCTACAACGGCCGCATGCAACTGATTTTCATCACGCATCGGCGCCGTGCAACCTTCGAGATAACTCACATGGCTACCTTCATCGGCAACGATTAAGGTTCGTTCAAACTGGCCGGTATTTGAGGCATTAATTCTGAAGTATGTAGATAACTCCATTGGGCAACGAACACCTTTTGGGATGTAGCAAAATGATCCATCGGTGAAAACAGCTGAATTTAAAGCAGCGTAAAAATTATCACCCGTAGGAACCACAGTACCTAAATATTTTCGAACTAGCTCGGGATGTTCTTTTACTGCCTCAGAAAAAGAACCAAAAATCACGCCGGCTTCAGCTAATTTTGTTTTAAAGGTGGTAGCAACAGAAACACTGTCAAAAACAGCATCTACGGCAACGCCCGCGAGCATTTCTTGTTCTCGTAATGGAATACCTAATTTTTCGTAAGTTTCCAGTAATTCAGGATCAACTTCGTCTAAACTTTTCGGGCCGTCTTCTTTAGATTTCGGCGCAGAGTAATAAGAACTCGCTTGATAATCAATCGGCGGGTAATGAACATTTTGCCAATCGGGTTCCGTCATTGTTAACCAGTGACGATAGGCTTCCAGCCGCCACTCCAGTAACCATTCTGGTTCTTCTTTTTTCGCAGAAATTAGTCGAATAACATCTTCGTTCAAACCCGGTGGAACCGTATCTGTGTCAACATCGGTAACAAAGCCTGCTTCATATTCTTTGCCGACGAATGATTCTACTTCTTGTGGTTTTGTGCTCATTTAGCGTTAATCCTATTACTATTCGTCAATCGTGAAACTTTCACCACAGCCACAGGTTTCCGCGACATTTGGATTATTGAATTTAAAACCTTCATTCAACCCTTCACGGACATAATCTAACTCTGTGCCTTTTAGATACTCGATACTGTTTTCACCGACAATAATCTTGATTCCTTTAGACTTAAAGGTCTGATCATTTTCAGCGAAACTCTCAACAGTATCAACAACATAGGAGTAGCCTGAACAACCCGTCGGCTTAACGCTAACGCGTAGTCCCTCTGCATTTTCTGTTTTCAGAAATTTTTTTACGTGTTCCGCTGCTCTGTCGGTTAATGTCATTTAGCCCACCTCTCTACCGAGTAACTCTGTGTCTATAACACAGCTATCTTGTCTATTAGAAACTTCTCTTACGTTTTTCTTTTTCACCAGGTCACCTAGTGAAATTTCATTTAAAAAAACATAAATGTGATCACTGAGATCTTCCCATAACTCATGCGTTAAACAACGTTCTTCGCCCTGGCAGTTTTTCTCACCCCCACACTTCGTCGCATCAACACTTTCATTCACCGCTGCAATCACTGCTGCTACGGAAATTTCTTGAGCCGCCGATCCAAGTTGATATCCACCACCCGGACCTCTGGAGCTATTTACAAGTTCTTGTTTTCGTAATCGAGAAAATAATTGCTCAAGATAGGAAAGGGAGATTCCCTGCCGTAATGAAATTTCTGCTAATGACACTGGACCGTCGCTATCATGGATAGCCAGATCAAGCATTGCAGTTACGGCATATCGGCCTTTAGTTGTCAGTTTCACGTAGTTAACCTAGTAAATTAGTCAGGTAACTATCTCATACCATAGTAAAATACTCAAGTATTGGAGTATGCATTTTTCAATAGGTCTATTTTTGATCGTGCGATTTTCCCACCTGCCAGGCATCTGCGCTACCTTCGTTTTGAAGATTATCACGCATATCTTTGATTTCTTTTTCAAGATTTTGAATATGATCCAACATACCACCTAACGCGTTTGCGACAGGATCTGGCATATCCTGAGCAGATCCATATGCATCAAAACCAATTTTTTCAGCCAACTCTTCACGTTGTGTTTGTTGTTCTTTCGGTATTATTAATTGTCCTGGAACGCCTACAACCGTCGCACACTCAGGTACATCTTTAACAACGACCGAATTTGATCCTATTCTTGAACAATCGTGCAATGTAATCGGGCCAAGTACTTTTGCTCCAGCACCAATAACGACACCATTCATTAACGTTGGATGACGCTTGCCTTTATTCCAGGTTGTGCCTCCCAGAGTAACGCCGTGGTAGAGAGTGCAATCATCACCAATTTCTGCTGTTTCACCGATAACAACGCCCATACCATGATCAATAAAAAATCGTCGACCTATCACTGCTCCAGGATGAATTTCTATCCCCGTTATCCAGCGAGCCGTGTGCGACACCATTCGTGCCAGCCAATACAGCTTCTTTTGCCATAATTTATGGCTTAACCTATGCACCAAAATCGCATGTAAACCAGGATAGGTTGTGATCACTTCAAAGGTGCTTTTTGCCGCCGGATCTCGATCAAAAACGCAGGCAATATCTTCACGAAAGTGGTTAAACATTATCTACTCATTCCTTCAATTCTTGCTAATTGCTCACCCAATTTGACACGCGCGGCTTGTATTTCATCAAGGCGCTCTTGAGCTTTTTGGACTACTTCGGCGGGTGCACGTTCCACGAATTGGGGGTTGTCCAGTTTTTTAGTCGCTATCTCGCTTTCTTTATCAAGTTTGTCCAGCTCTTTTGTTAACCGTTCTTGCTCAGCAACGGGATCAATAATATCTTCCAGAGGAATCAACATAGTCATGTTGCCAGCCAATGCTGTCGCCGATTCTGGTGCCACGCCACTACGTAAAACACCAACTGATTCGAGTTTTGCCATGGCTACCAGGTAACGTACATTTTGTCGCAGCCATTCTTTCTCATTTTCGTCACCCCCATCAACTACCACTCGCAGCTTTTTACCTGGGGAAATATCCATTTCTGCACGGACTCGACGTACACCCAGTACAAACTCTTTCAACCAGCTGACTTCTTTCAGAACATATTCATCGATCAGTTCTTGATCAAATTCCGGGTAGGCTTGCGTCATTACGGAAATTTCTTCGGCTTCCTTTCCTGAAACGCGTTGCCATAATTCTTCGGTTATAAACGGCATAAATGGATGCGCTAAACGCAATAGCTGCTCAAGTACGTTTATTAATGTCTGGCGCGTCCCATTTTTGGCTTCTTCGGTCGCGCGTGGGGAATTCAAAGTCGCTTTTGATAGTTCCAGATACCAGTCACAGTATTCATCCCAGCTGAATTCATAAACCGCTTTTGCGGCGAGATCAAAACGATAAGCTTCAATATATTGGCGAACTTCACCTATAGTTTGCTGAAAGCGGGAATTTATCCATCGTTCTGCAACTCCAAATTCGGTCTCAGCATTTTGATCAATTTCATGATCTTCGATTGTCATCATGACATATCGAGTCGCATTCCATATTTTATTGCAGAAATTTCGATAACCATCTATGCGCCCAAGATCAAAACGAATATCGCGGCCAAGCGTTGCTTGTGATGCAAACGTAAATCTCAGTGCATCTGTTCCGTAGCTCGATATGCCGTCAGGAAAATGCTTTCGTGTCGATTTTTCGATCTTCGGTGCATCCTGTGGTTTCATCAAACCAGTAGTACGTTTTGTTACTAACCTTTCCAAATCGATTCCATCGATCAAATCGATCGGATCTAACACATTGCCTTTGGACTTGGACATTTTCTGACCGTCCGAGTCTCGCACCAGACCATGAATATAGATTTCTTTAAACGGCACTTCTCCGGTAAATTTCAGACCCATCATGATCATTCTGGCAACCCAGAAAAAAATGATGTCAAAACCCGTCACTAAAACGCTGGTTGGATAAAACGTTTTTAGTTCTTCGGTTTGCTCAGGCCATCCCAAGGTTGAAAAAGGCCATAGTGCAGATGAAAACCAGGTGTCTAATACATCAGGATCTTGCTTTAAAATCACATCGATTCCAAGATTATGTTTTTCGCGCACTTCTTCTTCAGTGATGCCGACATAAATATCACCGGTGTTTTGATCATGCCAGGCTGGGATTCGGTGACCCCACCATAATTGTCTTGAAATGCACCAATCTTCAATATTGCGCATCCATTCAAAATAGGTCTTCGACCAGTTTTCTGGAACAAAATTAATATCGCCATTTTCTACTGCTTCGATGGCAGGTTTGGCCAGAGGCTCAACTTTGACATACCACTGATCAGTCAAATAAGGCTCAACCACGGCTTGAGATCGATCGCCTCGTGGAACCATATGTTTATGATCTTCAATCTTATCGATCAAGTCTTGCGCTTCTAAATCTTCAACGATTTTTTTGCGTGCTCCATAACGATCCATTCCCTGATATGCCATTGGACATTCGTCATTCAAGGCCGCGTCGTCAGTAAAAACATTCATCACGGGAAGATCGTGTCGCTTACCGACATCATAATCATTAAAGTCATGCGCTGGCGTAATTTTGACACAGCCAGAACCAAACTCTTGATCGACGTAATCATCAGCAATTACGGGAATGGTTCTATTCGTTAATGGTAATTTGATCCGCGAACCCACCAGATGTTTGTAACGCTCATCTTCAGGATTAACCGCAACTGCCGCATCACCCAACATGGTTTCTGGACGCGTGGTAGCGACCACCATAAATTCCTGTTCTGTATCCTCACCAATCTTTTGAACCAATGGATATTTGATATGCCAGAGATGGCCATTTTCTTCTTCGGAAACCACTTCAAGATCGGAAATCGCGGTATGTAAAACCGGATCCCAATTGACCAATCTTTTGCCTCGATAGATCAATCCTTCTTCATAAAGACTGACGAAAACTTTGCCGACAGCGTCGGATAAGCCTTCATCCATTGTGAAACGTTCACGGCTCCAATCCATGGAGGTTCCCATACGTCTTAATTGACGAGTAATATTACCGCCGGATTCCTCTTTCCATTCCCATATTTTATCGACGAACTCCTCTCTACCTAAATCGTGACGACTCTGATCTTTTTCAGACAGCTGTCGTTCAACCACCATTTGCGTCGCAATACCTGCGTGATCAGTCCCACATTGCCATAATGTGTTGTCACCTTTCATTCGATGATAACGGATCAAGATATCCATTAATGTATCTTGAAACGCATGGCCCATATGCAAACTACCGGTGACATTTGGTGGTGGCAGCATAATTGAATATGGTTCACCTTCACCTGTTGGCTTGAAGTAGTCTTTTTCTTCCCATTGGCTATACCATCGCTGTTCAATCGCATGAGGATCGTAGGTTTTTTTCATCTCACTTTCTGGTTTTACTGGTTGTGCGGGTGTCGATTCTGAGATTTTCATTTCCGGATCATTTTCTGGTTCGTTAAGCGGCATTTCTTGTTGTTGTTCCTGTTGGAAGTGATTTATATTTTTATTTGTTGATGTGTTTGTAGACATTGCACTAACCATCGCAGCAACGGCATCTTTTCTTTCTGTATAAACAAATTCCGGTTGATCTTCTGAGTCCTGAAATTCATCAGGTTGAGATTGATCCCAGTTTGCTTCTACTTCATCGGATTGTAGCTCTGTTTCGAGATCTAATTGCGATTGTTCTTCTGTGGCGTTATCTGAAGGATCTGCCATTAATATCGGTTCTTGTACTACGTCGTCTAATGCTTGAGAGAATTCTTGATCTGGCATTTCTTCTGGTAACGTTTCTGCCATTAAATCCAAAGGATTTTCTGTTACATCTTCTTGTAATTTCTCTTCAGTTTCATCCGAGATTTGATCCTGCTCTTCTTGATCTTCATTGTCCCTTGGTTTCAAAGCTTGTACTTGATTCAACGTTTGCAGGGTTAATTCAAGCTGGGCATTAACTTCTTGCAGAATTGCATTTTGAACATTGCTGGTTGCCTTGCGAATTTCGGTATAGATCAAATCCTCCAAATCTGGCGAAAGAATATCTTCTATACCTGACGATGACTCATCATCTGCGGTTAAGATCTGTGGCTGTGTGTCCGACATTACATCTGTAGGTTTTGGTTCAACAACATCGATAAGCGTGGGAAGATCACGCAAAGCTTCTTCAGATGTTCTATCATCATCAAGCGAAGGATCATTGCTCTTCCCAGTTTCAATTCTGTCGAGTAATTCCCGATTTTTACCAAGCAGATCCTCTAGCGTTTTGATCGCATTCCCCAAAGAGGCATTATTATTGTTATTGTCTCCAGCCACGCTATGAGTCCAAATTATGTGTATTGAGTGTATAACCGCGTTCTTGATAAAATCGGTATCGTTCTCTCGCCGGATTTCGACCCTCTGATTTTTGATCAACAATTTCGATCAAACGATCAAATCGGCCAAAAAAGAGAGGAACATCCTGTGTCATGTTAATAATAATATCATGTAGATCTTTCGGTGGATCCTCGTGCCCGATCAAAATCGGCGTTTTTTCACTGTTAGTTTGATCAATAAGGCTATGTGGTAAAAAACTTGTATCCTTAAACGTCCATAAAAAGTTATCTATCCGACCCGTGTGATCTTCAGATTCCGTATGAATATAAACTCGACTACCTTGCTTCCAGGCCTTACCTGCTAAGGAGCACAAAATTTGATCCGGTGTTCTATTCGCTTGCTCGGATAGAATATAAAAATCGACTCGAGTCACTCAGGGAACTCCTGATTAATTCTGGGCAAGGCAAGTTGGGATTCAAAATATTCAATATCAAGGCACGAAACGCAAACAATAGTGGTTCTATTGTTCAGTTTCGTAACGCTGAGATAGGGCATTTTGAGCTTAAATTGACCGTTCATGATTTAATCAGTAGCTCCCTAACACTTGTCCATCAAATATTGCACAAGCAATGAAACTGGTCGACCCGTTGCTCCTTTATTTTTACCTGAATGCCATGCAACACCAGCAATATCAAGATGTGCCCAGGCATATTTATTGGTAAAACGTGAGAGGAAACAGCCTGCGGTGATCATCCCGCCATCTCTTCCACCGATATTTGCGATATCAGCAAAGTTGCTATCCAATAGTGATTGATAATCGTCCCAAAGCGGCATTCTCCAGGTTCGATCATGGCTGGTTTTTCCAGCTTCTAATAAATCATTGGCCAAGCCATCATCATTACTCATCAACCCTGTGGGTACTTTTCCTAGCGCAACGATACAAGCGCCGGTTAAAGTTGCAACATCAATAACTGCCGCAGGTTTGAATCGTTCGGCGTAGGTCAGTGCATCACATAAAATTAACCGTCCTTCAGCATCGGTATTAAGCACTTCTATAGTCTGACCCGACATGCTGGTGACAATATCACCCGGTTTGGTCGCTTTGCTACCCGGCATATTTTCAACCGTTGGGACGATCACATTCAAATTGATGGGTAATTTCATTTCAGCGACTGCAGCGATTGCTCCGATCACACTTGCAGCACCACACATATCGTATTTCATTTCATCCATACCGCCGCCGGGTTTGAGTGAAATACCTCCAGTATCAAAAGTGACACCTTTTCCAACCAATACATACGGTTTCTGATTTTTTGCTGATTTTGCGAGACCTTCGTATTTCAACACCAGTAATTTTGCCGGCTCTGCGCTACCGTGTGAAACCGATAGTAAAGAACCCATGCCGAGTTTTTCCATCTGCTTTTCAGTAAGAACTGTCGCTTTGATCGATTTATGCTTTTTCGCTAAGTCCAGACCTTGTTCAGCAATATACGTTGGCGTGCAGTAATTACCCGGCAAATTCGCTAGATCGCGGCTGATCTGCATTCCACTTATAATCGCTTTACCTTGTTTGACAGCTTGCGTTCCCGCTGTCACTTCTGATCGATTACCAGCGGCCATCGTCATACTGATTAAGGTTGGCTTTGTTTTTTTACCACTCTTAAGTTGATCAAACTTATAGAAACGTTCTCCAACCAACCTGACAGATTGACGTACTCGCCATGCATAATCACGTTTTTCTACTGCTACTTCTGACAAACAACAAGCAACGGATTTTGCTTTTGTTTTTTTAAGCTTGGTATAAGCACTATTGAGAACTTTAAAAAACCCGGCAGTATCTAATTTGTCTTTTTCACCACAACCAACCAATAAAACACGCTCAGCTTTGAGGCCGATAATATTATGCTGAATTAAGGTTTGACCTATCCTGCCAGCCATATCACCAGACTTTAATATCGCAGAAATTGCACCCCCACTTGCTTGATCAATCTTTTCAGCAGTGGCGGATAAATGGCCATCGGTATGCACCCCTGCGATAATGCATGCTGTCTTAAATGTTTTCGGATTGAGTGTTTTTACGTCGAATTTCATATGTGTTCCCCAGTTCGTTTACACTAACACGATTGTCATGGTAGTTATGGTTAAGTTACTCTGGTGATTTTATTAGTTTAACGCTGGGCTGACCAGCGGCCTTGCTCTTCTTTTAGCAAGTTTTGATCGGTTTTCGCGCACAATTCGGCAAATAATTTATTTTGATATTAAAACGTTACCTTCATAAAGAAATCTTACAGAATTTTTTCGCTGTTTTTCTGGTGTTAGTTTTGATCGTTTTCAGCCTGCGTTTTGTCCGTTATCTCGGTGATGTTGCCGCAGGAAAGATGACTGCTGAAATAATTTATCAGATGTTGGTTTTAAAATTAATCACCTCCATGACATTGATTATTCCGCTTTGTCTTTATCTTTCCTTATTTATGGCGCTCGGTCGTTTTCAGCGAGATAACGAGTTGACCTCTATGGCCTCAGCCGGTCTTGGTAACCGATTTTATTTTTCAACTATTTTAAAACTCTCCGCCGTATTTTCAGTTTTGCTACTCCTGCTGACTTTGCTCGTCATGCCATGGGCAGAACAAAATATTGATGTGCTCAAGCAGAAAGCCAACCGCGAATCAGATATAACAGGGATTAGTGCCGGTAGTTTCAAAGAGTTTAGCAGTGGTGATCGCGTTTTATATGTAGAAGGTTTTGATGAAAAAACGGGTGATATGGAGAACGTATTTCTACAAGTAAAAGAAAGAGGTAAAACCGGTGTTCTGACCTCTGACACGGCAAGCATTCTAACTGATGAAAAAACGGGTGAACGTTCTGTGATTTTTAACGATGGCAAACGCTACATAGGAACACCTGATCAACTAGATTATTCCGTAACTCATTTCCAGAAATACTCCGTAAAAATGGAACAGTCCGGTTACAACATCACCGCTAAACCAGCTTCGCGTTTTTCCAGTAAAGAACTTTTACAGATTATGCGCGATTCACCAACTAATAAAATGCCACAAAACGAACTACAATGGCGTCTTGCTACACCCATATTCTTAATGCTTCTATCGGCTTTTGCCGTGATCGCCGTTCGCTCATCAAAAGATATTAAGAATTCTTTTTTATTATTTTTTGCCATTTTGATCTTTTTTATCTACAACAACCTTCTGAATATTTCTCACGACATGGTAAAGCGCGACATACTGCCAGCTTTCCCGGGTTTATGGTGGCCACATATTTTAATGCTTGTCAGTATTTTTATCATTTTATACCGGCCGACCACCTCTCTTCCCCAAAAGCTTAAAAAAGCACTCATTAAACCATCATGAAAATTTTGGATCGACATATCAGAAAAACCATATTGGGCAGTATCTTTCTGGTTCTTTTAGTGTTGATCGGCTTATTCTCATTTTTTGAGTTTGTTGAAGAACTTAATGATCTTGGTCAAGGTAGTTATCGATTAATTGATGCGATCAAATACGTTTTACTTAAGATTCCGTCGTTGACTTACACTTTATTTCCATTGGCTGGTTTAATTGGTAGCCTCGTTGGCCTCGGCACATTAATGTCTCAAAATGAAATTGTAGTCATGCGAAATGCGGGCATTTCTTTTCAACGAATTGTTTTATCTATCATGAAAGCCGGCGCGGTTATTATAGTCATCGCGATGATTCTTGGTGAGTTCATTGTTCCGGTAACCGAACAATATGCAAATTATATTCGTTCAGTTGCCATCAATGATCAAATCAGTTTAAAAACACGAAACGGACTTTGGGTGCGAGAAGGGAAAAGTTATTTAAACGTAAGAACAATTTTGCCAGGCAACATTATCAAAGATATTTATATCTATAATTTTGATGATGACAACCGTTTGATCACCAGCAGTCATGCAGAAACCGCCGCCTATCGAGACGACAAGTGGCAATTAAAAAATGTTACCCAAACACATATTTCGGAAAACCTGGTCACTCGAGATACAGAAGTAGATACAAATTGGGATTCACTTTTACGACCCGAACTGATCAGTCTTGTTTCGATTAAACCAGAAAATTTATCCGTTTTTGATCTGGTCAATTATACGAGTTACTTAAAAGAAAATAATCGCAACTCACAAACTTATCGACAAGCTTTCTGGAGCAAAATTATCTATCCATTATCTACAGGTGTAATGATTTTTCTCGCCATACCTATCGTGCTCGGTGCTTCACAAAATCAAAATATCGGGCAACGTATTTTTATCGGAATTGTGATCGGCCTGATTTTTCACATCATCAATCAGGGCATGGGTAATGTGGGAATTGTTTACAAATTACCACCATTATTAGCCGTCGCAACACCCGTTTTTATCACCTTGATTATTGGATTTTTTCTGATGAGGCGGTTGGTTACGAATTAGTCTATGAAAAATGTTTTGGACGGGAGAAACGATCAATCTATGCTAGAAAAATCAGGCCACAATGGAATTTCTCCTGTTCTATCGTAAACAGGAAATATTGTTACATTAATTACAACATTATCAGAAACCCAAACCATTAATTCTCTTTTGTTACAAATGTAGGCTTTACCATTTTCTTCGAAATCATCATCACGAACTAAAAATGGAAACGATTCAACAAGCTCCTTCTCAGTTAAACCAATTATCTGTCTTGCTTCCAACCTCGCAATAGAATTGGTTGCTGTGATAGAGCCTAATAGATATAGATCTTCCTTTTTAAAAGATAGCTCTAAACCTTTTTCATACAACCAACTTTCACCACCGTACTCTTTTTCTGATTGTATCGGTTGACCTAAAAGATCAATTATATGATGTCTATTCATCCCCAGAAAAAGATCGTCAATTCCAATTGTTGGTCGTATATTCATCTGGGGAGGGTAAACTTCTAATAAGCTCCTGTAAAACTCCTATACCTTATGATTTGGGTATTACGTAATTTATTAATTTTGTTCTTGATAATCGATCATGCCAGGCAAGGTTTTCCTGATCAAAAATACTCCAGATAAAACCGAGACCTGCAGGAATCCAGGATAAACATGAAAACAATATCCTTTTGATCGCTTGGTGGTAAGTAATTGACTCACCACTGTCTGAAACCACTTTTATCTTCCAGCTTTGCATACCAAGTGTTTGCCCGCGGAGCTTCCATGGCAGAATAAAATAAAGTGCGGTAACTAGAATTAAATAACCCTGAAAGAAAATATTTCCTGAATAAATTGCTTCCCCACTATTTATGATCAAAACCGGTATTGTCACAAATAATAAAACAGAAAATAATAACAGGCTGTCATAAAAAATTGCGCCCATTCTGCGTAAAAAAGTACAGTTTTTCTGATCCATTTTATTTTCCTATACAAAATCCTGAAAATATTTCACCAAGTAAATCTTCCGTTGTAAATTCCCCTGTAATTTCACCTAAGGAATGTAAAGCTAAACGCAGGTTTTCAGCCGCCAGATCAAAAGTTTCACTGCTAGTTAGACAAGGTTCGGCAAGATTCAAAAACCCTCGTGTATTTTCGAGGGCTTCGATATGCCGTTGACGCGCTGTGAAAATTCCTTCTGCGCCCGCATCAACGCCAGCAAATTTTAATAACTGTTTTTTTAAAAAATCCAAGCCTTCTCCCGTTTTTGCTGAAAGCTGAATTTTAGGAAAAGAAAATTGTTGATTGATTTTCGCTTTAACATTTTCAAGCTGATCAATTTTATTGGCTACGTAGATCTTATTTTTGACCTCTGTTGATATTCGCTCTGCTATTTTTGGATATTCAGACATGATCAAAACCACATCTGCGGTTTGCATCGACAAGTTTGTTCTGTTTATTCCTTCGAGTTCAACTGGATCATCTGTAGTTCGTAAACCCGCTGTATCTGTGATCAAAAACGGGACTCCGTCTATCAGAAATTTTTCTGTCAAGGTGTCACGAGTTGTTCCGGGAATATCGGTCACAATTGCCCGATCTTGTTGTAACAAACTATTTAGTAAGCTTGATTTCCCGACATTCGGTTCACCAATAATTGCTATTCTAATTCCTTCATTTAGTACTGCACCTTGCCGTGCTTTATCTAAAATATTTTGATTTTGATCTATTGCTTCGTGGACAGACTTTTTGAATGTTTCAACAGGAATATCTAATTCTTCATCAGTAAAATCCATATGAGCTTCGATTAGCATACGCATGGAAATAATTTGTTCTTTTAGTTGTATAACTAAATTAGAAAATTCACCAGATAGGGATCGAATTGCGCTGATTGCAGCTTGTTCACTTGCGCTGTTGATCAAATCAGAAACGGCTTCAGCTTGAACCAGATCCATCTTTCCATTTAAAAAAGCACGTTCTGAAAACTCACCTGGTTTTGCTTGCCTTGCACCGAGTTCAAGAACTCGTTTCAGAAGTCGGTTCATGACCACAGAGCCGCCATGTCCGTGAAGTTCTAAAACGTCTTCGCCGGTAAATGAATCGGGGCCAGGAAAAAATAGTGCGAGACCTTGATCAAGAATTTGATCGTCTGCGGATCTAAAAGATCGATATGTTGCAGTTCTATGCAGGGGTAAATCGCCAAGTATAGAAACTGCTATTTTTGAAACTTGTAATCCTGAGAGCCTGATTACT
Source organism: Gammaproteobacteria bacterium (assembly GCA_045110495.1). Lineage (GTDB taxonomy): Bacteria > Pseudomonadota > Gammaproteobacteria > CAJXQU01 > CAJXQU01 > CAJXQU01. The sequence continues at coordinate 13,117 of JBGCGE010000006.1, forward strand.
CCAACCCCGCCAGATCCTGGCGGAGTTGCAATTGCGGCTATTGTGTCTTTTGATTCAGACATTCTCAGTTATTGTCTGTTTAAAACAATCATCCTCGTGGCTTAGTCAGCCGCTTCGATTTGCTTGGTAATCGTCCATTGTTGAGCAATCGAAAGAATATTATTTGTTACCCAATACAATACTAATCCTGCTGGGAAAAAAGCAAAGAAGATTGTGAAAACAACTGGTAAAAATTGCATTACTTTCGCCTGTAGAGGATCTGGAGGCGGTGGATTCAATTTCTGTTGAATATACATGCTGACCCCCATAACCAACGGTAAAATAAACCATGGATCTTTGATCGAAAGATCCTGGATCCAAAGCATGAATGGCGCTTGTCGCATTTCGACGCTTTCTAATAATACCCAATACAAAGCAAGAAACACCGGGATCTGGATTAAGATAGGAAAACATCCACCAAGCGGATTAATTTTTTCTTCTTTGTAAAGCTCCATCATCGCCTGGTTCATTCTGGCTTTATCTTTACTGTATCTTTCACGAATGGCAGTCATTCGCGGCGTCACTTTTCGCATTCTCGCCATGGATTTGTAACCCATTGCAGATAGCGGATAAAAAATACCTTTAATCACAATCGTAACGAGGATAATAGCCAAACCCCAATTCCCAACAACAGCATGGATTTTATCCATCAACCAAAAAATAGGCTTGGCGATAAACCAAAGTGCTCCATAGTCGACGGTTAACTCTAATCCAGGCGCAATTTTTTCCAATACTCTTTGCGTTTTTGGACCAGAAAAAACTTTCACTGTGGCTTCTTTTACTTCACCCGGAGCAATGTTTTGTTGTGGGCCATAGAGCCCGATGACATAACGTCCGTTATCAAGTACTTTGCTGTAGTAATGATGGCTTACACCACTTTTTGGAATTAATGCACTAACAAAATAATGCTGGATCATCGCGACCCAACCATCTGCACCATCTCTTGAAATTGGTTCGTCAGTTAAATCGTCAAAATCCATTTTTTCGTAACGTTTTTCAGGGCTGGAAATTGCAGCGCCAGTAAATGTTGGCAACATTCTTCGGCCTTCATCAGAGTGCTTACGATTTAGCTGTTCATAAAAACGACCACTCCAGTTTTCTGAAGAGTTGTTTTTAACTCGATAAGTAACATCAATTAAATACTCACCACGATGAAAGGTAATTATTTTCTCTACAACTATTCCACCTTCTGACCATGTTAAAACGACATCCAGGGAATCTTGTCCGTCGGCTAATACATAGTTATCAGAAGAGGAGGTAAAGACACTGTGATGATTTGCAGCGGCTTGTTTACTAAGAAAGCCCCCCTGACTGGCATAGAACATACTTTCTTTATCGTTAAAAAGTACAAAAGGAATATCTGGTCGATCTGAAGTCACAGGATATTTTTTTAATGCCGTTCCTCTAATATCACCACCTTGCGTGTTTATTACTGCTTTGAAAACATCTGTTTCAACAACAATTCGCTTACCAGCTTCTATTTCTGGCTCAATGGTATTTTCAATTATTGGTTGATCATCACTCAATACAGCAACAGGAATATCGTCGGTATTTGCCTGGGTAGCTACAGGCACAGAATCAGTGTTCACTTTCTGCTCCAAGGTCGGTGGCTCGGGGCGAACACCATAATCTTGTTGCCATGCTTGCCATAAAGACAACATGACAAATCCAAGCGCAGCAAACAACATCATTCTCATATTATCCATTAAACTTTTCCTGATTTATTTTTTAAATTCTTGAGGATTGATGTTTTGTTTTTTGATCCGCTTTTGATGGAACTGGATCAAAACCACCTGGATGGAACGGGTGACATCGACAAACCCGTTTTATTGAAAGAAAACCGCCTTTTAACGCTCCAAATGAAGTTAGCGCTTCGGTTGCATAATTTGAACAAGAAGGGAAAAAACGACAGCGATGGCCTAGTAAAGGGCTTATTATAAGCTGGTAACCTCGTATTAAAACTATAAGAAGTTTTTTCATATCGCTTGTCCGCTGTTTAACTAGAATTTTTTAGCTTTCTATTCTGTACCAGAGGCTATTTATAGATTCTATTAACTCTCGGTTGCTCTTCTCAGAAATACCGTGACGTGCAAGAACAACAATATCTGAGGGCTTTATCGTTGCTTTTTTTTTTCGAAACGTTTCTCTGATAATTCGTTTTATACGATTCCTTTGAGACGCTTTTTTAACGTTTTTTTTCGAAACAGCTAAACCCAACCGAGCAAACTCTAATTCATTAGAGCTGTACAAAATTAACCAATTCCTGTCGCGCAAACTTTCATTCTGCTTAAAAACCTGTTGAAAATCAGCAGACTCTCTAAGATTATAACTTTGCCGCACTCTTTTTCTCTGAACTTAATGCAGCAGATCTAAATAGAATCAAGCAGATAACTTATGGCGACCTTTCGCTCTCCTCGCTTTCAGGATGGCGCGACCTGCCCGAGTTTTCATTCTTTTCCTAAAACCGTGGCGACGTTTTCTTTTGAGGTTACTTGGTTGAAATGTTCTTTTCATGGAATTTCTCTTAAATCTGTAGCAAAAGGGACGCGATCATACTTCTAGTCTGAATTTAATGTCAATTTATATCTTCAATATTCTTCAATTTAGCTTTAAATTTAATATTGACACCCTAAACAAACACTATCAACCTGCCTGTGGATAACTTTTAGTAAGAAGTATATTATTTCATGTCCAATTACTATAACAACTTTTAGGGAGTTTCATTCGTCTCCGTGAGCAATCCACTTTGGAACCGCTGTCTAGAAAAACTGGAAATAGAAATCCCTCAGGATCAGTTCAGTACTTGGATCCGTCCATTGCACGCTATTGAGGAAAACAATTCGATTAAATTACTTGCACCTAACCGTTTTGTTCTTGATTGGGTAGAAGATAAATATATCAATAATATCAATAATATACTAACAAATCTTTCCAATAATGAATCATTTTCTCTAGAATTAAGTATAGGCACTTCAAAAAGCATTACTCCAGTAAATAAAGTAAATTCTAATAGTGATGAAACAAAGAAAACTCCAGATAGATCATCTTTAACACCACCTAAAAGTAAATATAAAGCTTCATCTCGTCTTAAAAAAGATTATACCTTCGATAATTTAGTTGAAGGTAAATCAAACCAGTTAGCAAAGGCAGCAGCTTTACAGGTTGTTGAAAACCCTGGAACTGCCTATAACCCATTGTTTATTTGCGGTGGTGTTGGTCTTGGAAAAACTCATTGCATGCATGCCGTCGGCAATAAAATTCTTGAGTTAAGCCCTGGTGCAAATGTTGTTTACCTTCATTCCGAACGTTTTGTCGCTGACATGGTTAAGGCTCTTCAACACAACACCATTAATGAATTTAAACGTTTTTACCGATCGGTGGACGTTTTGTTGATAGACGATATACAATTTTTTGCAGGAAAAGAACGATCGCAAGAAGAATTTTTCCATACTTTCAATGCTTTGCAAGAAGCTGAGCACCAAATTGTTTTAACGTGTGATCGTTATCCAAAAGAAGTTTCTGGAGTTGAAGAAAGGTTAAAATCACGGTTTGGTTGGGGGCTAACAGTTGCAATTGATCCGCCAGAGCTGGAAACACGCGTAGCAATCCTCAAAAGTAAGGCTGTTATTGAAAAAATAGATTTACCTGATGATGTAGCCTTTTTAGTCGGCGAACGCTTTAAATCTAATGTACGTGATTTAGAAGGTGCTTTAAGACGGATAATCGCTTTTACAAAATTTACAGGTCGGCCAGTCACACTTGATCTTGCTAAGGAGGCTCTGAAAGATCTACTCGCAATTCAAGATAAACTGGTCACCATTGAAAGTATTAAAAAAATCGTCGCTGAATATTTCAAACTACGAGTAACCGACATGAACTCGAAAAGAAGAAATAGATCTATCGCCAGACCAAGACAAATTGCAATGGCGCTTTCAAAAAGTCTTACAAATCACAGTCTACCTGAGATAGGCGATGCATTTGGAGGCAGAGATCACACCACTGTTTTACATGCTTGTAGAAAAGTAGACGAACTTTGTAAATCTGAACCAAGAATAAATGAAGACTATACAAACCTGTATAGAATACTAACAACTTAGACAAAAATGACTGTTGATAAATTTGTTGGTAAGCTTGTGAAGAAAAAATGTATACTTTTTCTTTGTAAGTTATTCAGATTTAATCCACAGGATAAATGCAACTTTAAAGCAGAGTTATAACTAAACATATATACAAGGTAATTATTTAATAATTAAGGGATTTAATTACTTATCAACAGAATTAAAGCTTCCTAATTATAACAATAATAAGGTTTAAATATGAATATATTAATTAATAAACAAAAGCTCCTCGAACCTCTTTTAGCTATTTCTGGTGTTGTAGAAAGAAGACAAAGTTTACCAATACTTTCTAATATTCTTTTGCAGGTTGAAAAAGAAACGTTAAAACTAACCGCAACAGATATGGAAGTAGAATCTTGTTTTGTTATACCTCATGTTTCACAAGATATTGGAAAAACAACAATTCCTGCCAGAAAATTTCTGGATATTATTAAAGCATTACCTGATGAAGCAAATGTAGAATTAATTATTGAAGAAGAAAAAATAAAAATACACAGTGGAAAAAGTAAATTCACACTGAGTACGATGCCGGCTGATGATTTTCCAGCAATTGAAAACTTAGATCAAAAAAGCACACTCAATCTACCTGAAACAACTATAAAGAAATTATTAGATAGTACTCAATTTGCTATGGCACATCAGGATGTCAGGTATTATTTAAATGGTCTATTGATAGAATTAGATGGAGATAATATTAGAGCCGTTGCCACAGACGGACACAGACTTGCGTTGTCTGAAACACGTTTTTCAACGGGGCTTTCTGAATTATTACAAATCATTGTGCCGAGAAAAGGTGTTTTAGAAATAAACCGTTTATTAGACGATGGTGAAAAAGATGTTGAGATAGTGATCAGCTCTAACCATTTACGCGTTGTTACAGAGAACCAATCATTAACGACAAAACTAATTGATGGAAAATTCCCAGATTATGATCGTGTTATTCCTCAAGGTAGTAATAAAAAAGTAGTTGCTGACAGGGAGAAATTACGTAGTGGTATGGCAAGAACTTCTATACTTTCGAATGAAAAATTCCGGGGGATCAGAATGGTTTTAGAAGAGGGTAAAATTATTTCTTCAGCAAATAATCCTGAACAAGAAACTGCAGAAGAGGAGATAGAAGTTATTTATTCAGGTGATGGTATGGAAATAGGTTTTAATGTCTCATACCTTTTAGATGTGCTAAATATTATAAAATCTGATCAAGTCTTTCTCGAATTAAAAGATTCTGACAGTAGTTGTTTAATAACTTCGTCTGAAGATAGCGATAGTCGCTATGTAATTATGCCTATGCGATTATAATATTTGTTTAATTTACAGTGGTTATAGAATTACTACAGATTAAAGATCTACGTAATATCGAGTCTGCAAAAATAAAGCCGTCCAGTTATTTAAATATAATAACGGGTAAAAATGCCAGCGGGAAAAGTAGTTTACTAGAGGCTATACACCTGCTTTTTTTATCAAGATCATTTCGCAGTTCAAGAGCAGAACATGTTATAAAAAATGGAAAAGAAAGCTTACAAGTCGTCGCAAAGATTAATCTTGCAGATAGTATTAAAACATTAGGAATAGAAAGAGATAAAAGAAGCACTTTAATAAAATATGCCGGTGAAAAAATAAACAGCGCTTCAGAACTTGCTTCGATCCAACCAATTGTTTTATTAACCCCAGAAAATCACCAGCTAATTTTAGGTAGCCCAACCAAAAGAAGAAAGTTGATAGATTGGCTTTTGTTCCACGTGGAACAAGATTACTATCAACATTGGAAAATCTATTACAAAACACTGAAACAACGAAACGCAATTTTAAGAAAAAGACGATCAATTAATGAATTATCCAGTTGGGATGAAAAACTAATTCAAACTGCAGAGGCAATAGATCAACAACGAAAAAAAATTATTGATCAATTTGATAGCAGTTTTCAAAAAGAGTTAAGTAAATACTGTGAATATCCAGTCACTTTAATCTATGAAAATGGATGGGGTGAAGGTGAGTTTAGAACTATGCTCCAAAGCGGTAGAGAAAAAGATTTCGCAGCAGGGTACACAAGAAAAGGACCACATAGATCCGATTTGCTGATCAAAACTAATGATCAGTTTGCCGCCCAAGTTTTATCAAGAGGACAAACCAAACTGCTCGCAACAGCTTTAGAAATAACAAAAATTCTACTTCTCAAACAAAGAGTAGATAAAAATGTGATCTTACTAGTTGATGATTTACCCGCGGAATTAGATTCTGAGAGAAAAGAATGCATGATAGAAATGTTGTCTTCTGTACAGACTCAACAATTTATTACTGCTACAGAAAAAAATTTGTTACCAAAAGATCTTTTAGAAAAAGCTAAATTGTTTCACGTGGAACATGGTCACTTCCAAGAAGTGCTATAATGTTTTCACTAATCACTAGGTAGAAATAATGTCATACGATTCACGTAACATTAAAGTATTGAAAGGGCTAGACGCTGTCAGAAAAAGGCCAGGGATGTATATAGGCGACACTGACGACGGTACTGGTTTGCACCATATGGTTTTTGAGGTTGTAGACAACTGCGTTGACGAAGCGCTAGCAGGTCACTGTTCTGAGATAAATGTAACAATACATTCAGACGAGTCTGTTTCTGTTACTGATAATGGCCGTGGTATTCCCGTGGATATACATGAAGAAGAAGGTGTGTCAGCTGCAGAAGTAATTATGACAGTCCTGCATGCGGGCGGTAAGTTTGACGATAACTCATACAAAGTCTCGGGCGGCCTACACGGGGTTGGTGTTTCAGTAGTTAATGCTTTATCTGAAAGTTTAGAGATGGTTATTTATCGTGAAGGTAAGGAGTATCGTCAAGAATATGTAATGGGTGTCCCACAAGCACCCCTGAAGGAAGTAGGTAAAGCTAGTAGTACAGGATCAGAAATTCGTTTTAAACCTAGTGTTGATGTGTTTTCAAATATTGAATTTCATTATGACATTTTATCTAAACGGCTAAGAGAGCTTTCTTTTTTGAATTCAGGTGTGAGAATTGTACTATCGGATGACAGGACTGGAAAACAAGATGTTTTTGAATACAAAGGAGGTATTTCAGCCTTTGTAGAACATTTGAATAAAAATAAAACCCCATTAATTCCAACAGTTGTAAGTATGACTTCTGAAAAAGACGATGTTGTCGTTGAGGTTTCAATGCAATGGAATGATTCCTACCAGGAAAATATATTTTGTTTTACAAATAACATTCCTCAAAGGGATGGTGGAACTCACCTGGCAGGTTTCCGTGGCGCGTTAACGCGTACGTTAAATCAATATATGGAAAAGTCTGCCACTGCCCAGAAAGCAAAAGTCACGGTGTCTGGTGAAGATGTTAGAGAAGGTTTAACGGCTGTACTTTCTGTTAAAGTGCCAGATCCAAAATTTTCTTCACAAACAAAAGATAAACTGGTTTCCAGTGAAGTAAAAGGTATTGTTGAGGCAGTTGTTAACGAAAAGCTGCAAGAATATTTATTAGAACAACCCGCTGAAGCAAAAATTATCACTGAAAAAGTGATTGAAGCCGCCAGAGCAAGAGATGCTGCACGAAAAGCGCGAGAATTAACACGCAGAAAATCCGCATTAGATATTGCAGGATTACCAGGGAAGTTAGCTGATTGTCAGGAAAAAGATCCCGCAAAATCTGAATTATTCCTTGTGGAAGGGGATTCAGCAGGCGGTTCAGCCAAACAAGGCCGCGATAGAAAATTCCAGGCTATATTGCCTTTAAAAGGAAAAATATTAAATGTAGAAAAAGCCCGGTTCGATAAAATGCTTTCTTCTGTAGAAGTAGGAACATTGATCACCGCACTAGGTTGTGGAATAGGGCGTGATGAATACGATCCGGAAAAGTTACGTTATCACCGAATTATTATAATGACTGATGCTGATGTCGATGGATCACATATTAGAACCTTACTTTTGACTTTTTTCTATCGTCAAATGAAAGAGCTAGTAGAAAAAGGATTTATTTATATTGCTCAACCGCCTCTTTATAAAGTAAAAAAAGGCAAAAAAGAACGTTATTTAAAAGATGATCCTGAGTTAAATAAGTACCTTGTAGAGCTTGCGATGGGTGACGCTGAGTTGACAACAAACGGTAAAGATAGCATCAGTGGCGAAGCTTTAAACGAACTGAGTAACGACTACCTGCTATTACAAGCAGTGCGTCAGCGATTAGCAAATCGTTATGAACCATTTTTGATTGAAAAACTCAGGAAGATGCCGGTTTTAACAGTTGAAGAATTAAATCAGACAACTAGCTCATCATCCTGGTTTGATCAATTACAGGAAAAACTCAGCACTACTGTTACGGGTGAATATACGGTCGAAAGATTGATTGAAGAAAATGGTGAACACGCCTATACAAAAGTGGTTTATGAAAAACATGGTTTGATCAAAGAAATGATCCTGGATAATCGTTTCTTTGCTTCAATAGAATATCAAAAGTTGATTACATTGGGTCGTAAGATTGAAGTTCAACTTACAGATGGTGCGCAAATAAAGCGCGGGGAAAAATCTCAAGCTGTTGATAATATTGATGAAATATTTGACTGGTTATTTAAAGAGGCAAAACGTGGCATGCATATTCAACGTTATAAAGGGCTTGGTGAAATGAATGCCGATCAACTTTGGGAGACAACGATGAGTGCTGAATCGAGGAGTTTATTACAAGTTAGAATAGAAGATGCAATTGCCGCTGATGAAATTTTTACCACTCTAATGGGTGATCAAGTTGAACCACGACGTGAATTTATCGAAAGTAACGCGCTTAACGTTGCAAATATAGATACATAATAGAAATTTAGAGTTTTTAGAACAACTTATATCCCTAAAGGGTTTTGTTAATCGAGAATTGTACGAGCAGCTGCCCAAATCTCGATTTTTTCCACGCCAGATTTCTGAAACATTCTAGCTAATTCATTGACTGTACTTCCTGTTGTTACAACATCATCTACTATCGCAATGTGCTTTGCAGAAAAAGTACCGTTGACGGAAAAAGCATTGCGGATATTTTTGTTGCGTTCATTGATAGTAAAGCCTGTTTGATGAGGTGTGTTTCTTATCCGTTTACAACATTTTAGATCAACAGGGATCTCAAGCTGGCAGGATAAGCTCTTCGCAATTAGTTCGGATTGATTAAAACCACGTTTTATTAAGCGATAAAAGTGTAACGGCACAGGGATAATATATTCCGGAAAAGAGCTAGATCCCTGTTGTATTTTTTCGAGTAATATCTGTGAAAGTATTTCTGAATAAATAAACTTATTATTAAATTTCAATTGCTTAACTAGGCTTGTCACAGGGAAGTTATATTGAAGTGGAATTAAACTCTGTTGATAAAAGGGTGCATTATTTAAACAACTTCCACATATTTTCGTACTACTTTTCAAAGATAGTGGCATGCCGCAAACCTGACAAGGGTTATTAATAATTGGAAGATCTTTTTTACAAGCTGAGCATAAAAATGTTGATTTGAAAGTATCTGTTTTATTACACCTTTCGCCACATAAAACACAATAAACTCTAGATACGCTCAAATGACTATTTTTGAAGTGTAAAAGTGACTGTTTATAGACTTGTCTGATAGATTTGAACGAACTCATGATATCATCTGTGAAGAAGCAGAATTATTAAGCTGTGAATAATAAGATACAAACATAAGGTATAACATGTCAGTTCAGCAAACAGTAAACATTGAAAAAAAGATTCCTGGTATTGATCAATCCGATCTGAAACAACCAGATCAAATTCGTACTGATTGGACAAGAGCAGAGGTTGAAAAACTGTTTGATCAACCTTTATTCGAGACCTTGTACCAAGCGCAAACGCTTCATCGATCATTTTTCAATGCCTCTGAAGTACAACTTAGCACTTTACTTAATATTAAAACCGGCGGTTGTAGTGAAGATTGCGCCTATTGTCCACAAAGCATTAAATACAACACTGGGCTTAAGCCTGAAAAATTAATGGAGTTGGAAGAAGTAAAAGTTGCTGCTCAAGCTGCAAAAGACAAAGGTGCGAGTCGTTTTTGTATGGGAGCTGCCTGGCGTGAATTGAAAGATCGTGATTTGGATAAAATTACGGAAATGATCAAAGAAGTGAAATCTCTAGGTTTGGAAAGTTGTGTCACTTTAGGAATGATCACTTCAGAGCAAGCGGTTTCTATGAAAGATGCAGGTCTTGATTATTACAACCACAATCTGGATTCGTCAGAGTCCTATTATGAAAATATTATCAGCACGCGGACCTATCAGGAGCGCCTGGATACACTGCAAAATGTAAGAGATGCAGACATTAATGTCTGTTGCGGTGGTATTGTTGGGATGGGTGAAAGTGAAAAAGATCGCATTGATTTGTTGCTTTCTTTGTCTAACATGACCAAACATCCGGAAAGTGTTCCGATAAATGTCCTGGTAAAAGTAGCTGGTACTCCATTGGAAGATGAACAAGATATTGATCCATTTGAAGTTGTAAAAATTATTGCAATTGCTCGGATAATGATGCCAGCCTCTATGTTGCGTTTGTCAGCAGGTAGAACGGAAATGAATGATGAGCACCAGGTTCTCTGTTTTATGGCTGGAGCAAATTCCATATTTTATGGTGAAAAACTATTAACCACAGACAACCCTCAGCACAAGCGCGATCAGGCTTTATTAAATCGGGTTGGAATGAAGCCGGTCTAAATGTCGCTTGATGATCAGTTAGAAAATTATCTACTAGAGCGCCACAAGCAAAATCTTTACAGGACTCGATCGGTCCGTCAAAACCATCAAGCTGCGTATATTCTCTTCGAGAATAGAAAATACCTGAATTTTTGTAGTAATGATTATTTAGGACTCGCGAGTCATCATGAGATCATTTTCGCTGCACAATCCGCGTTACAAGAATATGGTGTCGGTAGCGGTGCTTCGGCATTGATTACTGGCCACACTAAAATCCATCAACAACTCGAAGAGTCTTTAGCGGAATTTACGTGTCGCAGCAAAGTTCTGCTTTTTTCTAATGGTTTTGCTGCAAATATTGGCGTTTTAGGTGCTTTAGCAAATAAGAAAACAAATTTGATCATGGATAAGCTATCACATGCATCTCTGATAGATGGCGCAAAGTTATCTGGATCTAAACTGCGACGCTATCAGCATTTGGATATGCACAATTTAGAAAGACTATTAGAAAATAAAGATCCCAATGAGTTTTTGGTGGTGACAGAAAGTCTTTTTAGTATGGACGGTGATTTAGCACCTCTGAATGAAATCTCAGATATTTGTAAAAAAAATTCTGCTAATGCCTATGTAGATGACGCTCATGGTTTTGGGGTTTACGGAGAGAACGGAGCGGGAAGTTTAACTGCAGCAGGTTTGAATGAACAACAAATACCAGTAATGGTTGCCACTTTTGGAAAAGCATTTGGTGCCGCAGGTGCCTTTGTTGCTGGATCAGAAATTCTTATCGAAACATTAGTCCAAAAAGCAAGATCATATATTTATTCAACGGCTATGCCGCCTGCGATGGCGGCCGCAATTTTAAAATCATTAGAGTTAGTAAAGAAAGATAACTGGAGGCGAGAAAAATTATTTGATCTTGTGACCTATTTTCGAGAGAAGGCTTCTGCACGAGGCATACCGATATCAGAAAATGCGCTTGGTCCGATACAGCCAATAATGGTGGGAGATAGCGATAAAGCATTGAAACATAGCCAGTTACTTGAAGAGAAAGGCATAAAAATATCAGCAATTCGACCACCAACAGTCCCGGAAAACACTTCGAGATTACGTATTACATTCTCTGCTGCACATGAAAAACAGCATATTGACTCTCTAGTTTCAGCCTTAGGTGATGTGTTTGCCGTTTAGTAAACCAGATGTCTAATAAAAGTAAGCTCCCTTTAATTGTTATGATCCATGGCTGGGGTTTTGATTCGGGTGTGTTTGAAGCAATAAATAACGTTTTTGAAAAAAATTATCGGACACAAAGAATAAATCTACCAGGATATGGCGGTGAAAGATTATTAAGTAAGTACTCGCTAGCAGAACTTGCTAGATATGTAGATCGTGACGTTTTGGAGCCCGCAATATTTATTGGTTGGTCTATGGGTGGCTTAGTTGCATTGGAGTTGGCAAAATCCAATCCTGACCTTGTTTTGAGTTTAACCTTAATCGCAAGTACGCCTTGTTTTGTGAAAAAAGATAATTGGCTCGAAGCGATGGATCAAAAAATCCTGGAAGGATTTATTATTGCCTACAGTAAAGAGCCAGAAATAACGCAGGACAAGTTTAATTACCTTACGGCGACAGGTAATAAAAATTCACGCTCATGGATTAAAGAACTGAAAAGTCTTTCTAGATCAAAAGTAGATCCTGTCGCGCTAGAACAAGGATTACAGATTCTATTAAAGACAGATTTAAGGGAAAATATTAAAGAACTAAAAACACCGGCATTAATGATTTTTGGAGAAAAAGATTCTTTGATTCCAGTCGCTGTTGAAAAGCAAATTAAATCAATTAATCCTAAAATCATTACAGAAATAATACAAAATTCAGGTCACATTCCGTTCATCACTGAAACGGATCAAATCGTCAGGCTAATTAATGAACATGTTTCCAGATGCTAGATAAAAATAAAGTTGCGAAATCTTTCAGCCGAGCATCTTCAAGTTACGAAGATGTCGCCGTTGTTCAACAGGCCGTTCTTGCGGAACATCTTGAAAGATTGTCCGTAACCAATCTTGATCCAGATCGAATTATTGATTTAGGATCTGGTACGGGAACTGGCTCTGTTAAATTAGAAAAACTTTATAAAAAAAGTCGCGTTTACGCGTTTGATCTTGCACAAGGAATGTTGAAAGAACACCAGAACAAGCTTTCCAGTTTCAGGAATAGAACAACCTTAATTTGTGCTGATATTGATCATCTTCCAATACAAAGCGACTCTGCAGATTTGATCTTTTCTAATCTAGCACTTCAATGGAGTAACAACATCGATCATGCCATTGGTGAATTTCGAAGAATTTTGCGTACGGGTGGATTACTTAGTTTTACGACAGTCGGTCCAGACACATTGAAAGAATTGAGAGCTGCGTGGCAAGAAGTTGAGGCGGATGTTCACATACACGATTTTTTAGATATGCATATTATTGGGGATGCTTTAATAAAAAATGGTTTTGGTGCGCCCGTGCTGGATGTAGATCGTTACACGCTAACTTATCCAGATACAAAATCACTCCTTTTAGATCTCAAAAATCTGGGTGCAACAAATGCTTCCTCAGAACGTACTAAGGGTTTGTCAGGTCGAAAAGCAATTCTTGAACTAGATAAGGCTTATGAGAAACAACGTGTTGAAGGTAAGTTACCACTTACTTACGAAATCGTTTATGCGCATGCCTGGGTACCCCCTGAATCAATGCGGCCTCAGGACGGGAGTACTGTCGCCCACTTTCCTGTTTCAGAAATCACTCGAAGGAGTTGAGGTTGAAATATGGCTAAAGGCTTTTTTATAACAGGTACAGATACCGGTGTTGGTAAAACAATTATCACTGCGAGTTTGATCAAATTATTGTCCAGTTCTGATTTGAAAGTAGCGGGAATGAAGCCTATCGCCAGTGGATGTTATAAAACCAGCCAGGGATTAAGAAATGAAGATGCGGTTTTGATCATGCAACAATCTAATCTTGAACTAGATTATGATTTGATCAACCCATATGCATTTGAGCCGCCTATATCTCCACATTTTGCTGCGAAAGATCTTGATCAGAAAATTGATATTGATAACATTCTGGAAAAATATTCCGTTATCTCGAATAGTGCTGATGTTGTATTAGTAGAAGGAGTCGGCGGTTGGCAAGTTCCTATCAATGAAGATCAACACATGTCCGATCTGGCTGTTGCACTCAAGCTTCCAGTAATTATGGTTGTTGGATTACGACTTGGTTGTATTAACCATGCTTTGTTAACGGCTCAAGCAATACGAAAAAATGGTTTAGATTTGATCGCTTGTGTGGCAAATCTGATAGATGCAGATTATGCAAAAGTAGAAGAAACTGTAAACACATTAAAAAAACAATTAAATATTCCTGTTGAGTTTGTTCCTCATATTGATCAAAAAGAAATTGAACAAATGAATAAAAATAAGCTCATACCAGAAATAATTATTAACTCTTTAGAAAAAACCAAAGAACAACTCTATGAAAACGTTTAACTATCTCGCCCGCTTAACTTTAGTACTGACACTTTGCGTCATCGTGTTGGGTGCTTATGTCCGTTTATCTGATGCTGGTCTCGGCTGCCCAGATTGGCCTGGCTGTTATGGAAACTTGCTAGTACCGGAAACCAGCGAACATATCGGTGATAGTTTTAGAGATGAACAAAGTAATGAATTACATAGAGAATTAGAACCGGAAAAAGCCTGGAAGGAAATGATCCACCGTTATCTGGCCAGTACGTTGGGATTTTTGATCTTGATCATGGCATTTCTGGCCTGGAGTAATCGGCGAGATCCTGATCAACCAGTTGTTATTCCTATTGTGCTAGTCGGGTTAGTTATTTTTCAAGGGTTGCTTGGAATGTGGACAGTCACTCTTTTATTGAAACCATTAGTCGTTACCGCACATTTATTGGGTGGGATGACGACGATGGTTTTGCTGACATGGGTGGCGTTGGCGTCGAGGGAGAAAAAAGTAATCACAACTCCAGTGAGTAAAACGGGTGCGCTATTACCCTTAGCAATATTTGGATTTATTGTACTTTTTATACAGATCTTTTTAGGTGGTTGGACGAGTAGTAATTACGCGGCGTTAATTTGCCCAGATTTCCCAACTTGTCAAAATCACTGGTGGCCAGCGATGGATTTCAAAGAAGGTTTCACGCTCTGGAGAGGGTTGGGGATTGATTATGAATTCGGTGTTTTAAAAACTGATGCGCGAACTGCAATCCACATGATGCATCGAATTGGTGCATTAATTACTTTCTTCACATTATTGATCTTGTTTTTATTTGCCATGAGAAATAATCACGGCTCAATCCAGAAAGCAGGTCTATTAATGGGTTTTTTCCTGTTATTACAAGTGACCTTAGGAATCGCAAATATCGCAATGGGTTTACCACTACATATTGCGGTTGCTCACAATGGAGTCGCAGCGTTGTTACTATTAAGCATGACGATTTTTATCTACACCGTACAAAAAGTAAGAAAGACATAGAATATATTTGATCAAAAAAAATAAATAAAGAGGATCGCAAGATGAGAATGTTGCATACAATGTTAAGAGTGGGCAATTTAGATCGCTCTTTGGAATTTTATACTGGCGTACTGGGTATGAAATTACTACGTAAAAATGATTATCCCGAAGGTGAATTCACGCTCGCATTTGTCGGTTATGGCGATGAGTCGGAATCAACAGTTATAGAACTAACGCATAACTGGGGAACAGAAAGTTATGATCTGGGAAATGCATATGGACACATCGCAATCGGTGTTGATGATGTTTACAAAACCGCAGAAGAAATCAAACAACGAGGCGGTGAAGTAGTTCGTGAAGCCGGACCAATGAAAGGTGGGACAACGGTTTTAGCTTTTGTAAAAGATCCAGATGGTTATATGGTTGAATTGCTTGGGGATTGATTGAATATATCTCTAACTCTCAGTTGGTTGTGTTAAACCTTATGAAAAATATTGAAGTAAATTTTCAAACTAGAGGGTTTGCTGTTATCAAGAGTGTTCTTTCAAAACCTCAGTTAGTATCATTACCTGATAAATGTGATGCTGAACTTGTGTCGAAAGCAGGAAGTCGAAACCTTTTACAAAAGGATTGGATAAAAGAGATTTCTACCCAAGTTACCAACCATCATGAAATCTCACCTTTACTCCCAGAAAATGTCGTTGCAGTGCAATGCACATATTTCTCTAAGACTTTAGATAAAAATTGGCTGGTTCCCTTACATCGTGATCTAAGTATTCCTGTTAAAGAGAAATTCTCAAGTGATGAATGGTCAGGTTGGTCAGTAAAAGAAGGTGTTAATTTCGCACAACCTCCCGAACAAATTTTGAAGTCCTTAATAGCTGTTCGTATACACTTTGAAGACAACACTGCAGAAAATGGAGCATTACAAATTATTCCAGGATCACACACGAATAAAGATACGAAGGAAGAACGTGTAGTTTGTGAAGTTCCAAAAGGTGGCGCACTAGTTATGTGTCCACTTTTACTGCACTCTTCTTCTAAATTGGAACAAGGAGCACGCCGAGTATTACACTTTTTATACGGGCCTTGTGAACTACCTTCACCTGCGGAATGGGCGCATGCCGTATGAATGTTGGCTGTTTTTTCCCTTAGACACTCACTTCCATCGCCGTTCGCAGTTTTTGCATAGCAACCGTTTCTAACTGACGTATTCTTTCTGCAGAAACACCATATTGATCAGCCAGATCATGTAGCGTCACTTTCTTATCGGCTAACCAGCGTTTAGCCACAATATCTTTTGTTCGGTCATCTAAAGTACTCATTGCTTTATGCAATAAGTCGATTTGTTGATGTTCATGTTGATCAACTTCTACCTGAGTTTCTGGTTGGAATTGTTTATCTGCTTGCAGAAATTGTCCCGGTGAAAAAACATGATCATCATCATCTGAATCAAAACCAGGATCAAAAGAAGCATCGTGCGCACTCATGCGTTTTTCCATTTCCAAAACGGTTTGCGGCTTTACGCCAAGATCTTCAGCCACTTCGTTGACTTCTCTCTGGTTCAACCAACCTAAACGTTTTTTAGAACTACGCAGGTTAAAGAACAATTTACGTTGTTCTTTGGTTGTCGCAACTTTAACGATACGCCAGTTTTTTATAATGAATTCATGCATTTCTGCACGAACCCAATGTACTGCATAAGTTACCAATCGAACGCCAACCAAAGGATTGAAACGCTTAACCGCTTTCATCAGACCGATATTTCCTTCCTGAATGAGATCATTTTGCGCTAAACCATAACCGGTATAACCACGAGCAACTTTAACCACAAAACGGAGATGTGACATGACCAACTGACGTGCAGCATCTAAATCGCCATTTTTCTGAAATCGTTCAGCGAGATCAATTTCTTCTTCTGCAGTGAGCATTGGAATTCGATTGACTGATTGTATATAGCCATCCAACGAACCTGTTGGTAGCGAAAGTTGTAACTCGTTATTGATCATATTGGAAATTCTCCTTCTATATGCAACTATTTTAGCACTCAGGGAGATAGAGTGCTAATAAATATATAAGTTCATTTTTATCGACAAAATCATATAGTTCTTAAGTTTGAATAGGTGGGCGTGTTTAAGCTATAAAAATTACGAGAGTTTCCCTAGTGCTGTTATATCAGTCAGTTACGTAAGTCATTGTAATAGGGGAAGAGTGATCGTTTGGAATACGGGCATAAAAGAATGAACGGAATCCATTTTGACTAAGTTCTGTTTCAGAATAGAAAAAACCATTTGTAGTTTTAGTCCATTGAGTCAAGTCTAATATTTCTACCAATTTTGTATATTGAGTTTCATTAAATTTTAACTTCCAGGTGCATGATGGATCAGTTGCAATACTTGGACATTTTATTGATATTATTTCGAAAATAACTGGTACGTTTATTCCAAGCTTATTTTTTAGAATATTATTTACTCTACGTTCTGGAGTATTATAAAAACTATATGCGGTGATCATTACTATGACTAAAATACTGAGTTTTTTGAACATATTGTTTTAATACTTAATAAACAGTGATTAACTAAAATCTTTTTCAACAAGATCTCTCTGATAAAGGTAAACCACAATCCATGAACTAATCACACCTAAAATTGTGCCTCCAAAGATGGTAATCAGGCAATATTTCAAGAACGAGACAGTGCTTGATGGAGCGTTAAGTTGATACGCATTAACGAGTTGACTGATGGGTTCAGCCAATAAACTGTAACTTACGCTTAGTAAGATGCTTGCGATAATTCCGCCGAATAAGCCATATAACAAACCGCTGTAAAGAAAAGGCCGTCTTATAAATGCGTTTGTGGCACCGAATAGACGCGTGATCTGAATTTCTTGTATTCGGTGTTGAATACCGACACGGATGGTATTGCCGATGATCAGCAATACGCTGAGGACTAGTAATACCGACAGTACGAATATAAATTTATTCAAAAGTTGAACAATGGCATGTAACCGACGTGACCAATGGTTATCAAATTGCGTTAGATCAATTTCCGAATAAGTTTTGAGTTTTTCGACTAGCAAATTTAATTGCTCAGGAGTTTGATCGTTGCTTGGCTGGATATTCAAAACAGCCGGTAGTGGGTTATCACCAAGAAGTTCGATCAATTTGTCCTGTCCAGAAGTTTGTCGAAACTCTTCTAAAGCTTCTTCACTCGAGATGTAATTGATCGTACCTATTTTGTGAGTTGTTGCGATTTTGTTCTTAAGCTGATCAATTTCATCTTCACTTAGATCATTTTTTAGATACGCAGAAATCGTATTGGTGGAATTGATATTTCCGGTAAGTTGATCGAGATTATTGAGTAATAAAGATAATCCCGCCGGCAAAGCCAGTGCAATCGCAATAACCGCTATAGTAAGAATGCTTGAAATGGGTGATCGCAATAATTGATGGAGACTTTCTTTAAGGCAGCGAAAATGAGTTTGCGACCAGCTTCTCAGTTTTTGTTTTGCTGTGATCGATGTTTTTTTATTCTTATCGTTCACGTTGATTGATCCTTTTCTTGCGAATGTGATCCATCATCTGCATCAAGCATCACTTGTTGGCCATCGCGTAAAGCGATCATACGATGTCCGAGTCGCATCGCCATCTGTATTTCGTGCGTCGCAATAACAACCGTGACGCCGATGTTATTGAATTCTTCAAACAAACGCATTATTTCGATCGAAAGTGCAGGATCAAGGTTTCCGGTCGGTTCATCTGCGAGCAAAATTGGAGGCCGATTGACCACCGCGCGCGCAATACCCACACGTTGCTGTTCACCGCTGGAAAGCATTTGTGGAAGTTTTTTTTCTTTTGACAACAAACCCACTTTATCTAACGCGGCATGCACACGATGCGGAATTTCTTTGTAATCAAAACCTGAGATCACAAGTGGTAAAGCAACATTATCAAAAATACTACGATCATTTAATAAACGATGATCCTGAAAAATAAATCCAATTTGACGACGAAGAAAATAGCGGTGTTTTTCAGCAATCTTTTGAATATTAATATTGTCGATCAATATTTCACCGCGCGTATGATTTTCCATCAACGCGATCAATCGAAGTAAGGTACTTTTTCCTGCTCCGGAATGTCCGGTAACGAAAACCATCTGTTCCGGCGGGATATACAGATCCAGCGACTTAAGCGCTTCGCCTTGTCCGGGATAGAGTTTTGTGACGTTGGAGAATCTGATCATGGTTAATTAAGATTATTCACCATCCATATCCAAAAGCGCATCAACAAAATCTTTCGCATCAAATATGCGTAGATCTTCTTTTTGTTCGCCGACTCCAATATATCTGATCGGTAGATCAAACTTTTCTGCCAGCGCAAAGATGACGCCGCCTTTTGCGGTTCCGTCTAATTTGGTCAGTGTCAGTCCGGTTAAACCTGCAACTTCATTAAATTTTTCTGCTTGATTGAGCGCATTTTGTCCGGTGGTGGAATCGATCACTAACATCACTTCATGCGGAGCCGTTTCATCGACTTTGCTAATGACGCGACGAATTTTACGTAGCTCTTCCATTAAATGGCTTTGGGTTTGTAGTCGACCAGCAGTGTCGGCGATCAAAACATCAATTTTCTTGGCTTTGCAGGAAGAAACGGCATCGAAAATTACTGAAGCGGGATCGGCCGTTCCACCTTCTTTATTACTATGGGCAATAACGGTGACGTTGTTTCGTTCGCCCCAGGTTTGTAATTGCTCTACTGCGGCGGCGCGGAATGTGTCGCCAGCGGCGAGTGCAACGGAAAGTCCTTGTTGTTGATATCTTTTTGTGAGTTTTCCAATGGTTGTGGTTTTACCTGCGCCATTGACGCCGACCATTAATAGTACAAAAGGACCATCTAGATCATCTGGAATTTCAAGAGGTTGGCAAGCAGGTTCGAGTAGTTCCAGCATTTGATCGCGCAAGGCCATTTTTAAAGATTGACCATCTTCAAGTTTTTGTTTTTTTAAACGATCACGTAGTCCATTAATAATGGTTTCCGTCGCTTGAATACCTACATCTGAGATCAAAAGTTGATCTTCCAATTCTTCTAATGATTGGGCATCAATCTTTTCCCCACGATGGAATAGATCAGAAATTCCACCGGTCATGTTTTCTCGGGTGCGACTTAGTCCATCTTTTAAACCCTGAAAAAAGCCTTTTTTATCCGGTTGATTGTCTTCGCTGGTTTTTCCTTCACTTTGTTCTGAAGCGGGTTCGTTTGTCTTTTTGCGTCCAAATGTAAACATAATGGGTAAGTGGGGGAACTAAATTAGAGAATACGATATCCTACCACTCGAATACACGAACGAGGAGAGTAAAAACGGTGTTTTACAAACCCCAAAGATTATTAGTTGCAGCTTTGCTTACAGCACAGATTGTTTTTCCAACAATAAGCGCGGCTGGCGAAGTAAAGAATAGTTCTGCGAACACACACGAATTTATGCTGGAAAACGGTTTGAAGTTGATCGTTCAAGAAGATCATCGCTCGCCGGTCGTTGTGACGCAGGTCTGGTACAAAGTCGGTGCAAGTTATGAGCACGAAGGAATTACCGGACTTTCACACATGCTTGAACATATGATGTTCAAAGGCACGGAAGATCTTGCGCCAGGAGAGTTTTCACGAATT
Source organism: Gammaproteobacteria bacterium (assembly GCA_045110495.1). GTDB lineage: Bacteria > Pseudomonadota > Gammaproteobacteria > CAJXQU01 > CAJXQU01 > CAJXQU01. Next base: position 34,124 of record JBGCGE010000006.1, read on the forward strand.
ATTGCCGAAAATGGTGGACGCGAAAATGCGTTTACAGGTCGGGATTACACCGCTTACTATCAGCAATTAGAAAAATCCCGCTTGCCGATCAGTTTTAAATTAGAAGCAGATCGGATGCGAAACTTGATCATTTCTGATGAAGAGTTCTTAAAAGAGCGTAAGGTTGTCACCGAAGAGCGACGTATGCGAACTGATGATAAGCCGCAAGCGTTAGGCTATGAAAAACTGATGGCGGCCGCGCATCAAACCAGTCCCTATCGAAATCCAGTAATCGGTTGGATGGCTGACATTGAAAATTACGAACCACAGGATATGCGTGACTGGTATCAAATGTGGTACGCGCCCAATAATGCGACGGTGGTGGTGGTCGGCGATGTTAACCCAACTGAGGTTCACGAATTAGCAAAAAAACATTTTGGGCCGTTGAAACCTGAAACGCTGGCGGTACTTAAAGCGCGTCCTGAAATCCCGCAAACGGGTGAAAAGCGATTAGTCGTTTATGACAATACGCAAGTTCCATACATGTTAATGGGTTATAAAGTGCCTTCATTGGTAGAAGCGCATTTTGATCCTGAAATTTCTGAAAAAGAGATCTATGCGTTGGAAGTGTTATCCGGCGTACTGGATGGTGGTAGCAGTGCCCGTTTAACTAAAAATCTGGTTCGAGGTCAGGAAATAGCCTCAAGTGCGGGAGCAGGTTATTCAATGTTGTCACGATTACAAACTTTGTTTTTGTTTGATGGAATGCCAGCTCAAGGGCAAAGCTTGGAAAATTTAGAAAAAGCTATCCGCGCTGAAATCGAAAAAGTAAAAAATGAACCACTTGATGAAAAGGAAATGGCCAGAGTAAAAACACAAGTTATTACCAGTGATGTTTACGAAAAAGATTCTGTTTATTATCAGGCGATGATCATAGGTACACTGGAAACCGTTGGTCTGGATTGGAAACTGCGCGATGAATATGTCGAAAAAGTTCAGGCAGTTACTGCTGAAGAAGTACAGGCTGTGGCTAAAAAATATCTGATCGATAATCATCTAACGGTAGAACATTTGTATCCTTTACCAACTGCTTCAGAAAAATCTGATCAAATCACTTCAGTAGTAAATCATTAAAGGTTGTTATTTATGAGACTAATAAGTTTTATTCTTTTATGTCTGTCCGGCGTTGTTCACGCTGGGCCAGCAATTCAAACCTGGGAAACAAGTAATGGTGCAAAAGTTTATTTTGTTGCCGCACCAGAATTACCGATGGTTGATATTCGGGTTGTTTTTGACGCGGGTAGTGCGCGCGAAAATGAAAAATGGGGTTTATCAGCACTGACAAATGGTGTCATGACAGAAGGAGCTGACGGTCTATCTGCGGAACAGATCAGCGAATATTTTGAAGATGTTGGCGCCCAACTGGGCCGTGGCTCACTTCGAGACATGGCTTATGTTTCTGTCAGATCAATTACAAATCCCGCCAATTTTGATCCGGCGTTAGAAGGTTTAGCCAAAGTGATCACTAAGCCAGATTTTCCTAAAGCTGCTTTTGAGCGACAACAAAAACGAACTTTGATAGGAATTGAACAGAAAAAACAATCACCTTCAGCACTTGCCGGTGATGCTTTCTATCATGCTGTTTATGGCGATCATCCATACGCCCACCCCAGCAGTGGTACTGAAGAAACGATATCTAGTTTTACACGAGAAGATCTAATTAGCTTTTATAACGAATGGTATACCGCAAGAAATTCTGTGATCGCGATTGTGGGTGATCTCAAGCTGGAGCAAGCAAAAGCGGCGGCAGAAAAAGTTGTCGGTGGTTTATCTGTTGGTAAGAAAGCCCCGTGTTTAGAACCTGTTTCAGATCTAACGGAGGCAAAAACGGTACGCATTCATCATCCATCTTCACAAACGACAATTTATGTCGGTCAGCCAGGGATGAAACGCGGTGATCCAGATTACTTCCCACTTTATGTCGGTAATCATTCTTTAGGTGGTAGCGGACTTGTTTCACGTCTAAGTGATGAAGTACGAGAAAAGCGCGGTCTTTCTTATAGCGTGTATAGTTATTTCTCGCCGATGGGTCAAAAAGGGCCTTTTATGTCCGGTATGCAAACGCGTAATGATCAAGTCGACGAAGGCTTAACCGTGTTGAAAGAGACGATCAAAAACTACGTGGTTGATGGACAAACAGAAGATGAATTTTCTGCTTCGGTAAAAAATATCACGGGTGGATTTCCATTACGCATCGACAATAATGGAAAAATTGTTGAGTATCTTTCGATGATAGGATTTTATGATCTGCCGCTGGATTATCTCGACACTTTTATCAACAATATTGAATCTTTAAACGTTGATCAAACCAGAGATGCTATGAAACGTAATATTGATCCAGAAAAAATGGTGACAGTTATCGTCGGTGGAAGTGTCGAAAAACCAGCAGAAGAATCGGCTACAGGCTCTTAAAGTTTTGGCGAAAAGCCAACGTTCTTCAGCTTCAGTGGCTTCGGGATCAGGCACAGTTCGAATCATTGCCGGGGAGTTCCGAAGTCGGAAATTACCTGTCGTAGAAGTTGCAGGTTTGCGACCCACAACAGATCGCATACGCGAAACATTGTTTAATTGGCTACAACATTCAATTGTAAGTGCTCACTGTCTTGATATGTTCGCAGGAACAGGAGCTCTAGGATTTGAAGCTGCTTCACGAGGTGCCGCGAAAGTAGTGATGATCGAGCAAGATCGTAACGCTTATTCTGGTTTGCAGCAGTCTATTGAATTGCTTAAAACTGAAAAAGTAAGTGTTATAAATACCAATGCTTTAAGCTGGTTAGAAAGTGGAGTTGAAGGTGCAGAACAAGCGTTCGATATTATCTTTGTTGATCCACCTTTTGATCAAAACCTGGCCTTAGAATCGTTGGAAAAACTAACGAGATCTTCGTGTGTGAAATCAGGGACGTTGATCTATTTAGAAGAAAGCGCGAAAGTAGATTCGTTCACACTTCCCGAAAAGTTAGAAATCATCAAACAGGCAAAGGCGGGACAAGTTAAATACTCTCTCCTAAAGCTTAGCTAAAAATAAGCTAGAATAAGTCATGAGCAAAAAAGCTATTTACCCAGGAACTTTTGATCCAGTTACCTACGGCCATCTAGACATTATCAAACGAGCATCTGGAATGTTTGATGAGATATTGGTAACGGTTGCTGATATTGACAGTACCTCTAAGAAGACGTTGTTCTCAACGGAAGAAAGAATTTTGTTGATCGAAGAATCGTTAAGCGATATTTCTAACGTGAAGGTTATTTCATTCAATCGTTTAGTGACAGATTGTGCTCGCGATAATGAGGCTTTAATCATTCTTCGTGGTCTGCGTAGCGTGTCAGATTTTGAATATGAATTTCAGATGGCGGGAATGAATCGCAAACTTTTTCCGCAAGCGAATACGGTGTTTATCACGCCCGATGAGAAATATGCGTGTATATCGTCGAGTCTGGTTCGTGAGATAGCCAGACTTGGCGGTGATGTTGGCGAGTTTGTGCCGGCCAATGTATTGGCTTCCTTAAACAAAAAATATCCAGGTTAGAGATGTTATGGCTCTATTGATCACTGACGAATGCATTAATTGTGATGTCTGCGAGCCAGAATGTCCAAATGGTGCGATCACGCAGGGCGAAGAATTTTACGAGATCAATCCAGATTTGTGCACCGAATGTGTCGGTCATTTTAAAACATCGCAATGTGTCGAAGTTTGTCCTGTTGATTGCATTCCGCTGGATCCTGCTCATAAAGAAACACAAGAACAATTGCTAGCGAAGTATCATAAATTAATTGCCACACCTGAATAATCAAAGGACTCAGCTGAAATGAGACGTCTTTTAGTTTTATTATTATTATTGTTCTCAACACCAAATATTTTTGCGTACGAAAAACACCCTGCCGCAATAGCTTCGGCGAAACCACTTGCTACCGAAGCCGGTCTGCAAATTTTACAGCAAGGTGGAAATGCATTTGATGCTGCGATTACCGTTTCAGCCGTACTTGCTGTTGTCGAACCACAATCCTCAGGTATTGGTGGCGGTGGTTTCTGGTTATTGCATCGACAAAATGATGGCAAACAAATTATGATCGATGGGCGTGAAATGGCGCCAGGAAAATCCCATCGTGACATGTATCTTGATCAAAATGGCGACGTTGTTCCCGGCCTTTCATTGAACGGTGCTTTAGCGGCTGGTATTCCGGGAGAGATTGCCGCGTTGGTTCATATTGCAGAAAAGTATGGAAATTTATCGTTATCAAAAACGCTTGCGCCGGCGATCAAAGCCGCCGAAGAAGGCTTTTTAGTCACTGAGCGACTACAAGGAATGATCAAGTTTCGACTTGAAGTACTTCGATCATTTCCAGAATCAGCAAAGATATTTTTAGAAAATAATGAAGTCCCATCATTGGGATATAAGATCATCCAAAAAGATTTGGGTGCAACATTACGTGCTGTGGCAGAAAAAGGTGTAGCAGGTTTTTATCAAGGTGACGTGGCGAATAAATTGATCAGCGGTGTTCAGGCTGCAAATGGAATCTGGACATTTGAAGATCTAAAAAATTATAAAGTTGTCGAGCGTAAACCTGTTACTGGAACTTATCATGGTATAAAAATAACTTCGGCTTCACCGCCCTCTTCTGGTGGCATCGTTATAAAACAAGCGCTTAATATTCTTGAGCGAACTCCGTTGTCGTCATTATCTGGGATCACAAAAAAGCATGTCGTTATCGAAGCAATGCGAAGAGCCTATCAGGATCGTGCGATCTATCTTGGTGATCCAGATTTTGTCGATATTCCAAAACACATTACAACCAAATCCTATGCAGGCATTAAAGCCGGATCGATAAAAAATGATCAAGCTACGCCGAGTGAGGAACTCAAGAGAGAAAGATCTGAGGGAGAAGACACGACCCATTTTTCGATACTGGATTCTGAAGGAAATCGAGTTTCTGCAACCTTAAGTATTAATTATCCTTTTGGTTCAGGTTTTATCGTACCGGGAACCGGCGTTTTATTGAACGATGAAATGGACGACTTTTCGATTCGCCCGGGCACGCCGAATGCCTATGGATTGATTGGTGATAAAGCCAATGAAATCGTGCCGTACAAAAGGCCATTGTCGAGTATGTCACCTACTTTTTTGGAATCTGAAAATAAAATTGCCGTAGTTGGAACACCTGGAGGCAGTCGAATTATCAGCATGGTGTTGTTAGCGATTCTCGATTTTGCGGAAGAAAACTCACCAGAATCGTGGGTTTCATTACCTCGATATCATCATCAATATATGCCAGATAGCATTCTGTTTGAGCCGGACACTTTTTCTGATCAAGAAAAGAAAGAACTGGAAAAAATGGGTCATAAACTTAAACCAAGAACACGATCATACGGAAATATGCAGGCGATTTTATTGGATCGAAAAACCGGTGAAATAAAAGCCGCGAGCGATCCAAGAGGTGAAGGAAGTGCACAGTTCACAGAAATAAATCCAACTAAAAGTGAACAAAGGTAAACGTGGATAGTCGTACTAACAAACGATGAAAAGAGGACTTCACATGAAAACAATTATTTTAATGCTCGCCGTCTGGTTTTCCCTTATTGCTTATGTTCAAGCAGAACCACAAACATTCACCAGCACAGATAAACGCGTCAATTTAGTTGAACTTTATACCTCCGAAGGTTGCAGTAGTTGCCCACCAGCAGAAGCCTGGATGGGTAAACTAAAAAATGATGATCGTTTATGGAAAGAATTTATACCCGTCGCGTTTCATGTAGATTATTGGAATTATATCGGCTGGCCAGATCGATTTGCTTCTCCTCAATACAGCCAGCGCCAACGTAGTTACGCAGCAGGAAATAATCTAAGTACGGTTTACACACCGGGCGTAATGTTGAATGGCAAAGAGTGGCGATCATTAAGAGATAAACAAGCACTCGATCAGGACCAATCAAGTATGGTTGGTAAGTTAGAAGTTGGTGTAGATACTGATCATGTGATGGCCGATTTCATGACGACAGAAAATGATAAACCTGCTTTTTTGAATGTCGCAATATTAGGGTTTGATCTCATTACAAAGGTTAAAGCTGGTGAAAATCATGGCAAAGAACTGGAACATGATTTTGTTGTACTCGGTTATAAACGAGTTGCAATGAAAGGTGCAGAAAACGGTTATGCACTAACAACAAAACTACCGATGATGGTGGAAGCCGCAGCTAAAACAGGATTAGCAGTCTGGGTTGATTATGGAAGAGACTTAATGCCGGTTCAGGCGACTGGTGGTTGGTTGGCGAGCAGGTAATTTAAATTAATTTTCTTTCATGTATGTACGTTATAGTCACCTAGCAATTTCAATTGCCATTACAGCTATAATTGCTTATAAGGTATATAGGTTCTTAGAAGTTGATTCTTGTCTTGATTTAGGTGGCATTATGGAAGGTGATAAATGCACTTTATTCCATGACACTTACTATGTTTTAAATATTCCTAGTACAGTTATAGGTTTTTTTCTAATTGGATTTTTAATATTCGCATTGTATGTAATTCTAGGAAAAATATTTGTAGCGAAAAATGAATAATTTCAGCCGGACGGAATTACGATAGAGTTGATATTTTTTAGGTTTGTCAGGTCTCTTTCAAAACCGCATGAGTAACCAACAGAGAAAGCAAACAATAAGCCGCAAAAAAATAAAGTCCAAGATCAGATTCTGCACGGGTAAAATCTTGTGTATCTAATGCAAAAATTGAGATCAAAATAGCGACAACAAACACATCTGCCATCGACCACTTTCCTAATAGATGAATCAGATCGTGTGCACGTTTGTGTAACGTCGGTGCAACATTAAAAAGATTCATTGAAACGACGCCCATTTTTAATAAGGGCACAAAAATACTTAGTAAAGTTATCAAGCCAGCGATAATTAAATTGCCGTGTGAAAAAAGACTTTGCACGGTAGAAAAGATACTCTTCGCTTCGTACTTAAACACCACTTCACCTAACAAAGGTAATTCCTTATAAGCGGTCATTTGCATCATCGGTGCGATAAGCCCGATCAATAAACTCAGGATCGAAATAAGTAAAACGTGACGCCAAAAACGATCTTGATCAGGTTCTTTTTTTGATACAAAGAAATTTAAAATCAACCATACAGCAGCAACAATAAAGAAAATGATCGTGAAAATTTTTGCCTGATTTTTTAGTTCATTTGCTGTTTCAACAAGCAATTGATGTTTAGCAACTCTATCTGTTGCACCTTCATACAATGAAAAGCTGAGTTTTTGTAAAAGCTCGGCAATCGCTAAATCTGTACTACCTTCAACCGTCATTGCTTCTGCAATTTGTGTATTCAGGCTGACACTTTTTAAGCTGTATTGAGCAATAAAAAAAGCCGATGTGATAAGAATGAAATAGATAAAAATACCCAGAAAAAATAAAGTGTTTTTGTTTTTAAGTATGTCCATATTATTCAAAAACTATTTTTAAGAAATTTTTCTGTTATCAGAATAATTGGTTTTTGATTTGCGAATACACGATAAGTTCTGGAAACTAAATCTGAATCTGGATTCTGATCAAAATGTTCGTTTAACTCATCTGACTTTTCTTGTTTGCAGGAAAGTATTTCTCTATAGGTTTCGGTTTTTGCTTCGATCATTAATCGGCCTAATGGTTTATCTGTATTGATCAAACCTTGTTGTAAATTTTGATCAAGTTTTTCAGGCACAAGAATTGACTCTGCATAAATATAATTTGTCTTTGTATCGTCACCTTGTAAAAGAATTTTTCTGGTCAGGATTTCGGTACCTGATTTAATATCAAGGTAAGGAACATCTACATCGCAAATAGTTTGTTGCTGAAATAATTTGATCAGATTTATTTTTTCCCAAAACTGCGCTTCGAGAATTTCTGTTACCGTACCATCGGTTGTGAGTAAGATACGCTGAAATGGAGAAAGATTTTTTAGATCGAGATCGCTTTCTGACAGTGATTGTTCGAGATCAATTCTAAGCATAGTTAATTAAAAAGCGAGAGGGTTAATAATGTGGTGGTCTTTCATCGACTACTTTTCCAGAGGGTGCATTATCCGAGATCTCTTTGGTTTGTTCGATCAAATAACGACAGGTATTTTCCAGTTGTTCAATTCGTTTATGTTGATCAAAAATAGAGTGATTTAATTCCTGGATTAAATCTTCTTGATAAGCAACTTTTGTCTCAAGCTCGAGGATTCGTTTTTCTGTCATCAGTGTATTATATAACAAGTACACATATTTCTAGTTACACTTATCTAATCGGGGCATTTGATCACTATTATATGGCGAAACGAAAACTTAATACGCAACAAACGCGCAGGTTAAGTGAAAAAAGAACTGTAAAACAAGAACAAGAAATCGATAGTTCTGCGAAACAAACCGGTAAAGTAATTACTAACTTTGGAAAAAAGGTTTTAGTCGAAGTTGAACATGGTAAGAAAATAAAATGTTCAATTCGACAGAATTTGGGCAAGTTGGTCGCTGGTGACGAGGTTGTTTGGGAACAAGGTCTGGAAGCCTCGACGGGCATTATCAGCCAGCTAAAAGAAAGAACAAATTTGTTAAGCCGCCCTGGTTTTCGTGGCGAGATGCGGATGATTGCGGCGAATATTAGTTTGATCGGAATCGTGGTTCCTGTGGTTCCGGGTATTCATCCGGATATGATTGATCGATATCTAGTTGCTTCGTCCCAACTTGGAATTCCTTCTTTTATCATTCTTAATAAAATAGATCTGATCGTAGAACAAGCACATTGGGAAGCGATTGAAGAAATCTTGCAGCCTTATATCGATCTGGAAATTCCTATTGTACAAACATCGAATCTGAAAAATGAGCAGCAAAGACTTCAACCAAGAGATGCATTACACGCTCAACTTTCTGATCATGTTAGTGTTTTTGTCGGTGCATCGGGCGCGGGAAAATCATCGCTGATAAATTCGTTAATGCCTGATCTGGATATTCGTATTGGAGAGCTTTCGGAAGCGACAGGACTTGGTAGTCACACCACCAGTAATAGTATTCTTTATCATCTTCCTTCAGGTGGAGATTTAATTGATTCGCCAGGAATTCGGCAGTTTACGCCAGAACCTTGTAGCTTGTCAGAGCTTGAGCAGCATTTTGACGATTTTGAAGCTTTTCTCGGCAAGTGTAAATTTAATAATTGTACCCACACTCATGAGCCAGATTGCGAGATTATTCAAGCCATAGATGATGGACATATTTCCGCGCAAAGACTACAGAGTTTTCATCGCTTGCTACAAGAGTTTGAAGCCTGAAATATCGCTTAAGATTTTTTGACGATAACGCTAACTTGATTGGTAAATAACTCGCGTAGATAAGGGATTCTGGTTAAAAAATTCAGATTTTTTACGCCTGTGTAATGTGCGTGTTCGATATGTAGATCACATTCTTTGGCCAGCGTTTCAAATTTCTTCAAGCTCATCTGGTTTAACCCGCTTTTAATGTCTTTGTAATATTCTGCGCCATCGTTTCGATACAAACTTCTCACGGACATAATGGTTTTTTCTGAAAAAACCAGATTGATCCACGGCACTTTGCAAAAATATTGCATGTGGCTTCCAAAAGGTGCGTACCAGGGTGGACCAAAAGTGATCAATAAGCGACCATCGGGTTTTAAGGTTGAACGCATTAATTTAAGGATAAAGACAGGATCTGAAAAGTGCTCCATCGAATTATGCGACATAACGATGTCATATTGATCATGATGCGATGCATCAATGGTATCGATCAGCTCTAACCGCTCGGAATTTAGCTGGTTTTCTTCCTTACGTTTCTGAGCTTCAGCAAGACGTTCAGGCTCATTGTCGACACCGGTGACTTTGCAATCAAGATGTTTCGCGAGTTCCGCGGCTTGATAACCATCACCGCAACCAAAATCCAGAACTTTTTTGCCACGAACCAGCTGATCGAAGCCCTGATATTCCGACCTTAGAAGAATCAAGGGTGTAATATCCGTCAGATCTTTTTTTAACGGGTTATTTTGATCTGAACTTTCGTTTTGCGGCGGTAGTGAAATTGCAATTAAAATGCGTTCTGCCAGGGTTTTTTGCGGGATAGAAGTTATCTCTTTACTGTTAGACATTATCTTTTCCTTATTGTTTAGACCCAGATCGTTTTCTGCAGGCCAATTCCATGTAAGATTTTTCGGCAGCGAACGAAAGTTCTGAAGCCTTATGTGTGGAAGAGAATCACAAAAAAGTGAAAGAACAGCTGTATTAATTTCATTTTCAACCGCAATACAGGCTAAAATCGTTTCTATAATTATGAATAGCTCTGATCCCCTTATTTCGCCCGATTCTTTAGATGAAGATTTACAAGCGGACAATACGCTCCGTCCTCGTAAACTTCAGGACTATATTGGTCAACCAGACGTTTGCGAGCAGATGGAAATTTTTATTCAGGCGGCAAAAAAACGATCAGAAACACTCGATCATGTTTTGATCTTTGGACCGCCCGGGCTTGGTAAGACGACACTGGCGAATATCGTTGCAAATGAGATGGGCGTCAGTCTCAGACAAACCTCTGGCCCAGTGCTTGAAAGACCGGGTGATTTAGCCGCTTTATTGACAAATCTTGAGCCCGGCGATGTATTGTTTATTGATGAAATTCATCGTTTAAGTCCGGTGGTTGAAGAAGTGCTTTACCCAGCAATGGAAGATTTTCAGCTAGATATTATGATCGGCGAGGGTCCGGCGGCCAGAGCGATCAAATTAGATCTACCGCAATTTACATTGGTCGGTGCGACGACACGTGCCGGTTTACTGACATCACCTTTACGAGATCGTTTTGGGATTGTGCAAAGGTTAGAATTTTACCAGCCGGCAGAATTGAGCCAGATAGTGACTCGATCAGCGCGGATTTTAGATGTAGAGATTGATGAGCAAGGTTCGAAAGAAGTGGCGAAACGATCACGAGGGACTCCAAGAATCGCGAATCGATTATTACGAAGGATCCGTGATTATGCCGAAGTAAAGGCGGATGGACGTATTGATAATGACATTGCGAAACTCGCTTTAGATATGCTCAATGTCGATGCTCACGGGTTTGATATGATGGATCGAAAGTTATTACTCGCCATTATTAAGAAATTTGATGGTGGTCCGGTCGGCGTTGAAAGTGTTGCGGCGGCAATTGGGGAAGAACGCGGAACAATAGAGGATGTCATTGAGCCATTTTTGATCCAGAAAGGATTCATGATGAGAACACCGCGTGGCCGTGTCGCAACGAAAACGGCGTGGCAACATTTCGGTTTAAACCCACCAAGTCAGAGTAATACAGAACAAGATCTGTTTGATGATAAATAGATCACAAAAAAGTTCTGAATTATCATAGCTAATCACTGTCTACGTTAAAGTCATTTATGAAAATTATAATTAAGCTAAAAATAATCCGCGGGGTCACACATGGAAGCTGATCTGTCTATCGCCAGTTTAATTATTGGTGCCAGCCTGTTGGTGAAATTTGTCATGCTGGTTTTGTTGCTGGCTTCGATCGCGTCCTGGACAGTCATCTTTATGAAAAGACGACTGTTGGGCAGAGCCAGGAAAGAAGCGAAAGACTTTGAAGATCGATTCTGGTCAGTGGATGATCTAACAACACTTTATAACAAGGTTTCAAATCAGCGTATGGAGCCAGAGGGAATGGCTAAAATTTTTGAGGCTGGTTTTAAAGAGTTTGCACGATTAAAGAAACGTGGCGGAATTGATCCGGGCTCGATCCTGGAAGGTTCGCAGCGTGCGATGCGTATTGCGTTAACCCGAGAAGTGGATTCGCTCGAGCATCGGCTTCCTTTTCTGGCAACGGTTGGATCTGTTAGTCCCTATATAGGACTTTTCGGTACCGTTTGGGGGATTATGAATTCTTTTCAAGCTCTGGGTAATGTACATCAAGCGACATTAGCAATGGTTGCGCCGGGGATTTCAGAAGCACTTATCGCCACCGCAATGGGTTTATTTGCTGCGATACCTGCCGTCATTGGATACAACCGATATTCAACCGATGTTGATCGGCTTTATGGTCAATACGATATGTTCCTGGAAGAATTCTCTTCTATCCTTCATCGTCAAGCGCATAGTTAGGATGCAGGGTTAAGACATGCAGCAACGCCGGACTCGAAAAAAACTCATGGCAGACATCAATGTGGTGCCTTATATAGATGTCATGCTGGTTTTGTTGATCATTTTTATGATTACCGCACCTCTGGTTACACAGGGTGTAAAAGTAGATTTACCAAAAGCCTCTTCCGAAACCGTACCACCCAACGATCTAACACCATTAATGGTCACTGTTGATAGTGAAGGCAACTATTATGTCGAACATGGTGAGAACCCGAAAAGCCCAGTTGATCACGAAGTTTTGATCACAAAAGTCCAAGGCGTAATGAAATACAAACCAGAAACACCGGTTTTAGTTGGTGGAGACGGTTCGGTACCCTATGGAACGGTTATACAACTCATGAGCTTATTACAAAGTGCGGGCGTTCCAAGTGTGGGTTTGTTGACCGAGCCTGTCGAGTAAAATTTGAGTCAATGAAACTACGATTTAACGGGACACAGGGTTTTATCCTTGCGCTACTTATCCATGTGGTAGTGATCGGATTATTGGTTTTCAGCATGGGATCTGAGAACACCATCAAACCACAACCATCGGATGCTGAACCAAAAATTATTGATGCTGTCGTTATAGATACCAAAGAGATAAAAGCTGAAAAACAAAGACTTGAAGATGCTGAAAAAAAGAAGCTGGCAGATCAGCAGAAACTTAAGCAAGAAGCTAAAGACGCAGAGAAAAAACGAAAAGAAGAAGAGCGGCGAGTAGAAGATCTAAAAAAACAGCAAAAAGAACTTGAACAAAAACGCATTGCCGAAGAACAGAAACTAAAAAAAGCAGAAGATGATCGAAAACAACAAGAAATAGAAAAACAGAAATTAGAACAGGAACGTTTAATACTGGAAGATCAAAAACAAAAAGAGGCAGCTAAACAAGCGCAACTTGAAGCCGAGAAAATAAAGAAAGAAGAGGAAGCGCAAAAAAAGGCCGATCAAGAACGTCTGCAAAAAGAAGCTGAGGCTGAGAAGAAACGGTTAGAGCAAGAAGAAATTAAAAAAGCCGAAGAAGAACAGAAACGTAAAGACGAAGAAGTACGCCTAAAAGCTGAAAAGGAAGCCAGGGAAAAAGCTGAGGCTCAGGCTGAAAAAAAGGCTAAAAAAGAAGCTGAAGAAAAACGCAAAGCAGAGGAAGCACAAAAACAACGGGATGCTGAAATAGCGGCTGAAGAAGCTGTGAGAGGTAAAGAAATAGCTGTCGGTTATGCTAGCAAAATTGCCGCGCAGGTTACGCGGAATTTTAATATCAGCGGATTCCAGCCTGGTTTGACGTGTATGCTGGAAATTAAAATGGTACCAGGAGGTGATGTTGTTAGCGTAAGAGTAGTGGAGTCTAGTGGCGATGCACGTTTTGATCGTCAAGCAGAAATTGCTGCGCAAAAAGCTTCACCCTTACCAGTACCAGATGATATAAAGATATTTAATCAGTATTTTAGAACGCTTAAATTTAGATTTAATCCAGGGTAACCGAATGAATAAACGTTTTACTATTTATCTCACATTACTGATCAGTGCGTTTCTGATCAGATCTGTTTATGCAGAAGATGTGATGACGATCGAAATCACTAGCGGTGTCGAACAAGCCATCCCAATTGCGATTGTGCCTTTTAATGCTGCCGGTGATCCCGAAGGTTTACCCTTAGAGATCAGTCAGATCATTTCAGATGATTTAGAAAGCAGCGGTTATTTTAAAACCATGCCGGCAGTTGATATGCCAGCTCAACCACATGATTTTTCAAGCATTATGTTTGATGACTGGAAAAGAATGGGAATGGATAATCTTGTGGTTGGTAAAGCCAGCAAAACAGCCTCCGGTAGTTATGCAATCGAATTTAGATTAGCCGATGTTTATAAAGGCGCGCAGTTAACCGGTTTACGGGTGATGGCAAGACCTGATAATTTACGATTCGCAGCACATCAAATTGCTGATGTGATCTATGAAAAATTAATCGGCGAGCCGGGCGCATTTGCAACAAGGGTTACTTACATTACGGTGACAAAAACGGGTAAGAAAAAACGCTGGCATTTAGAAATGTCCGATGCAGATGGGCATAATCCTGTCACATTATTAGAATCATCACAGCCGATTATGTCACCGGTCTGGTCGCCAAATGGACGACAGCTTGCTTACGTTTCATTTGAAGAAGGAAACTCATCTATTTTTGTTCAAAATATTGCTACCGGCAAACGTCAAGTTGTATCCTCAGGTCGAGGCATAAATAGCTCGCCCTCCTGGTCACCGGATAATTCTAAACTGGCGATGACACTTTCTAAAGATGGAAATCCTGAAATCTATATTAAGGATCTCAAAACTAAAAAGTTATCCCGAGTTACAAATAATCGAGCAATAGATACCGAGGCGAGCTTTTCACCGGATGGCCGAAGTCTGGTTTTTACTTCTGATCGTGGCGGCAGTCCGCAAATTTATAAAATGCCTGTTTCGGGAGGCTCGGCTCAACGTTTAACTTTTAATATGGGAAAATATAATGCGGGGGCCAGTTATTCTCCAGACGGAAAAATGCTGACTTTCGTGCATCAGGAAAGTGGCGCATATCAAATAGCAGTATTAGATTTGGATTATCAACAAATGAACGTACTGACAAGTGCACGTCTTGATGAATCACCCAGTTTTGCACCTAATGGAAAAATGATTATTTATTCGACGACGCGAGGGTATCGATCTGAACTTGCGGCGATTTCTGTTGATGGAAAAGTTGAAAAACGGCTGCTAGTCAAAGGTAGCGACGTTAGAGAGCCCGATTGGGGGCCGTTTGTACGATAAGTGTTAATATAAAAAATATCCTGACAACAAAATAAAAGAGGACACAATGAAAATTGAAATGAAAATATTTGCCCTGCTTGCTTCAGCACTATTGCTAACCGCGTGTGGCGGCTCTGAAAGCGTGACGAAATCTGATGAAACAGTCGCCACGGTTGAAGACCGAAGTATTGGTGAAGGCGAAGGTGAAGATGGAACGGAATCACATGGAGCGATGGATTCGGCTGGTTTAGATGCAACGGATCTAAATAATCCGGATAGTCCTCTTTCTATTCGCGTGATCTATTTTGAATATGATAGCGCAACAGTATTGGCGGATTATCGTCCTGCTGTAGAAGCACATGCATCTTATCTTGCCGATCATCCTGATACTTACATTACCTTGGAAGGCCATGCTGATGAACGTGGATCAAGAGAATATAATCTTGCGCTGGGTGAAAACCGGGCAGAATCGCTGAAACAACAAATGGTTTTGATGGGTGCATCACCCGATCAAATCGTGACGGTAAGCTATGGCGAAGAACGTCCCGCTGAAGATGGTCACGATGATGAAGCATATAGCTTGAACCGACGTGCAGAACTGGTTTATTAAGATAAATTTTTTAGGATAAAGTTGACAAGAAAAAGTTGATCGGACTTATGAAGAAAAATCGTTATACAATTTTGTTACCGCTATTTTTGATCAGCGCTAGCTCGTTTGCGGGTGAGACTGGCACTGATATACAGTCGCGTATTAACAAGCTTGAGCGTGCAGTTGATAATCGCGGGTTATTGAATATTCTCAACGAGTTGAAAAGTTTACAAACAGAAGTCCGTGAGTTACGTGGTGAAGTTGAGCAGCAAGCCTATACAATTGAACAGATGAAGAAACGCCAACAAAATCTTTATAATGATTTGGATCAGCGCTTACAATCAGGTTCTGGTCAAATAGATAGCGATCAAATGACAGTTTCGTCAGAGAGTAAAAAAGCCCCCTTAGAGGTTGAAATAGTCGAAGGAAGTAATACGCCTACATCTTCACCTGCTGTAGAAGTTTCTGTCAGAGAAAAACCGCAGATAGATTCGGATCAGAACTCTGCAATACAACCCGTTGAAACTTATGTGGCGAAGTCGGCAAATCAAACACATCCAGACCAACAAGCAAGTCAAGAAGTAAACGCGGCAGATTATCCACAACAAGCTGTTGAAACTGCTAATGGATCCAATGAAGAAGATGATTACTCAGAAGCTTTCGCATTACTTAAACAAGGTAAGCATGAGAAAGCGCGTGATAAATTCCGTGAATTCTTAAAGCAGTATCCCGATAGCCAGTATGCGGATAATGCTCAGTACTGGCTTGGAGAAGCTTACTATGCAAAACGTGATTTCGAGTCGGCGATAAAAGAATATAAATTATTAATGAGTCATTACCCAGAAAGTGGCAAGTTGTCGCATGCTCAACTGAAAATTGGCTACTGTTACGATGAGCTTGGGCAAACAGATTATGCTCGCGGTGAGCTTGAAGATTTGATCGCACGTTATCCAGGTACTTCTGCTGCAAATCTTGCTGAACAACGTCTATCTCGAATTCGTTAAATTAACGTTATTTATTTGATTTTTGGGTAGCGTAGTTTGACAGATAAGAACACACTCCGTATCACCGAAATATTTCTTTCCCTTCAGGGAGAATCTTCACGTGTAGGAATCCCCACCGTTTTTGTGCGCCTCACGGGTTGTCCTCTGCGCTGCCAATATTGTGATACTGCTTATGCGTTTAATGGCGGTACGGTTAAGCCAATTGAAGAGATTATTGATCAAGTTAAAAGTTATCAGACACCTTTTGTGACTGTTACAGGTGGTGAGCCGTTGGCGCAAAAAACATGTCTGATTTTGATGGAAAAATTATGTGATCAAGGTTTTTCAGTTTCACTAGAAACCAGTGGTGCGATAGATATTTCAAAGGTTGATCAAAGAGTCAATAAAGTGATGGATTTGAAAACACCCGCTTCTCTCGAAGAAGAGAAAAATGATTATCAGAATTTAGAGTTTATAAATGATCAAGACGAAATAAAATTTGTTATTTGTGATCGTAATGATTATAAGTGGAGTAAAAATATACTGGAGAAATATAAATTAGCTGATCGTTGCCAGATACTTTTTTCTCCCGTTGCTGATGCACTCAGCCCTTCCAATTTAGCTGATTGGATTATCGAAGATAGATTACCTGTTCGTTTCCAGATACAACTGCATAAGTTGTTATGGAAAGATGAACCCGGACATTGAATATAATGGTAGAAAAGAAAAAAAGAGCCGTTGTTTTATTGTCGGGTGGATTAGATTCTTGCACGACTCTTGCGATTGCAAAGTCACAAGGTTTTGCATGCTACGCACTTAGTTTTGATTATGGACAACGTCACCGTGCTGAATTAGATGCGGCAAATAAGATAGCTCAATCGTTGGAAGTAACTGATCATAAGACATTAACCTTAAACTTAGATCAAATTGGTGGGTCGGCATTAACTGACGATGCGATAGACGTTCCTATTGATTCTAATGATGAAATTCCAACGACTTATGTTCCTGCACGAAATACCGTTTTTCTTTCATTGGCCTTAGGTTGGGCCGAAGTTCTTGAGGCGGATGATATTTTTATCGGAGTTAATGCCGTTGACTATTCCGGGTATCCAGATTGTCGACCAGAGTTTATTCGAGCTTTTGAAAAAGTCGCCAGATTAGCAACTAAGGCTGGCGTTGAAGGTCACCCTTTCAGAATTAATACGCCGCTTATTGATCTAAGCAAATCTGAAATTATTAAAACAGGATTAGGATTGGGTGTCGATTACAGTATGACGGTTTCGTGTTATCAGGCAGATGATAAAGGTAAGGCTTGTGGAATTTGTGATTCCTGCCAGTTTCGTTTGGAAGGTTTTAGAAGTGCAGGTGTTAAAGATCCAACCTTATACCAACCGGTTTAGTTATATCTGTTAGTAATTTTTGATTTGCAGAAGCGATAATGAGCGGATCCGTTAATTGAATATAATTGTTGTAAAGTTCGCGGATCGTTCTGACATAAACAACGGTTTGACCACAACGACAAAAACCAAAACGAGTTTCTTTCCGATTTTTAGGATTAGCCATCTTTTGCATGGCTATTTCTACATTTCCAAACCAGCGATCAGGATCTAGTTTTAATTTCTTTGCAAATTTCCGAGCATCTTGAATCCGTTCATAACCTGCGTTATAAGATGCCAGAGAAAACCAGTTTTTTTCGATCTGAGGAAGTTTGTCATTATACCTTCCTCGTAATTTCTTCATATATTTCAGGCCTGCTTTAATACTGTCTTCTGGATCCTGTCTGTTTATAACACCGAGTTCTTTCGCGGTTCCTGGCATTATCTGCATTAAACCAGTGGCTCCTGCATAAGAAGTAACATCAGGTTTGAACTTGCTCTCCTGATACATTTGAGCAACGACTAAGCGCCAATCAAACTGGTATTTTTCAGAATATTTTTTTACTAAATGATCGTAGGGCGAAATATAAAAATCTTTTGGATATTTTTCTTGTTTTGTAATTTTGTTTTTATTGAAATTACGCTGATAGACGATATTAAAAAATTTGCTTTGAAATTCTTTTCTTAGAAAAGAATTTGTGGCGGTGTTTAATTCGGTGTTTTGTTGATTTACAACCCATCTGTGTAGTGGTTTGTCATTATCAGTAGCAATAACTTTTAAATGTCGATGAAACTCTTGTGCGTAAATATAATCTTTTGCTGAGATCATAGCGACTTTAAATTCGTCATCCAAAAGTTGTTGTAAAAAGTCAGGCATTGGAATTGATTTTTCTAATGTGATTGTAGAAAAAATAAGACCTTTATCTCTTAAATGGTCTATACCCTTTTGTTGGTAATCAGCTTCATGTAATGCGATTTGTTTTCCATTAATATCATGCAAATTTCTTAAGTTTAAAGAAGATTTTTTAGTGACAATAAAATTGTCCGTTGGATAATATGGAAACGATCGTGTAACGCTTGACAGTTTTTGATCAGGTGAATCAATAGCTGCGATATCGGCTTTACCTTCGTTTAGTAGCCGGTACATTTCTGTTTCATCCTTAGCAATGATCAAATCTAGCCACAGCTTTTGAGATTGGGCGAATTTTTGTAATAACTCGTATTCAAAACCTTTAAGTCTTCCATTTCTAAGAGAATAATTTTTTGGATCCGGGCGTGTAACAACACGTAGACGCTTTCGTTTTTTGAGATCGGAAAGATCTTCGTGATAAATCTTTTGCAAACTCTGGGAAAGTAAGGAGCGATTGAAATGATGGTTTAGTGCATCTCTCAGGCCTTCATTTTTTGATCGTGTTGTCCATGTGACAGGAGTGGTCTCTTGTTCGTTATTGATCAGGTATGTTTTGATTACTCCTCTTTCATCATCAATACTACCAAGTAAGACGTCAGCCATTCCACCTTTCAGTAATTGTTGTCCCCGAGACAATTTTTTTGTAGAAATATAAATAATTTTCAGGTTGTTTTCTAAAGCAAATTTGTTGAGTGAGTTAGATTCAAATTCCTCTATTTTAGACTCTTCGAATATGACACGAAGATAGCCATACTGCTTAATAGAATCAATATCACCTTTGCGTGGCATTAACGGTAGAAAAGGGTTAATGGAGCTGGTTTTACTAGCGGGAAGTGATTGTATATTTTGATTCGCAGTTACAGGAAACGACAGTATTACTCCTAGTAAAAATAGGTGTAATAAAGTTGCCATGTGAAATATACGTCTCAATTTTAACTATTTCCTGTTGGATTATTAAGTCTCACGGAGTCTCTATCGCATTATCTATGCCATATAGCGACCGTTGAATTACTAAACTTTAATGAGTAAATGAAGGACTATTTAAAGCTAAAGAAATGCTCAGAATGGCCGAAAATTATAACTAGTAAAAGATAATTTAACGTTACTAAGGACAGGAATTTAAAGATGGAAACTGCAACAATAGATTCAAATGAAACAGATCAGATAATTTCGCTTGATGAGCTACTCAAAGATGTAAGCGGATTAGTTTCACCACCAGAAGTTTGTTTCAAAGTCTTTGAGTTAATTGATTCAAAACATGGAACTGCAGAGGCACTTGGCGATGTGATTTTGCAGGATCCTAATCTAACGGCAAAACTGCTCAGGATCGTAAACAGCGCTTTTTATAATTTCCCATCGAAAATTGATACTGTTTCTCGGGCAATTGCTATTGTAGGTAGCGCTGAGCTTTATAGCTTAGTGGTCGCGGTTAAGGCGGTACGTTGTTTTTCAAAAATCCCTGCGGATCTCGTTAATATTGATAGTTTCTGGCAACATAGTTTATACACGGCGTTAATTGCGAAAGACCTTGCCAAAAAGTGTAAAATTCTTCATCCAGAGCGTTTGTTTATTGCAGGTTTATTGCATGATATTGGTAGTTTGATCATATTTAATGCAATGCCGGAAGATTCAAGAGGTATTCTTAATCGAGTAGGTGGCGATCAAGTTGCTTTAGCAACAACAGAAACAGAAATTTATGGATACTCACATGCCGATGTTGGTAGTGAATTAATGAAAATCTGGAACCTGCCTTCAGCACTACAAGAAGCGACCAAACTACACTATAGCCCTAATGAAGCGGAAGAAGCGAATTTAGAAACATGTGTCTTACATCTTGCAGATTCACTTGCGAACCAGACTGGAATGGGTACATTTGCAGAAGAAGCACCAGAGGAAGTTTTGATCGATGATTGTGTTTGGGATGCTTTGAATCTGGATAAAGAAAAACTCGATATAGATGAACTCATGGGTGAAGCCGGTTTAAAATTTGCTGAGATGTCGAGTCTTCTTTTATCGAAAGCAAATTAAGATCTGATCTATCAATTAATTCGGGTTCTTGTAATGCACTTCTAAAACAGAATATGTCACCTCCCCGCGTTCTGTGCGGATGGTGACTTCATCGTCTATCGTCTTTTTGAGAAGCGCTTTTGCTAAAGGTGAATCCAGGCTTATAGATGATTTTGCAGGATCAAATTCATCCGGCCCAACTATTCGATAAGTGACTTCATCACCCGATTCTGTTTCAAGCAAAACCCACGCACCGAAAAAGATATGATTATCCTTTACTTCTCGAGGAGGAACAATTTTGAGATCGGGAAGCCTTTTTTGTAAGTATCTGATACGCCAATCTAATTCGCGTAATTCTTTTTTCCGATATATATATTCTGCATTCTCTGAACGATCACCTTCCGCGGCGGCTGCTGATAATGCTTTAACCACTTCTCTACGACGAAGCCAGATTGCTTTTTGTTCTTGTTCTAATGCGATGAAACCTTCGGGCGTAATGTACGGAGAAGATTTTTCTTGAGGTGGTCGCCAGCGGCCCATTTGATTGTCCCAGAGGATAGTTATTAGATAGATTATACAATTCTTGTGCATTGGAAAGTCTCTTAAAAGCAGGTTTCTTGAATGTAGATAGACTGACCCCATATAACATTCGATATAATTATTAAATAAAAATTATGCAGCCAAATCCCCTGTTCAGTTTAAAATTTTCAGCACTATTCCCATTATTATTTATTGGGCTGCTGTGGTTGTTTAAAGTTTTAGAAACGTTAACAGGTTTGAGTTTGACAGAATTTGGAATATATCCAGGAAAATTATCAGGGATAATTGGAATTCCTTTGGCGCCGTTGATTCACGGATCCATTGCACATTTGATCGCAAATACACTGCCGCTTTTCGTTTTGGGGACGATTATGATTCATGTTTACCCCCGATCAGCAATTCATGCTATTCCTATTATCTATTTACTTTCCGGGATTGGTGTCTGGTTGTTTGGTCGGCAGGCGTACCATATCGGAGCCAGTGGATTATTGTATGGAATGGTGGCATTTGTTTTTGTGATCGGTGTGATACGACGGGATAGGCTTCCGGTTGCTTTATCAATGATTACATTTTTTCTCTACGGCGGAATGGTCTGGGGTATCTTTCCGGGTGATCCTTCAATCTCTTTCGAAGCGCATTTTTTTGGTGCACTGACGGGCGTGGCTCTTGCGATAATAATGAAAGACCATGATGCAAAAATACCTGAGAAACGATATGGCTGGCAGGATGAACCCGATGATGTGGAAGATCCGATTATTGGTGACGAATGGCGACAGCCGTAAGGTTAAGAGGCTAGTGTAGATAAACTGATCAGTGAGTCTTGATCAATTTACTCAATTAATACCTAACTTTTCAAAATTAGCCGTGGCGGCATCGAAGTTTGTTTGAGCAATTTCTCGCTGTAATCCCGCCAAATAAAAACGTATTTTAGCTTCAGCAGCTGTTTTTTCCCTTATATTAACCAGGAAAAAGTCACTCGCGCCACGCTGGAAAAGACGAATTTCAGCATTACGTAATGTTTCTGACTGAGTAACTTCATCTTGCGCAAGGGAAAGTAAATTTTCAGCAGCATTTAGATCAATGAGTACGTTACGAACTTCAAGTTCAATTTTGTCTTCTAAGAGATTTTCTTTATGCCTTAAGGCATCTAGTTTAGCTTTACTCTCAGCCAAATTACCGCGCGCTAATCGACGTTCAAGCGGTACCGAAAATTTAAGGCCTATTATTATATCGCTTTCATCCCGAGAACTACCGCCTTCAGCAATTGCTCCTAATGGTGTGTAGGCTTCTACATTCAAATCTAATCTTGGCAGCAAGGCATTTTGATTAAGTTCTATTCGACGTATTGCCCTTGTAATAGTATTTCTGAGTTGTTTTAGTTCTGGTCGTGAATCATATAGCGTTTCTAGATTTTCTAAGGCGTAAAAAGTGTCGTTTGAACTTATTCCTGGTTTGTAATCGGGTAAATTCTCATCAGATACAATAATTTCATTGCCTGCTTCGTCGCGGTAGAAAAGGCTGAGTTCATTTGCCGCTGTCGCAACATCACGTTGTGCCACTGCGACCAGAGATTTTCGCTGGGTTATATTCTGCAAATTTTCCGTCAGAACTATCCTTGCGCGCGCGCCTTTCTCAACCTCTGTTTCTAATGCTATCTGTCTCTTCTCAGCGATAGAAAGTAGATCGTTGTAAACTTTTTTCTTTTGTCCTAATGCAACCCAACGCCAATATGCGATCATTGCTTTTTGGACAACACCAAGTTGCGTTAAAAGTACTTCGAACTCAGCTTCTCGTGTTGCGAGTCGCTTATCCGTTTCGTTGAATCGGCGCGGATCTATTTCACGATCTCTAAGCAATGAAAAAAGTACCCCAATGTTGAGTTGGCCCGCCGTATTTGTAAATCTTTCATCTTCGTATACGGGGAATGTCCCATCCGAGAGTTTATAACCTCCATAAATTCGCGCTCCACCATTGGAACGTAAATAACGCGAGGCAGTGGCTTTCACACTCCGGCCATCATAAAAGCCTTCTGCATAGTTATAGCTATCGATATCAAAAATTAGATCAAATGCGCCTTCTGCACTTAAGGCTCTTGCTTCTGCCGCTCTTTGATCAGAAATAGTTTCTAAAATTCTGGGATATTGTGTTGCGGCTGAGTGCAACACATCGGCAGGCATAAGATTGAGTGTTTCTGATGATGATTCGACTTCGACAGCGTATGCTATGATTGCAAAAATATAAAAAAAACAGGTTATTAATATCCTCATAATATTTTACTTTTTAACTGCCGTGTTCCGATCACGAAAATCGGGTGGGAAATCATTAAATAACCGCCAAAGTTCATAGCCAATAACAACGGTTTCAAGTTGAATCCAACCTCGGACTTTTGAACCAAATCGCACATAATCATCACTGGGCCAGGGGTGTTGATCATTTGGATCCTCTTTTACTAAAACTCGAAAGCGCCCATTAGTTTGCGCTGACGGATCAACAGAAATGACGATTCCACCATAAGTTCCAACGGCAACGGATGGCCAACCACTAAACTGAACTACTGGCCAGCCTTCAAATTGAAGACGAACCTTATCACCTGTTTTTACCAACGATACATCACGGCCGTCAATAAAGAGCTCAACAACACGTTCAACATCATCAGGAACAAAGGTCGCTATACTGTCACCCACTTTGACAAAAGTAGACGCATTACCGCCGGCATTAACTCGTAAAATCACGCCGTTACGTGGTGCACGTACGATCTGTGCCGATTGCCGAGATAAATTGACATCTGCGCGAGTTAATTTTGCTGATGCTTCTGCGACGCGAGCAAGGCTTTCCTGTAGTTTGATCTTCGTTTTTTCATAATCTCGTTTAGCTGCGAGACCTTCATTAAAAAGTTCTTTAGTCCTGTTTGCATCAATTCGCGCGGTATTTGCTACCGCTTCAGCGGCTGATATTTGAGCTAATACTTGTTCACGCTCTGCTTGTAATCTGTCCAGTAGCTGTGGGTCATTGTCGACGATTTTAACAATCGGATCTCCGACAACTACGTGACTACCATCTTGTATATACGACTGTTGTATACGGCCAGAGACGTAAGCATTTATTTCCTGAGCAAGATCATATGGGTTTAAGGCAGTTACTGATCCCACCCCTGCAGAAGTTTGAACCCACGGTGCTCTAATTAAGAATATTGTTATAACGGCGATCGCAATAAAAAGCAGTATTGCTATTACTCTCATTGGATGAGGTAATTTGATACTTTTCAATGTGTTGAAATGATCTTGGTGGCGTTCGTGAATCATGCTTATTAAGTCATCGGTTTCGAGTGTGTCATAGGGTTTAGAGCTGTTAATTTTTGTTTTTCTACCTGAAGTTCCAGTTCATGAGTATATCCAAGATCCCAATTATGATTGGAAAACTGAATGATTGTTGTTGGTGATTGTTTTTGTATTTTTTCAAATGATTTTTCCAAAACAATTTCTGGAACGATATCAAACATTTCACCGAGCACTAGCACTTTTGGGTCTGCAATGATGGCTGCAGCCAGTTTGAGTTGTGCTATTTCACTTACTGAAAGCGGCCATCCGCTCTCCGCTATACGCGTATCAATGCCTTTTTCTAATTGTGAAATAACCGGTTCTAATCCAGTAATCTCGATAACATCCAGCAAGTTGTCTTTTTGTAGAGTATCACTTTGAAATTCCAGATATTCGCGGATTGTCATGGCAACAACTCTTGGCTGATCAAGCATCAAAATTTCTTGACGTAATGAGGTGACAGGCAGCGAATGCGCATCGACTCCGCCTATAACAAAAAATCCACTTTGTGGTGATTCCTGTCCTTTTAACAGGGTAGTGAGTAACTGTTTAATATTGTATTGTTTTTCTTTTACAAGCACTCTTGTGTTGCTAGGTATCTCAAAATTTAATTTTAATTTTTGAGTTGCAAAAGTGCCACTCACATTAACAAACTTTAGTGATGCCGCTTCAATAGTGCGCGATACTTCAACAGATGAGTCTTGTTGGTCAACTAAGTAAAAGTTGTTTAACTCGTCTATAGCACCGCATAGATCATAGAAATACATCAAATAGATCCCAAGTTGCGAAATTCCATAAAAAACGACAGATAAGACCAGTTCGGCGGCGACTAATTGACCAAGGTTCAACTGCCCTTGCATAACCAGCCAACCACCTAGCCCTAACAAAATTGCGCTACCGGCGGCATAAATAAATAAAAAGCAAAGTGTTTGACTAAAATACTGGCGAAAATGATGAATGTGTTGCTGGACGTATTTTGATGTAAATTTATCCGTTGTTTTCAGTGCTTCTGCAATTTGATGCTCTGATTTGTAAAAACCGTCTGAGCTGCCCATTTCTTCTAACCAGGCTGCTGTTTCATGTTTATTGTGCGACAGTTGAACTGCACTTAAAACCGCCCTTCTACCCCAAATTATCCAGACTAACCAGAGTAATAAAATAATAGAAAGATTAAATATTAAAAAGTAAGGATGATATAGAGAAACAATAATAAAACCGGTGACTGATTGTAGAATGACAGTGAATGCACCCACAAGTAAACCAGGCATCATTTTCTGCACAATGATGATGTCAAAATATCGGTTGAATAGCGCACTTTTTCCTGAATTGTCAAAATAAGGATCAATAGCGTAGATTGTTCTCAGTGCGATCTCGGAAACCATTCGGGAGTAAAATCTTCGGCTAAAAATATCCATAAGGTGGATACGAAGCGCAACGAGAAGAGAAGCAAAAACGAGTAAAGTGAATAAAGTAATAGATAGAACAATGAGCGGTGTTCTAAGCCCAATATTAGCAACGGTGTTGACCAACATTTGTACCGTTAGCGGGGTTGCTAAGGAAAGTAGACTAATTCCAATCCCATAAATAACTGCCAGGAAATAATACGACTTCTCGCCTGACAAAATTTTATGCATTATGACTAGAAGGTCGCCAAATGTTAGTTTTTGTTTTGATTCACTCAATTCAATTAAAGCTCAAAAAGAAAACATTATTGCATGACTCATCAGAAAGTACACTCTAATAAAGGTCGATAATTGTAAGATTTAATTCACTTTTTCGATTGCACGCAGAGAGGATCAAGAATAAAACTACTATGAGCTTGAATATGAAAATATAACTGTTCTGTAGTTCAAACAAAACGTGCTATAGAGGTAGCACCCATTCGCAGAATGCTTTTAAAAACTTAGATTAAATTTCGATGATGTCGCAGTGATTTAAATCGATTAATCATTCAAAATTGATATTGCTTGCTCATTAATATTGTCTAAATAACGATCTAAATCTTTAGTGACATTGTTTACCTTTTTATCTTCTATCAACGATACAAATAGTAGTGTCAGTTCTTTCTAAATGCTTAATTTGCAAGGTAGTCTTAAATTGTTTGTTTTTCATCATACTGTAATATTACGGTTTCAGAATTCTACCCGATGAGAATTTACTGTTTACGAAATAACTATATGAGATTGATTGATGAATATTAAATTAAAACGCACTGCCATGATGGCAATAATAAGCACTGTTTTATTCGGTTATGGCACAAATGCGATGGCTGATCCAACGGCTGACTTGATTAGAACATTAGTAGAAAAAGGGATATTAACTGAGGAAGAGGCACTTCCACTATTGCAGAGTCTGGCAAATAATGAAAAATCTGCTGTTGAAGAAGAAAAAGTAGTAGCTGAGGAAGCAAAAAGTCGGGCGACGGTAGATATTGGTAAAAAAGGCTTAGTGGTAACAAGCGCTGACGATGAGTATTCAATGGCCATAGGTGGTCGTTTGCACGTTGAAGCAATGGGCCATAGTAATGATCAAGATCTGACTAGAGGTGCAACAGATGGCACTGATATTCGTCGTGCGCGTATGTACATTAAAGGCAAAGCTGCTAAAGACTGGAAGTACATGATCGAGGCTGACTTGGCCGGTAATAAAGTGAGTATGAAAGATGTACTTGGTGTTTACACGGGAGTGAAAGACTGGGATTTTACTTTTGGAGCGCAAAAACATGCCATGAGCATGGAAGTTCAAGAGAGCACAAATGACATTATGTTTACCGAGCGTGGTTTAACATACGCATTAACCACCCCATATTTTGATCGAGCACTTGGAATAAATGCAAAAATGAAGGGAGATAACTGGAATGTACAAGCGGGTTATTATGGTGATCAATTCGCACCAGAAAGTTCAGGTGATGTAGACGAAGGTTATGGATATGCAATTCGTGGTACCTGGAATCCGATTTGGGATAAAAGTGCCGGTAATATGGTGCATTTAGGCGCTAACTATGGCCTCCGTGCTGTCTCTAACCAGACAAATAAAATCTCTGGTGGAGGCAAAGGAGATTTTTCATATGAAACAACCAATGGATCAAATCTAAAATTATTGGACACTCCAGACATTATTGGATTAGATGAAGTTAAAGTTGGGGTACTTGAACTTGCAGCAATGCATGGTCCACTTTCATTCCAGGCGGAGTATGCAAAAGCTGACGTAGAAGCGACGCAAGATTATGACTTCACAGCATGGTATGCCAATGTTGGCTACACATTAACCGGTGAATACCGCAGTTATAACCCACAAGATGGAGAATTTAAACGGCTAAAACCTAAAAGCAATTTTAGTTTGAATAATGGTACATGGGGAGCCTGGGAATTGGCTGCTCGGCTGGATCAGCTAGACTTGAATGACAGTAATGTTTTGGGTGGTGACGGTAAGCGATACACCTTCGCACTTAATTGGTACTTAAACTACAATTTCCGAATTATGGCTGATTATTCAAGAATTTATGACATTACTGATGGACCTGTTACAAAATTAGATGGGGGTGATGCGGACGATATTGATACCTTTACTTTACGTGCGCAGTGGGCATTCTGATCTAAAATTAAAGACGTTTTAATTTAAAGCCCGATGAGAAATCTTCGGGTTTTTTATTTTAAAGTTAACTTTAAAACGTTTTTTGAATTGAAAGTGCGGCATTAACCGCATATAAGAAAAATTTTCCAAGTGTATATAGTTATTTTTGATCGTGATAGAACTACTTGAGATACGATAGAATTAGTAAGGTGAACATAATAATGTGGAAGATCTGATAATTGTTGATGCACGGCAGCAGCCCTGAAGATAATCGTCCAGCAGAGTCAAACCTCTCGTTAAACGTTATTGATTCGATAAAAGCCCTCACTTTAAAATTAGATGCGAATTGTCACCGATGTTGTTTCGTGATTACCGGTGAAGAATATTGGTGCTGTGATATCGTTGATCAAATTCTTGATCTATTCATTGAAAAAAATATTCACTGGGTTTCAAAAAAACCACCACAACATGCAAACGTTATCGATCCAACGAAGATCCAAACGTTTCTTGGAGAAGAAACTGACGTCATCGTATTTGATGCACATAGTGGATTTAACCCTGATGCTTTTGCAGCGGTCTCGGGTTTGATACGTGGTGGTGGAATACTATTTTTACTTGCACCTTCATTAGTTAAATGGAAAGATTTTTTAGATCCCGAATATCAGCGGATCAGTGTTTTTCCAGTTAAGCCATCAGAAATGACAGGTAGATTTTTATGCAGATTTTCTAAGGTCATTCAAAATCATTCGAGCACTATTATTTTTGAACAGACTCAAGTTCCACCAGAGATTAGCTGTCATATTAAGGAAGTAAAAGAAAATGAAGTTCGACGAATAATGGATAAAAAAAAATGTGATCCAATTTTTCGTACAGAAGATCAAAAATGTGCTGTAGATGCAATCATAAAAGTGGCGAAAGGTCATCGAAACAGACCGCTGGTGATTACCTCAGATCGAGGTCGCGGTAAGTCGACTGCTTTGGGAATTGCAGCGGCTGAATTGATCAAAAATGATCTTGAAAAAATTATAGTTACTGCACCCCGCTTAGATGCAACGAACCTTCTTTTTGATCAGGCAGAAAAATTATTGTCAGAGAAAGAATGTTCTCGTGGCCAAATCAAAACTTCTCATTCGCTTTTAAAATTTTACTCACCAGATGAATTGCTCCGTAGCGATCAAAAAACAACTCTTTTATTGGTTGATGAAGCTGCAGCGATTCCAGCGCCGATACTGGAAAAACTACTATTACGTTTTTCACGAATTGTTTTTGCAACAACGATTCATGGTTATGAAGGAACAGGCCGTGGCTTTGCGGTTCGTTTTAAAAAAACGTTAGATCAAAAAACGCCAAACTGGAAAGAGATCGAAATGAAAACGCCTATTCGTTGGGCAGAAAATGATCCGCTTGAAGAGTTGGTTTTTAACTCTTTATTACTTGATGCGGCTCCCGCAAAAAAAGAACTTATCGAAAATTTTAGAGTAAGTGATTGTTCAGTTCAATTGCTTAACCGAGAAGCGTTAATGGAAGATGAAAATCTTTTACGTCAGACATTTGGTTTATTGATCAATGCACATTATCAAACACGGCCTTCAGATTTACGTTATTTAATGGATGGACCTAATTTATCCGTTTTTGTAATACAAAAAAGTGGACAAGTTATTGCCACCGCATTGCTTGCGAGAGAGGGAGGATTTGATCAAAAACTGGCAACAGAAATAACGAAAGGTAAACGCCGTCCACATGGACATTTGATCCCAGAAACGCTCGCTTCACATATGGGGTTAAAGCAGGCACCGCTTCTCACGGGTGGACGTATTGTTCGCATAGCGGTGCATCCAACATTGCAGCATAAAGGATTTGGAACCTGGTTATTAGAAGAGATCAAAAATCATTCTTCAAATAAGGATCTTGACTATCTAGCTGCCTCTTTTGGAGCAACGGCTGAATTATTATCTTTCTGGAAAAGATCAGAATATGTTCACATTCGAATCGGTGTTAAACGTAATGCTAGCAGCGGTGAACATTCAGCTGTTGTGTTTAAACCGAATAGTACTGCAGGAAAAGAAATTTTCACACAAGCAAGGCATCGATTTTCCAAACAATTTCCACATCAACTATCAGAGTCATTATCGAGTTTGGAATCTGAGCTGGTTATCTTTCTTTTGCAACAAAATCAAAATAAAGAGTTCCGATTAGATGAATTAGATTACGATGATATAAATGCTTTTATAAAGAATGAAAGAATTTATGAGGAGTGTTCCGTTTCAATTTGGAACTGCTTGATCTCAAATTTTTCTAATGGGAAAAATATTGAAAGCCTTAGTTTCGATCAGAAAGAAATTCTGGTTAAAAAAGTTTTACAAAAGCGACCCTGGAACGTAGTTGGTCGTGTTGGAAAAAAGGCGGCTTTAAAAACGCTAAGAGAATCATTACAAATTTTAATCTCATAAAGTATCTTAAAAAAATGAACTCGAAAATTCTCATAGTTGATGATGAACCGGCAATTCGGCAAATGCTTGTTTTTGCTTTATCTACGGAAGGATATGATTTGTTAGAGGCTGGGAATGTTGATGAAGCTCAGAGGTTAATTCAAAACTCACAACCAGATCTGATTCTGCTTGACTGGATGTTACCAGGCTTAAGTGGCGTGGATTTGGCTCGACGATTGAAACGTAATCCTGAGGCAAAAGATATTCCGATCATTATGCTCACAGCAAAAGGTGAAGAAGTTGATAAAATTAAAGCCTTGGATACCGGTGCGGATGATTACATAACAAAGCCATTTTCTACTCTAGAATTGTTAGCTCGGATCAGAGCAGTACTTCGTCGTTATGGCGGAATCGGATCTGTTGATATCCTTGAGGCGGATGCGTTGAAGATAGATCTTGAAACGCATAGGGTCAGCATAAATGAGAAAATATTAGATCTAAGTCCTACTGAATTCCGGTTACTGCATTTTTTTATTTCACATTCAGAACGGGTTTATACTCGAACCCAGATACTCGACAATGTCTGGGGTTTGAATACCTATATAGAAGAGCGAACGGTAGATGTTCATATTCGGCGTTTGCGTAAATTGTTGGAAGAACACGGATTTGATGGTTATATTCAAACAGTGCGTAGCGTCGGATATCGTTTTTCAAAGAAATAATACACCTCACTAGATACTCATGAATAAAGATTATTTTCGATTTTTTTATATCTTGTTGATAGCTTTAATTATCGGATTAATTTTTGATCATATTTTCTTATGCCTTTTTCTAGCAACGTTGGGCTGTCTAATCTGGCAGCAACAAAAACTATCGCAACTTTTCAACTGGATACAGAATAAGAATAAAAGCCAGGCACCGGACGTTCCTGGCTATTTTGAAGATATCTGTATTGAAATAGATCGGCTCCAACTCAGGCATAAAAAACGTAAGAAGAAACTCTCAGGCTTTCTTCAACAATTCCATCAGGCAACTTCTGCATTGCCCGATGCAACCGTGGTTCTGGATGAAGCAGATGGAATTCAGTGGGCCAATAAAGCGGCCGGAAGTTTTCTTAATATCTATTGGCCGCAAGATCAAAGACAACGGATCACAAATTTAATTCGTTCACCTGAACTGGAACGATTCTTAAGCGATAATAAACGAACACAACAAAGTTCTATTGATTTAAAGTCACCTCTAGATTCTGAAGTTTTTCTAAGTATTAGAGTCGTTCCATACGGCGAAAATCAACGCTTATTTGTTGCAAGAGATATCACACGTTTACAAAAATTGATCGAGGTTCGTAAGGATTTTGTAGCTAATGTATCGCACGAGTTAAGGACTCCATTAACTGTATTACGAGGTTACCTCGAGACATTGGTGCAGAATAAAAGGCTTGATAAACATCAGTTAGAGTTGTCATTTTCGACCATGAACGATCAAAGCATTCGAATGGAAAGTGTTATTAATGATCTACTGACTATATCCAGGTTAGAAGAAGATAGATTAGTGACTGATCCTGAAGATGTAGTCGTACCAGAAATGATCAAAAAAATTCATCAAGAAGCCGTTACGTTAAGTGGAAAGAAACAACACCTTTTCAACATTAGTGTGCAGGCAGATTTATGGATAAAAGGTAATTCGATGGAAATTTATAGTGCCTTTTCAAACCTGGTATTTAATGCCGTTAGATATACGCCTTCGGGCGGCGTCATTGGTCTCAATTGGTTCGGTGATGAACATGGCGCACATATGGAAATCACAGATAATGGTGTCGGAATCCCTCCACAATCGATTCCACGATTGACGGAACGTTTTTACCGAGTTGAACAGAGCCGTGGCCGTGATCTGGGTGGAAGTGGCTTAGGATTATCTATCGTCAAACATGTTCTTGCACGTCACAATGCAACTTTACATATTGAAAGCATTATAGGAAAAGGCAGTGTTTTCCGCTGTGATTTTCCTGAAAAAATGATCGCAAAAAATACTTCTAAAGATTTTGATCAGCAAGCATGAGCAACCGCTAGCTGCTAAAGATCGTTTTTAAAATAAAATAGAAGATCACAGATAAGAAACCACCGACAGGTAAAGTGACAATCCAGGAAAGAAAAATATTCCTCACCACTGCAAGGTCAAGCGCACCAATTCCTCTTGCAATACCAACACCCAATACCGCTCCTACAAGTGTATGAGTTGTTGATATTGGGATACCGGTTGCTGAGGCAATAACAACGGTTGTCGCTGCCGCAAGTTCACAACAAAAGCCTCGGCTTGGGGTCAACTCTGTAATATTTTTACCCACTGTCGCAATGACTTTTCTACCGAGCATGGCAAGACCAATAACAATCCCTGATGCGCCGAGCAATAAAACCCACACAGGCAAGTTTGATCGTTGGCCGATTTCACCGCCACTATTTACGATACTGACAACAGCTGCAACAGGACCGATGGCATTTGCCACATCGTTAGAACCATGGGCAAAAGCCATAGCGCAAGCGGTAAAGATCATTAAAACCGCAAATACGCGTTCTACATTAGCAAAATGAAAATCTTGATCTGCTTCCGGATCAATTTTTATTCTACGAACAAAGTAAGTACCAATTGTCATAGTGAAAATGCCAAAGAGGATTGAAAAGAATACCGCCTCGAAAGAAGTTAGATCGAAACCAACGTGTTTCAGGCCTTTCAATAGAGTGACAAGCGCAATAATAAAACCAACAAAGAAGATATATCCTGGGACATAGCGTTTGGCATTTTCGAACGGCTTATCTGTTCCTAATACTAACTTTTGAACGCTCATAAAAAATCCGAATGCGATGGCCCCTGCGAGAACCGGAGAGACAACCCAACTAGCGGCTATTTTTCCAACTTTGCTCCATTGAACGGCATCTAAACCAATTCCGACCATGGCAAAACCGACGAGGGCGCCGACGATGGAATGCGTAGTCGAAACAGGCCAACCTCGGTGAGAAGCGACTAATAACCAGGTGCCAGCGGCCAGTAATGAAGCTAGCATTCCGTAGACGAGCAGTTCGGGGTTGCCTGCTAATAAATCGGCATCAATGATGCCTTTGCGGATAGTACGAGTGACCTGTCCTCCTGCAAGAAAAGCGCCGGCAAATTCGAAAATTGCAGCGATAATAATCGCTTTTTTGATCGTGAGTGCGCCTGAACCAACCGAGGTCGCCATTGCATTCGCAACATCGTTTGCACCAATTCCCCACGCCATGAAAAGGCCGAAGACTCCTGCTAAGATCAATAAGATCGTTGCATGTTCCATTATGTTCTCCTTATTCTTATTATTGTCCGAGCATTAGTTGGAGGCGGTTTCCAACACGTTCCGCCCCGTCAGCAATGTCTCCAGTTAGATCGATTATTTTGTACAGGAAAATCACATCAACTGGATTGAGGTTTTTTTCTATTTCATAAAGTTTTGCTCGAATTTTGATCTGCATGATATCGGTTTCATGTTCAATATCATCAATTTCATTCAGCATATCTTCGACGACATTGATGACGCCTTGAACAAACCCTGTTCCGACTAATTCATCTAATTCGTTTATCGCCGTACACGCTTGTGTGCAGCAATCAATATTACGTTTTACAAATAATAAAAAGTCATCGGCTATGGCATCAGGAATTTGCATTTGGCGGCCAAGCATCAAACCTGCAATATCTTTGGCTTTACCTGCAATTTTGTCTTGAATTTGTAAGATGTTGAGTAAATCTGATCGAGAGACTGGCATAAACATACGATTAGGCATATGTACGCGCAGCTCATTTTTTAAATCATCGGCTTCTCGTTCTAATGTTGCGATGGTTTCATATTGTTCTTCGAGGGCTATGAGATCTTTTGCAAGTGCCGCTTCAACATAGGGGACGAGTTCTTCAACACAAGCATGGACTTTCTCCATATGTTGCTGAAGAGGTTTTACTGGGGAACCACCAAAGATTCCGCTGAGATAACTACTAGCCACAATTCACTCCGTTTTGAATCCAATTGGGCGGATTATGACAGAAATAGTATGACAGAGACATGGCGATTTCATTACCGATTGGCTAGTTTTGAGAAATTTCTTTGCGCATATTCTCTATGCTTGTATGTCGCACATCTTTTCCTTCAACAAGATAGATCACATTTTCGCAAATATTGTGGGCGTGATCGCCGATTCGCTCTAACGCTCTGACCGCCCAAACCGCATCAAGTACGTGGGTGATACTGCGTGGATCTTCCATCATATAGGTGATCAATTGTCGCAATATAGCACCATACTCTTCATCTATTTTTTTATCTTGAGAGGCTACTTCTACAGCTTTTTGTGAATCCATTCGAGCAAAAACATCGAGTGCGTCATGCAGCATTTTTTGCACATTTTTACCCATAGAAAGTATGCTGACGTAATAAGATTTAGGACTTTCCTGCTCATTCATGTGGATAACCATCTTGCCGATTTTTTCTATCTCATCGCCGATACGTTCAAGATCAGAAATAGTTTTGATCACTGCGAGAACGAGACGAAGATCACCTGCTGCTGGTTGACGCCTTGCCAATACTTGTGTGCATTCTTCATCGATGTCTACTTCCATCGAATTAACCAGATAATCACTGGCAGATACGCCTTCGGCCAGTTCGATGTCTCGACGATCTAAAGCATCAAGTGATTTGTTTAATTGATCTTCAACAAGGCCACCCATACTCATGACACGTGCTCTTAGGTCTTCAAGTTCTTGATCAAATTGTTTTGAGATATGTTGAGGTAGTGATCGAGTTGCCATAATGAGTTCCTCTTAACCGTAACGACCGGTTATGTAATCTTCGGTTTGTTTCTCTTTTGGATTGGTAAAAATACTGCTGGTGTCACCAAATTCGACCACATTACCCAGATACATAAAAGCAGTGTAGTCTGAAACACGCGCAGCCTGCTGCATGTTGTGTGTGACAATGACAATGGTGTATTCATCTTTTAATTGATAGATTAGTTCTTCAATTTTCAACGTCGATATGGGATCGAGAGCAGAAGCAGGTTCATCGAGCAGAAGCACTTCCGGTTCTATGGCAATCGCTCTGGCGATAACCAGTCGCTGTTGCTGACCACCAGACAGACCAAGTGCGTTATCATCTAATCGGTCTTTAACCTCATCCCAAAGTGCGGCAGATTTTAGTGATCGTTCAACGACTTGATCGAGCTCGCGACGGCTTCTTACACCTTGCAACCTTAAGCCATAAGCAACATTTTCATATATAGACTTCGGAAAAGGATTTGGTTTCTGAAACACCATTCCCACCCGTCTGCGTAGTTCAGCAACATTAACTCCCTTGTCATAGATATTGTCATTGTGGAGTAATATTTCTCCTTCTATTCTGGCGCTATCGATCAAATCATTCATCCGATTAAAGCAGCGTAGTAATGTCGATTTTCCACAACCACTTGGGCCGATAAAAGCCGTGACTTTCTTTTCCGGGATCATCAGGTCTATATCTTTTAGTGCAAGTTTTTCGCCGTAGTACAAACTAAGCTTTTCTACACGCAGACATTCTTTTTCTTGCTCAATAGATATTGTTTCATTTTTTGATCTCAGTGATGAAACGTCGACGGTATGGGTTAAAGGTTTGTTTTGATTTTGCATAGTTTTTTACGTATTTGTTATTGTGCAGCAGAAATATATTTTTCTCGTAAGTGGTTGCGGATTTTAATTGCCGCAAAATTTAATGTGATGATCAAAACAACCAGCGCAAGTGCGGTTGCATAAACGAGTGGTCTGGCAGCTTCAACATTAGGGCTTTGAAAACCAACATCGTAGATATGAAAACCCAGATGCATAAATTTGCGATCTAAATGTAAGAAAGGAGAGTTTCCATCCAGGGCTAAAGATGGCGCAAGTTTTACAACTCCGACCATCATCAGTGGAGCCACTTCTCCAGCTGCTCGCGCGACAGCTAATATTAAACCAGTCATCATTGCAGGTGTCGCCATCGGTAACACGGTTCGCCATAAGGTTTCAGCTTTCGTTGCACCCAATGCGAGGCTGCCTTCCCGAATGGATCTTGGTATTCGCGACAAACCTTCTTCGGTTGCGACGATAACAACCGGTACAGTGAGAATAGCTAATGTTAAAGACGACCACATTAAACCAGGGGTGCCGAAAGTGGGTGACGGTAGTGCTTCAGGAAAAAATAATTGATCAATATTTCCACCGAGGAAATAGACGAAAAATCCGAGTCCAAACACGCCATAAACAACCGATGGTACGCCGGCCAGATTATTGACCGCGATACGAATAACACGTGTGAGCGGACCTTTGTTAGCATATTCATGCAAATAGATCGCCGCGATTACACCGAAAGGTGTGACTAGCACGGCCATAATCATGACCATTAAGACGGTGCCGAAAATAGCGGGAAAAATACCACCTTCGGTATTGGCTTCTCTTGGATCATCAAAAATAAACTCGCCTATTTTCGTAAAGTAGAAGGTTATTTTTTCGAATGTATTCATCTTGTTGGGCTTGTAAATTCGACGAACTTTCGAGATCGGTATTTCGACTTTTTTTCCATCACTTGTGGATACTTGAATACTGTCGCGATTAATTTCTGTGTATAGATCGACCAGTTGATCTTGAAAGACTTTATATTCTTCATCTAACTCAGCGCGTTTTTGATCAAGCAATTCGTAGGATTTTTTATCTTTGATTTGATCAAGCTCAAGGCGGCGTTTATCGAGTCGTAAGTTTTCAACTTTATAGTTGATACTGCCGATGAGATCTTTCTCAATGTGTTTGATCTGTTCGGAAATTTGTTGTTTATACTCAATACTGGCTTGAACCGATTCCCAGATATTTTCTTGTTTAGAATTTTGGTTAGATGATTGATCGTCTGAAATAGTATTTCCTGAAAAAGAATCGAGATAACCATAAAAATTCCCCCACTCTTCACGCTCGATAACAATAACTTCTTGTGGAATAGTTTGTTGGGTTATTCCGGGATCAAGAATCCACTGAAAATCAAGACTGCCTTGATCGCGATTTCCACTTTTTATCAGGTAGCGATCAACCAGATCAGTGCCTTCGGGAATTTCAACACCTTGATCACGTAAGCGAACAGCTTGTACTGTTTCGTGCTCAACAACTTCACCAATAATATTGATACTTTCGTTTCTATCCTGGTATTCAAACGAGATGATTTCGCCCGGCCAAAACTGACCAAGTCCTCTTGCAGCAATCAGCAGCAAAAGGCCGGCAACCATCACCAGTGAAATGCTCACTGCGCCAGCCGTTAGCCAGATCCAGGGCGTTCCGCCTTTTACCCAGTCAGTTATTGATGAGAATGATGATTTCATATCTAAAGGCTACTGTATTTTTCTCTGAGTCGCTGACGAACGAGCTCAGCGATGGTGTTAAACATAAATGTGGCTAGAAACAAGACTAGCGCTGCAAGGAATAAGATCCGGTAGTGCGTGCTGTCGACTTCTGATTCGGGCATTTCCACGGCAATATTGGCTGACAATGCGCGAAAACCCTGGAATATATTTACGTCCATAATCGGTGTATTGCCGGTTGCCATCAGCACGATCATCGTCTCGCCGACCGCACGACCAAGGCCGATCATTAATGCGGAGAAAATACCGGGGCTGGCGGTTAGTAAAACCACACGAATTAATGTCTGCCAGCGAGTCGCGCCTAAGGCTAAAGAACCGACGGTTAGATGTTTGGGAACACTGAAAATGGCGTCTTCACTGATAGAAAAAATAGTTGGAATGACCGCAAACCCCATGGCGATTCCGACAACTAAAGAATTTCGTTGATCAAAATCCAGCCCAAGTTTGTTAGAAACCCAGGTAGGCATATCGTTGTTGAAAAAGGTAGCTTCAACAGGGTGGCTTAAGCTTATCGCAATGACGCCGGAAATAATCACAACGGGTATTAATAAAGCCGCTTCCCAGCCATCGGGAATATTGTGGCGAATACGTGTGGGTAATTTTGACCAGAGAAATGCTGATAATAAAATGGAAGATGGGACTAAGAGGAAGATCAAAAACACACCGGGAAGATTTTTTTCTACCAGAGGTGCTAGCCATAAACCGGCAAGAAAACCTAGAATAACAGTGGGCAATGCTTCCATGATCTCGATGCTGGGTTTAACCACATTGCGCATTTTTGGGGTCATAAAGTACGCGGTAAAGATCGCTCCAAAAATAGCCAGAGGAACAGCAAATAACATCGCGTAAAAAGCCGCTTTTAAAGTACCGAAGGTCAGTGGCGTTAAGCTAAATTTTGGTTCAAAGTCATTGCTTGCCGAAGAAGACTGCCAGATATATTCGGCTTGTTGTCTACTTTCATACCAGACTTTACCCCAAAGTGAATTCCATGAAACTTCAGGGTGTTCGTTGTCGATTTGGATGACGTGCATATCACCATTGGTTGTCGTTGCAAGTATTGTATTGGCTCTGGGGGAGACGGTAAGCAGGCGAATGTTGTGATCAGAAATTGATTCGACTAACAGTTTGCGGTGGGCTGTGGTGTGAAATAGTCCGATGTTTCCACTATCGTCTGCTGCCGCAAAACCTTTTCGAGCATGTTCTGGAGCAATTATTGTGATCGGTTTGTTACTTAATTTGAAGTCACGAACTTTGTTTATTTTATATTTGTTATTGTCATCTCTGACGGGGAACCATTGACTTATTTTTCCGTTAGAATCACCGATTAGGATTGAAATACCACCGACAAGAAATTCGATTGCGGTGACAGTTTCACCTTCGCCAACAATACCCACTCGATCAATTAAAACCGGTTCATTGAATTCTGAGAGAGAAAAATAGATCAGATCGTTTTGATCGGTGATGACATATAATTCATCTTGATCTACATCCAACCTTAGCCACTTTATGGTTTCTCCGGGCAGATCAATTTCGGTTTGTTGTTTTTCGATTTCAACATTATCTCCGAGCATAGATTCTTCGGCGGTAAAGCGTGTCAGTAGCAATCGATCATCTGAAGTGACAGTTGCAACGGTGGTTTGGTCCTCACTACTTTGTACCGATAACTTGACGATAGAACGACCATTTTCATCGAGCTTTACAGGATCTTCGCCTAAAGGAAATTCTAAGCGTGGAGATATCTTACGAACATCGTTGGGAAAACTGATCTGGTAGACATGTTTTGTAAGCAGCATAGAACCATCTTCTAGCCCCAGCGCGAAGATAGCTTGAGAGGGATCACCTTTGCTGACGGAGGTGATTTTTTGGCTCGTTTTTTCCTGAGTTAAAAGTTCTTTTTGATCAAGAACAGTACCGTCTTTTAAAGTGAAAAATGTAGCCATTCCTTGAAGATCAATACTTAAACCAATTTCAGCATATTCTTCGATGGCGATCAGTTCGGGTGTATTACCGAGAAGTTCCGATGCACTGAGCTGAGAGCTTGCTTCTATTTCTGCACCTTTAAATAAAGGAACGACAACATAGAACAGGTAAAAGAAGATCAGAAGAATGGCGATAATGACACTGATACCACCGAAACCCATTGCGTACCTGAACAAGCGGTCTTTGAGATCTCGCATGCGTTGCCGTCTCAGCGTCGAGCGGTCATTACGTTCAGGTAAAATATGATCGGTGGAAGTTTCAGTCATAAATATTTACTATTTAAATCTAATCTTACTGACTTAATTCAGACAGTGCTTTTTCTGCCACTGTCGCCGGTAGAGGAATATAACCATCTTTGATCACAACTTCCTGACCTACTTTAGACAGCACCATTTTGACAAATTCAAGCTCCAATGGTGAAAGCGGTTTGTTGGGGTGTTTGTTTACATAAACGTACAGAAAACGACCCAATGGATATTTACCACTTACCGCATTCTCTGGTGTCGCATCGATAAACGCTTCACCGGGTTTTTTCGTTAAAGGAACTGCACGTACGCCGGATGTTTTATAGCCGATACCTGAGTAACCAACACCGTTGACGGATTTTGTGATCCCTTGAACAACAGAAGCAGAACCTGGTTGCTCATTTACAGAATCTTTATAGTCACCTTTGCAAAGTGCTTTCTTTTTAAAATAACCATAGGTTCCTGAAACTGAGTTTCGTCCATAAAGCTGGATAGGACGGTTTGTCCATTCACCGGTTAAGCCTATATCACCCCAGGTTGAGATGTCAGCATCATGTTTACATTTACGTGTTGCAGAAAAGATTGCATCAACTTGCGGAATGGTTAAACCTTGAATGGGGTTATCTTTATTGACATAAACTGCCAGTGCATCAATTGCGACAGGAATGGCGGTCGCCTTGTAGCCATGTCTAGATTCAAATGCGGCGGCTTCTTTGTCTTTCATCTTACGGCTCATTGGGCCGAAGTTTGAAGTGCCTTCTGTCAGTGCGGGGGGCGCTGTTGAAGAACCGGCTGCCTGAATTTGGATATTTACGTTAGGGTATAAACGTTTGAATTCTTCACCCCAGAGCGTCATCAAGTTTGCAAGCGTATCAGAACCGACACTTGAAACATTGCCCGATACTCCACTCGCTTTTTTGTAATCCAGAAGTTCAGGATCTACTTCCGCGTGGGAGGCCAAAGAGATTGAAATTGAGATCAAAAATGCAGCGGTAATTGCACTAGTTTTAAATAAATTTCTTTTGAAAAACATTATTATCTACCTCTGGATGACTATTACTGAATCAACGACAGTATGGTTTTGGGAGGTAGTAAGTTTGTGACAGAAATATTACCGTTTGATGACAACTATTTTTTTGATTTCTCTTTTAGCAACTCATACTTAAGGACTACTACCTTTACCGAGAAACGATATACCAAAGGATTATTGTGGAGAGAATAAAGAATCGATAAATTAGCCGACCATGAGCATGAGGCTCAGATACTCGGGAAGCAACACTTTTGGGATATTAATTTTTGACAACTAGGAGGTCAACATGACGGCAATATCCGGACACGGTCAATTCACAATGACGAGTAACAATTATCCATCGTCTAGTTCTAACTTGAACGCGAGTTCAAATTCACAAGAACATTCTATGCCGCAACCACAAAACTTGAGTGCAAGTTTACAGGAAGTTATTAACGATCCTGCAGGAGCGAGTTCACAGGTTGAATCAATCCTGGGAAATCAAACAAGTATTTCTACGGAAGATATGATGAAGCTCTTTGAGGAGATTCAAAAAGTAACTGAAAAGATCGTTCATCGACTTTCTTCTTTAGATATGAATCCTGGTAGCCACAGTGATTTCGGAGCGTCTGGTGAAGATGCAGTCGTTGCCGTGGGTCATAGTACTGAAGGAACGCCTGCTCAAGATGTGCTGGTGGAAGTGGATCCAGGTCTTGAAGTAGCTGTGGATCCAGATCTTGAAGTAGCTACTATAGATAATGGTGCTAAGGCAGATAAGAGTTCTTTGGGTGAGTAGATATTGAAGCTGATTAGCTAATTAAGTCAATGTCTTTGTTGTGAGTTAAAAGATTTGTCTTTTTTTAGAAAAAGTATGACTTTCATGCGAAAGATGAATCAGGGTGGCCAGGCAGGTTATAATTGCTTTTAAAGTTTCATTTTATAAAGTTGTTTGCAAAATAACCCTGAACATTTGTTCTGGGTTATTTTTAAACAATTTTGCTTTGAACAGACTTTAAATCAGAAAAAATTAAATCCGTACTGGAATGACTATAAATTTACTTAATGACTATTTTTCCGCAACGATATAACACAGCCAACCGGCCTCAGGTTCACCCACTTCTGTCGGGATAAACTCACCGCTGCCCTCACCTGTTTCTTCATCATAGCCTTGCATGTGGATCGTTGTTTTAGCAAAGCCCGCTTCTTCAAGAAGTTCGCGAATTTCTGGCAAAGACCATAATCGCCAAGTATATGTGAACGCTTTGTTGAGTTTTGATCCATCTGGAAATTTAAAATGTAAGTAACACGTCATTTTATGATTAACAGGATTAAATTCAGCTTGATGCCAGATGTAGGTAAAATCTTCATGATCAGTTCGTTCGCGCAACACTTTTGGTGCTTCGTAACCGCCGAAGGCATCGAGAAAAAAGATACCGTCTTCTACCAGAGAATTTCGAACACTGGTGAAATATTGCTTCATGGTTTTTCGATCCATGAAAAGCCAATAACTAAAATTCATCGCAAGGACAATGTCGACAGGATCTGTTTTGACTTTTAGTACATCTTCTTCGATTAATTCGATACGATTTTTAGCGTTACCGCGTAATTTACCGACATTATTTTTTCTACCCCAATCGAGCACTTCACGATCAAGATCAATTCCGTAGGCACAGTTTTCTTTTCGGCGTCGTACCCATTCACATGCAGTGTTGCCTGTTCCGCAAAAATCTTCGCGTAATATTGTTGCGGATTTTCCACGTAATTCGGAATACATTTGATCAACAAAATCGATCTCTGCTTCGACGCATTGGACGGATTGTTGGTATAAAACATGCCTGTCTGCTAAGTCAGCCATCTTTGCTTTTTTTAGTCTTGCCATAACGTTTTCGTGCAAATCCTTAACTAAATTGTTTATAGATATAGATCATAACATCGTAATAAATATGCAATATACTTAAGATCATGAATACGATTAATTTAAAAAATCCAGATTTATATAACAACCGCGAACTCAGTCTTTTAGCATTTAATCGTCGAGTTTTAGCAATGGCCGAAGACCAGGAAGTGCCTTTACTGGAACGTTTGCAATTTATGACGATCACAAGTGCTAATCTGGACGAATTTTTTGAGATTCGGATTGCCGGTTTAAAACATCAAGTGGCTTTTGCCTCTGTGCAAACAGGACCAGATAATCTTAGTCCGATTGATCAATTAAAACGAGTGAGTGAGTCGGCTCATCAATTGATCGAAGATCAATATAATATCCTCAATAATCATTTAATCCCTGATCTTGAAGATGCAGGGGTCCATTTTTTGCGACGAGATGATTGGGATGAAAAAACAGCAACTTGGGTTCGACGTTACTTTACCCACGATGTGCTGCCTGTTGTGAGCCCAATTGGTCTTGATCCAGCGCATCCATTTCCTCGTATATTAAATAAAAGTTTAAATTTTATCGTTTCGTTGGAAGGTAAAGATGCATTTGGGCGAAATAGTGGAATAGCGATTGTACAAGCGCCTCGATCACTACCCCGTTTATTGCAAATTCCTGAAGAAGTCAGTGGTCGTCCCTATGATTTTGTTTTTCTCTCGTCAATTATTCACGAACATGTTTCTGATCTTTTTCCAGGGATGCAAGTAAAGGGGTGTTATCAATTCCGCGTAACTCGAAATGGCGATCTTTTTGTTGATGATGAAGAGGTTGATGATTTACTTCGGGCGTTAGAAGGTCAGTTACCGTCCAGGCGATTTTCTGAGGCAATGCGCCTGGAAGTGGCTGATAATTGTCCACAGGAAATTGCACAGTTTTTATTAGATCAATTTAAATTGACCACCGAGGATCTTTATCAGGTTAATGGCCCAGTTAATTTAAAACGCTTGATGCATCTTTATGATCTGGTTGATATTCCAACGTTGAAATATGCTGGATTTATACCGGGCATTCCAAAAAAATTG
Organism: Gammaproteobacteria bacterium; assembly: GCA_045110495.1. Lineage (GTDB taxonomy): Bacteria > Pseudomonadota > Gammaproteobacteria > CAJXQU01 > CAJXQU01 > CAJXQU01. The sequence goes on from JBGCGE010000006.1 coordinate 78,383, forward strand.
ACGCTTGGGACGGACAACTTTGAAGCAATTCAGCAAGGTGATATTTTACTTAATCATCCCTTTGAGTCATTTGCGCCTGTGTTGGAGTTTATTCGTCAGGCGGCATCGGATCCAAACGTTCTTTCTATTAAACAGACTTTATACAGAACCGGTGCAGAATCCGCGGTTGTTAATGCATTGGTCGAAGCGGCGCGAGCGGGTAAGGAAGTTACGGTTGTTATAGAACTACGCGCACGTTTTGATGAAGAAGCAAATATTGAACTGGCTAATAAACTGCAAGAAGCCGGCGCGCATGTTGTGTACGGTGTTGTTGGTCATAAAACCCATGCAAAAATGTTATTAGTTGTGCGAAGAGAAGGACGAAGTTTAAGACGCTATGTACATTTAGGGACGGGAAACTATCATGCGAGTACGGCTCGTGTATATACCGATTACGGGCTTTTTACTTGCGATCCTGATTTTGCAGAAGACGCACATAAAATCTTCCATCAGCTCACTGCGCCCGGTAAACCCGGCAAATTAAAAAAACTGCTACAGTCACCTTTCACATTGCATAAATCAATGTTGAAGTACATCACACAAGAAATTTCACATGCACAAGCCGGACGACCAGCAAAAATAATTGCGAAGATGAATGCATTAACAGATCGGGAGATTATTCGGATGCTGTATACAGCATCACAGGCGGGTGTAAAAATTCAGCTCATCATAAGAGGTGTTTGTTTGCTTAAACCTGGTGTGGAGGGCGTGTCAGAGAATATTTCTGTACGATCAATTATTGGACGGTTTCTTGAGCATCAACGTATTTACTATTTCCTGAATGATGGTGATAGTCATTTATATTGTTCTAGTGCAGATTGGATGGAACGAAATTTTTTCCGTCGAGTTGAAACGTGCTTTCCGATTGTTGATCAAAAATTACATCAACGGGTTTTGAAACAGGGTTTAATGTTGTATTTATCCGATAATACTCAGGCCTGGGCTTTACAAGCGGATGGAAGTTACGAAAGGATCGTCCCTAAAAAACTTGAGCCAAAATCTGCACAGGAAATATTGCTTGAAGCATTGGGTGACTAGCGGGTGAAATTTTATTATTCGTATTTGAGTCGATAGCCGGCAATGCTTAGATAACCAGATTCTTGTTTTAGATCTGCCTCTGTTAAAGGGTGTTCATCAAGCCAACCTTCAGGAAAAGTCAGTTTTATATTATTTTTTTCTAGTATTAATTTTATCTTCGGTAGATCTATGTCAGATTGACCCCTGTGTAATACGACGGATAGTCTGAGTAGTACGCAAAGTCGCTCAGCGGTAGTTTGATGTGGCTTGGGTAACTGAGAAATTTCTGTTTGAGGAAATTTACGTCGATGCCCTCTTACAATAGTCGCCAGTAGTTGTTGATCGAGTCGCGAAAAGCCGGGCATGTCCAAGTTACAAAGCAAATAATAGCCATGCTTATGGTAAAGGCTATATGAGATCGAAATACCAATTTCATGCAGTCTTGTTGCCCAGTGTAATTGCTGCTCGTAGTCGCGCAGTTTCCAGCTTTTTTTTGACTGCTTGAAAAAATCAAGCGCACTTTTTTCGACCCGATTAGCTTGTTCAAGGTTGATTCTGTAATGTTGTTCCAGCGTTTCTACGGTGCCTTCACGCACGTCTTCTTTTCGGATTCGTCCGAGTAAGTCATAAATTGCTCCTTCTCTAAGTGCGCCATCGGATACAAACATGCGATCAATTTTCAATGATTGAAAGGCAGCGGAAAGAATAGCGACGCCACCGGGAAAAATGCTGACACGATCTGAGGTTAATCCTTGTAATGAAATGTTGTTGATGTGTCCCACATCGATCAAATAGCCCGATAATTTTTTAAGTGCTTGTTTTGTGATGCCATTTTCGCTCCAGCCTTGTGCAGAGATAACATTATGAATGGCGAGAATTGTTCCGGAGGCACCAATTGCTGTCTCCCAGCCCATTTTCAAGTAGGGTTTTTCAATTACTTCAAGTTCCATTAAAGCAGCAAGCTCGGCTTTTGCTATTGAGCCGGCGTCAATTTTTCCTTTTTTGAAGAATTGATCGCTAAAAACCACACAGCCCATGTGTAGACTTTCGGTTTTTTTTGGTTTGAAATGATGACCAAGTATAAATTCGGTACTACCACCGCCTATATCCATCACTAAACGGCGGTTATTATCATCTTCGAGGCTGTGTGATACGCCAAGATAAATCAGGCGTGCTTCTTCCCGCCCAGAAATAATATCTATTGGGTGACCTATTGCTTGTTCGGCGCGGATCAAAAATTCGGTACTGTTCTTGGCTTTACGTAGCGTATTTGTTCCGACAATGCGCACACTGCCTTTCGGCATATCACGCAAACGTTGGCCAAATCGTGATAAACAGTCTAATGCGCGATCCATAGCATCTTCAGATAAACGATTTTTGCTATCAAGTCCCGTTGCGAGTCGAATGCTTTCTTTGATTTTATCGACCAATTGCAGCCTGCCATCTGATAGCTGCATTACGATCATGTGGAAACTGTTGGAACCCAGATCGACGGCGGCAACGTGGGTTATTTCGGGACTGCTCATGAGCGATTATTGTATACTATTCCAGATGGAGCGTCAGACTTCGACAGATTACTTAATCGTTGTAGAGCTTAATTAGCTTGTCTTGGGAACGTAGCTCAAAAATACAAATCAGGAGTTTTTACCATCAGGAATGGTTAGTCGTATACATAAAATTCGAATTTTCACTGCTCTATTTAGTTTAATACTTTCTGTAATTGCTTATTATTTTGATGATCTAATCAACAACGATGGCATCTTATATATGCAGGCAGCACAGGCTTACCTTAAGGGAGGTTTTTCAGCATCGGCAGAGATCTATCCCTGGCCTTTTTTCTCAGTTATTGTTGCCTTTATTCATCAGCTAAGTGGATTTACGCTTGAAGTCAGCGCATACATACTGAACACGTTTCTGTTTGTTTTATTAACAGATGTATTAGTTCAACTTAGTAAGAAATTACTGGTTGATGATCGACAGTTGTTCGTAGCTGTATTACTTATACTTTGTTTTTTTACCCTAAATGAATACCGACATTACATTATCCGCGATATTGGTTATTGGGCGTTTTGTTGTTGGGCACTGTTTCGTTTTATAGAGTTTATTGAAAAATCTTCCCTGAAGAATTTTATTTATTGGCAATTCACAATACTCATTTCAATTTTATTCCGCTTAGATGGCCTGGTAATTTTTCTTGGTCTACCCGTTTATTTACTGGTTATTTCATCGTCAAAATATATGCCCGAGCGAGGCTTTAGACCAAACTACAAATTTATTTTTTCTCTCACGTTGATATCTACTTTGCTTATAGGAACAGCATTGGTGACAACGTTGGTTGACACTGTGGATATTTATAATTCTTATACTAATACAGGAGAGGGGAAAAGATTTTTAGCATTGTTTGAAAACAAAGTCTCAATTATTGAAACTCAAATTTTGAATAAATACTCGGCTGACTACAGTGTGCTAGTACTTGTTTCAGGTTTAATAATGATGATGGTTTATAAACTGATCAAAGGAATGTCGATAAGTTATTTAGGAGTTTATCTAGTGTCATGGATGCAGCAACAAAAAATAGCACCCAATAAATATAGATCACTACTTTTATACTTTATTGGACTAAATATACTTCTTCTTTTGACGGTTTTGTTTCATAGATATTTTGTTTCGCAAAGGCATGCCATTATCGTATCAATTGGGATTTTGTTATTGATGCTACCAAGACTAACGACATTTATTCAGCAGATATGGGAATCCAGAAATAAAAAATGGCAACTCGTTATTGCTGCATTGTTATTAATTAATCTTATTGATGGAGTTACACAAACAAATTCCAAGTCTTACATTAAGGACACTGCAGTATGGGCGAGCGAAAATTTAACGGGTAGTATGATGGCCCTGACTGATGACAGGGCGATTGAATATTATTATAACAACCAAACTTCCTCAGTAAAATTGATCCGAGATAAAAATATTGATTTGTACCAAAGATATGCTTATCTAATACTGATTGAAAAATATAATGACGAAGAACGAAGATCTAGCTTAAAAACTATGAATCTGGATCCTATTTTTAATCTTGGAAACAGTCGCGGTGATAAAGCTACTGTCTATAAAGTTTTACCTGAAAGGTAGTGTCAGAGCATGATAAAAGAATACTGGTGCGATGACTGGCAGAAAATATTTTCTAATAATAATCTGGATTGTTTCGATGCAATTTGGAATTTAAAAACAGACTGGTTTGAAGAACCTAATCAGCGACGTGGTGGATGGAGTGGTGTTGTAAAATTTGATTTGGATACGCCACGCGGAGCGGAGGGTGTTTTTATAAAACGCCAGGAGAACCATAGTACAAAATCTTTTTTACATCCTATAAGTGGTGTACAGACATTTGAGAGAGAATTCAGGAATATTTTACGTTTACAAAAGAAGGGGTTGCCGATTCTTGATCTTGTTTATTTTGCCAAGAGAAAAGTTGATGGTAATGATCAAGCGATTTTAATTACAAAAGAATTAACGGATTATATTCCACTTGATTCAGAGCGCTTTTTGGTGAATGGTGATTTGATCACTACAGAAGAACATAAAGTAGATTTGATCAATAAAGTTACTGATGCATTGAAGAAAATCCACCAATTTCACTATCAACACAATTGTTTGTATTTGAAACATATTTTTGTAAAACCTGTTAATGATTCCTGGGATGTGAAGCTGATAGATCTGGAAAAACTCAAATGGTGTTTGTTTAAAAAAGATGCGGTATTCCGAGATCTTTTCACTCTACATAGACACTCAGAAAGCTGGTCGAATAAAATGCATCTGAAATTTTTTAAGTCTTATACTGGCGAGAAAAAGCTGTCATCTGAATCAAAAAAACTATTGTGTTCCATTAAGAAAAAAGTAGATGCGAAACGCAAGTAATTTATTTATAACAAGCGATAGAATTGAAATAACAAAAGAATTATAAAATGATCATATTAGGCCTCTCAGGCGCAGTAAATCACGATGCATCTGCAGCAATCTATATCGATGGAGAATTAGTCGCTGCTGCTGAAGAAGAACGTTTCCTGCGTGACAAACATGCCAAGGGGAAAATGGCTTATGAAGCTACAAAATTTTGTTTGCAAGAAGCAAATATTCGGCCTGATCAAATTGATATAGTTGCTTTTCCCTATGCACAAATTAGTCTTAAATCACCGGCGAGATGGCATTATGCAAAGCGATATTGGTATGCTCCAGATCGCGCTTTAACCGCACTGCTTAGTGGTAACCGCCGTTACTGGCGAAATCATCAAAGTGTGATGAAATTACTCGACGATCTTGGTATCGATTCTAAGCGTGTTTCTTTCGAACCTGTCGAACACCATCTTGCTCATGCAAGTAGCGCATACCATTTGAGCGGCTTTAAAGAAAAAACAGCAATCATCGGAATTGATGGAAAGGGCGAATATGCCACAACCTTTTTTGGTTATGGTGAAAATGGACAAATCCATAAAATTAAAGAGTTTTATGATCCGGATTCCCTTGGTGGGATGTATGGTGCATTAACAGAATTTCTCGGTTTTGAAATGTTAGATGGTGAATTCAAAGTAATGGGAATGGCACCCTACGGTGATCCAAATCGTTTTGACTTTTCACGGTTAATTAAATTTCAAAATGGTGACTTCAAAGTTAATACTAAACTTGTTAATACACTTGGGTTACGTAGATTTAAGAAAAAAGGCAAAGGTTATTTTTTCAGCCCAAAACTTATCGACTGGTTAGGCCCAATGCGCGATGGGGATGAAATTGATGATCCCTATATCGATTATGCTGCAAGCATTCAAAACTTATTAGAAAAAACCGCATTACATCTAATCGATTATTATCTTGGTGACATAATTAAAGAGACGGGAAAAGTTTGTTTTGCGGGTGGTGTTGCGCTTAATGTCAAACTAAATCAACGCATTATTGCGATGCCTGGTGTCAAAGAACTCTTTGTGCAACCCGCGGCAAGTGATGCTGGCACGGCTATTGGTGCGGCTAGTTATGCTTCAGAAAAAGCAGGTGTTCCGGTTGAAAAAATGGAACATGTTTACCTTGGGCCTTCTTATACCACCGATGAATGTATTAAAGCTTGTGAAGATTATCCGGAGGAAGTGAAATTTCAACGTTTAGAAAATGTCACACAACAGACAGCGGAAATACTAAATGATGGTAATCCTGTTTCCTGGTTTCAGGGGAGGATGGAATTCGGACCAAGAGCATTGGGTAATCGTAGTATTCTGGGTAGTCCCGATCATTCAGGTGTCGCTGATAGAATTAATGCACAGATCAAATATCGTGAACGTTGGCGTCCATTTTGCCCAAGTATGTTAGATAGAATTGCACCAGAAATTTTGCAAACTGATCATCCGAGTCCGTATATGACGTTTACGTTTGATGTTGCGGAAAACTGGAAGAATCGTATTCCCGAAGTCGTGCATGAAGATGGAACAGCGCGAGCACAAATAGTCACGAGAAAAACTAATCCAAGATATTATTCATTGTTAGAAGAAATAGAAAAACTAAATGGCAATGCGGTGTTACTCAACACGTCGCTTAATCGTCGAGGAGAACCGATGGTTTGTAGCCCAACCGATGCCCTGAACATGTTTTATGGTTCGGATCTGGAATATTTGGTGATGGAAGATATTTTGATCACTAAGTCATAATTGTAGTTGATAAAGGTATATTTATTTTTACTTGGATAATAAGCCTTTCTTGTAAAGAATTATTTGTATAAAAAGTTATTGTTCTTTAGCTTTTCGGCGAATACGATTTTCTTTATGTTTAAAAATTTCTCGCACTATTTTTTTATCATCTAGTGATAATTTTAAAGAGCCTTTGTAGACTAAAAAATATTTCAAACGTTGTGTTCTCGTCAAATAGCGTGGTGCTTTTTTGTCCAGATTCGCCAAGTCTTTAATTTGATGATAGTGAAGTAAAGGCCAGGTTAGGCGTTTACCTGAAGGACAGTCAATAAGAAAAATTTTTGGTTCACTATTTTTTTTATCCTGGACTAATATATTTCTCCAGTGTAGATCGTTATGGCAGAAGCGTTTCTCATGTAGCTGTGAAGTTATCTTGGCTATTTGAAAAAAAACAGAATCTCGCCAATGGGTATCTTCAAATTTTTCAGGTGTGTTTTGTACAATTGACAAAAGATCTTTTGAGTTTTCAACACCTTCCGTTATTAGAACCCCCTTCCTTGTTTTTAAAAGAAAGCTCTCTTCACCGATTGCAACGACTTTTGCTGAAGGTATGGCTTGTTGATTGAACCACGTTTGATTTCGAACCTCGACACGGAATCGTGAAAAACCTAACCAACTACGAACATTTTCTGATCGAAAATATCGTTTTATATAAAAAGTTTTACCTTTAAAATTATAAATGAATATTTCGCTTTGCTTGCTCTTTGAAATTATGCTGCCGGGTAATTTAAATATAGCATCCATAGAACTAAAGTGAGATGTAATACTTGTTTTATCCCAAGGAGTATGGACGATCCATTTTCTGAAGAAAGGAAACATAGATTTAGTTTGATAATTCGAAAGCTTTTTTTTCAATAATATTTAAGACTTTTTCTGGCATGCTATATAAGTCTGCTTCGGCGGCATAGATCAAACAATTTTTAGACCATTCTGTTAAATGTTCTTTTTGTAACATGAGTAATAATTTTTGATTAAGATTATTTTGATCAAAAGGTGAAGTAATCACTAAACCTGACTGGGAATTATCGACATGTTTTGCATACCCGCAAGTTTCTGTCACGAGAACAGGTAGTCCAGCAACGATGGCTTCAAGAATAACCGTACCCGTGTTCTCTTTTCTTGCAGGATGAATTAATAAATCAGCGCCAAGCAAAAATCGAGGTATGTCCGTTCGTCCGCCTAAAAAATGTACTTTTTGATCAATAGAATTTTGTTTTAATAATTTTTCATAGGGTTTGGGATTTCCTTCGCCAACTATAAACAAATGCGTTTTACGGAAGAGATCATTTGGGAGTGATGCTAAAGCACGAATAGCACGATCAACACCTTTAGTTTTAAATCCCGTACCCACCAGTAGCAGGAAAAAGTCATCATTATTTATTTCAAACTCTTTACGAATGTGTTGTCGTATTTCAAGTGAATTTTGAGGACGTTTTCTAGTTTGGTCAATCCCTGGTGGGAGGTTTATTAAACGATGATCTGGTGTATTGTAGTGTTGTTTAAATAATTTTCGTTGAATATCTGAAATCATCAACGCGATAGTTTTACTTTTGGAACCAAAAACCGCTTTCTCACATTTAGAATAAAATTTGACTCTTTTTGAAAGCCTGTGGAAATAATACCCCTTTTGTTTTTTGATCCGATCCAGATAACAGGGATCGGCAGCATAGTAGAGATCTAATCCTGGCATTTTGTTAAAGCCGATAATCAAATCATAATTGTTATTTTCTAATTGATAAGAAACCTGATCAATAAACGAAGAGACCTTACTGTGGTTAGACCAGCCGCGCGTGGGTAGAACTTGCACATTAAAGCCATCAGGTATGTCACCCTGCCAATCCATTACATAAACGTCTATTTCATGACCGTGTACTCGACAAATGCTCATGATTCGTACAAAGTCACGAGCCAGGCCACCAAATGGGAAGTATTTGTAGAGACAAACAGCGAGTTTCATTTCAATCCTAAAGGGTATTATTCTACTTTTTATGGAAGAGTATAGTTGTAGTAGGTTAAATATCTGGTTGTCTCATGATTATACCAACCATTGTAAAAAGTTGAGACATAAAATGTTTTCCTCAGTTTACTTGTAATTGGATCTATCTGAGAAACTCCGAGAATGTCAATGAGAAAATAATGAATTGTTCTAGAAAAATGACAGTGAAGCTGTTTTTTGTGAAAACGGGCCTTGAGCGAGTCATGACAGACATTATCGCAGAACCATACAGTAACGATGCAAAGAGCTTTCTTTTTGCCTATAAGCAAGATCTACTTCGCCCTTTTTTATGGGACGGATGGTCTGGCTCTATCTTTTTAAATCCTAAAAAGAAGAAAGGTCTTTTAGCGACGAGAAGAACAGTCCTCTCACATTTTAAAGAGATAGTGGATCTGGTGTATCCAGTATGTATTCACGCTGATGTTATTGAGATTCATCTGTCTATTTTGAAAAGCAGTAAAAATAATTATGTAATTAATTACATTAAGGATCTATTTCCTAGTTCAAAAATTGTAGTGAATATTATTCCTCATGGAACGTCGAATTTTCATCGTCCAGATATAAGTCCAGATGAAATTACAAAAATGAGACGTAAAAACAGCTGGTTCTTACGATGTTTGTTTCCGAAGCTAAGATACTATGAGTATCAGGGTGAACGTTATGGGGCGGATGATCCTATTGTAAATACAATTTACACCTTTCCAGGCCACAGTATCAACAGCCCTAAAGCTAAAGAAGTTGAATTAAGACATTTTCGAGAACAGAACAAAACAGGAACAATAGAGAATAATGCGTTAATTCTTGGACAACCTGTTTATAAAAAGGATCGGCTCACGCCTGAAAAAGTACAAAAAATAAATGATCGTATTCTTCAGATATTGTCTGAACAGAATTGTGACAAAGTATTTTTTCTCCCTCACCCAGGAGAAGATGGATCAAAATGTTTTTACCAGGAAAAATTTGAGTGGTTAGAACCAGAAGGGCCAATGGAATTGCTCTTATTCAAACGGAACTTCAGAGTAATTATTTCAAGTTTTAGCACGGGTTTGTTTACTAGCAAGCTTATTTGTAGTGATAGCTGTGAAGTTTACGCGGTAGGCACTAATTTAGTGAGTGGTCAGGAAGGCGAGATTGATCAGTTAAACAATGAGTTTAAATCAGTAAATATTAACGTTGTAGACGTCTAACACAAATCATTCATAATAGTAGAAAAACAACATTAGGGACGAATAGTGGAAGAGATATTATCTTTAATTGGTAGAGACAATGAGTTATTCGATGAGGATATTCATAATAATAAAGAAGAATTGCAGCGTGTTGTTTCCTGCTCATCCTTTTTAGTGCTTGGTGGCGCTGGTTCGATCGGGCAGGCGGTTGTTAAGGAAATCTTCAAGAGAAACCCGAGGAAGTTGCATGTAGTTGACCTTAGTGAAAATAATATGGTGGAGCTGGTTCGGGATATACGGAGTTCCTATGGTTATATCAAAGGGGATTTTCAAACCTTTGCGCTTGATATTGGTTCAAGAGAATACGAGTCATTTATTAGAGCAGATGGAAAATATGATTATGTGTTGAATTTGTCTGCCTTGAAACATGTCCGTAGCGAAAAGGATCCCTTTACGTTGATGCGCATGATTGACGTAAATGTTTTTAATACGGAAAAAACACTATTGCAATCTGTTCAAAATGGAACAAAAAAATATTTTTGTGTCTCTACAGACAAAGCTGCTAATCCAGCAAATATGATGGGAGCATCAAAACGGATTATGGAAATGTTTTTGATGCGAAGGAGTGAAGATATAAATATATCCACAGCACGTTTTGCTAACGTTGCTTTCTCCGATGGTTCATTGTTACATGGATTTGATCAACGACTTAAAAAGCGACAGCCGATAGTGGCACCAAGTGACATTAAACGATATTTTGTCACACCAAAAGAATCTGGAGAGCTTTGTCTTATGTCGTGTATTTTTGGTGAAAATAGAGATGTTTTTTTTCCAAAATTAAGCGAATCTTTACATTTGATCACCTTTTCAGAAATTGCTCTTCGATATCTTAAAGAACGGGGGTTCGAGCCTTATCTTTGTGAGTCCGAAGAGGAGGCAAGGCAACTGGCGGATACGTTACCTCAAAAAGGGCAGTGGCCCTGCTTGTTTACAAAAAGTACTACAACAGGTGAGAAAGATTTTGAAGAATTTTTTACCGAGAATGAAGTGTTAGATATGTCGTGTTATAAGAATTTGGGTGTGATCAAAAATGAAGCTACTTATGATCCAAAATTGGTAAATTTTTTTGAACAGACAATTCAATCAATGAAACAACGAGGAGAGTGGGGAAAAAGTGAAATAATTGAGTTATTTTTTAAAATGATCCCCAATTTTGACTATAAAGAAACAGGCAAATACCTTGATGGAAAAATGTGATCAGAATGGCTTCGCATAAAAAATTAATTGAATTTGTTCGGGGTATTTATCATACAAATGAATTCATCCCCCTACATGAACCTAGGTTTGTCGGTAATGAAAAAAAATACTTGAATGACACAATAGAGAGTACATTTGTTTCGAGTGTTGGTAAATATGTTGATCAGTTTGAAGAACAACTCGAAAAATATACGGGTGCTCAGAAAGTAGTTGCAACAGTTAATGGTTCAGCAGCCTTACATACCGCGCTATATATGTCAGGAGTAAAAGCGGGTGATCTGGTGATTACGCAAGCGTTGACTTTTGTTGCGGTGGGAAATGCTATCTACCATATGGGAGCAGAGCCGATCTTTATTGATGTATCAAAAATAAGTTTGGGTTTATGTCCGGTTTCATTAGAAGTTTTTCTAGATCAACATGCAATTATTTCTTATGAAGGGCACTGTGTTCATAAAAAAACGGGCCAAACGATTCGAGCAGTTGTCCCAATGCATACCTTTGGTCACCCTGTTGAGCTAGATGAAATAAATGCCGTTTGTAAAAAATGGAAAATTACCTTGGTGGAAGATGCCGCAGAAAGTTTAGGATCATTTTATAAAGGCAAACATACGGGAACTTATGGCTCTTTTAGTGCGCTGAGTTTTAATGGCAATAAAGTTATTACTACAGGTGGGGGTGGCGCCATTTTGTGTAAAACTCAAACTGATGGCGCACGTACTAAACATGTCACCACAACAGCAAAATCGCCCCATGCTTATGAATTTTTTCACGATGAACCTGGCTTTAATTATCGACTACCAAATATTAATGCAGCTTTAGGTTGTGCCCAGATGGAAACATTGCCTGATATTCTGAATGAAAAAAGAAAATTAGTAGATCAATATATTAACTTTTTTGCAAACTCTGATTTTCAATTTGTAAAAGAACCGGAGTATGCAAAATCGAATTATTGGCTAAATGCGGTGATTTGCCCTAATGAACAGATCAGAAATAATTTTTTAGAAGAAACAAATAAAAATGGCGTTATGACAAGACCTGTATGGAAATTAATGTATCGTTTACCGATGTTCGAAAATGCGATGAGAGGAGAGATGATTGTATCAGAATGGTTGGAGAGTCATCTTGTGAATTTGCCGAGTTCACCAGTTGGGAATGATGGTTGTGCGTAAAGTCTGTGTCGTGACAGGTTCCCGTGCTGAGTATGGTTTGCTTTCTGGGCTAATGACATGCCTGCGAGGCAGTGATGAATTTGAGCTGCAAGTTATTGCAAGTGCTATGCACTTATCTCAAGCACATGGTCTGACATATAAAGAAATTGAACGTGATGGCTTTGTTATTAATGAAAAAGTTCAAATGATAGGAACCGATGATAATGAATCATCAATAGCAAAATCAATCGGGCAAGGCGTGATCGGATTTTCTGAAGCTTTTGAACGGTTGAGGCCCGAGTTGGTGATTATTTTAGGCGATCGATTTGAAGCATTGGCTGCTGCACAAACAGCGATGATTAACAGAATACCAATAGCGCATATTCACGGAGGAGAAGTAACAGAAGGTGCGGTTGATGAATCGATTCGCCATGCAATTACAAAAATGGCAAATATTCATTTTGTAGCAACAAAAGAATTTAGGCGTCGAGTGATTCAGCTAGGCGAACAACCTGATCGAGTTTTTGTTTGTGGTGCTCCAGGAATTGATAACATCAAACAAATAAAAAAAATTAAGCAAAGTACGTTTGAAAAAAAGATAGATTTTAAACTTGGTAAAATTAATTTTTTAGTTACTTATCACCCAGTGACTTTATCTACGATAGATGAGTATCAATGCTTAGAAAATTTATTTGACGCACTCGATCATTTTACTGATGCTAAAGTTATTATGACTTTTCCAAATGCTGATGCTGATGGAAAATATATTATCGAACAGTTGCACAAGTATGCTGATAAAAATAAACAGAGAGTCTACTTAACAGAATCCCTGGGTTTTAGAAACTATCTCCAGGCTTTGTTTCACGTTGATTGCGTTATCGGAAATTCTTCAAGTGGTCTGATTGAAGTTCCTTCTTTTAAAATACCAACAGTTAATATTGGAGACAGGCAAAAAGGCCGGCCTCGTGCAGATTCTATTATTGACTGTGATGAAAATAAATCGAGCATAATAGCTTCAATTGAACTTGCATTATCAAAGTCATTTCAAGCGACATTAGCCTCAGTGAAAAATCCATATGGAAATGGAGAAGCTGCTGAATCAATTATGAATTCTTTAACTACACTAAATTTTTCAGAGCTAATTAGAAAACCATTTTACGATCTTGATTTTGAGGTGAAGTTGTGAAACCCGTCTACATCATTGCTGAAGCGGGTGTTAATCATAATGGTGAAGCTGATCTCGCATTTAAGTTAGTTGATGCTGCGGTTGATGCTGGTGCGGATGCTGTAAAGTTTCAGACTTTTACAGCAGAGAAATTGATTACAAAAACGGCAGCAAAAGCTAAATATCAAAATGAAACGACCGATGAGTCGGAAAGCCAATATGAAATGCTCAAGCGTTTGGAATTAAACCAATCTGATCATTATGAATTACAGGCATATTGTAAAGAAAAGGGTATTGAGTTTTTGTCTACGGCTTTTGATGAGGACAGTCTAAAATTCTTGCATCATCAGCTTGGTTTAACAAAATTAAAAATACCTTCTGGAGAGTTAACAAATGCGCCTTTAGTTTTAGCGCATGCAAGGACAGGTTCTGATCTGATCGTATCGACGGGCATGACAAACATAGAAGATATTGAAAAAACGTTGGGTATTATTGCATATGGGTTTTTGCATTCAACGGATCAACAAATTCCTGGTGAGAAGCTTTTCGCTCAATCTTATGCTTCGCCGGAAGGTCGTTCATTACTAAAAGAAAAAGTAACATTGTTACATTGTACTTCTGAATATCCAGCACCCTTTGAAGAAATAAATTTAAAGGCAATGGAGTCGATGAGTCGACTATTTGGTTTGGCTGTGGGCTATTCCGATCATAGTTTAGGACTTACCATACCCATTGCAGCAACTGCGTGTGGAGCGACAGTCATAGAAAAACATTTTACATTGGATTCGACGATGGAAGGTCCAGATCATCGTGCCTCATTGGAGCCAGTGGAATTAGCGGCAATGGTAAAAGCCATTAGAGAGGTTTCTACCGCGATGGGCGATGGCACAAAGAAAGTGACACCGTCAGAAATAGAAAATCAAAAAGTGGCTCGTAAAAGTATTGTTGCAGCCAAAGATATTTTAAAAGGTGAAAAATAGAGTGAAGAGAATCTTTGTATCATGCGTCCGGAAGGCGGTCTGCCACCTATCCATTATTGGAATATTTTAGGTACAGTAGCTCAAAGTTCTTCAAGAAAAGGTGATCTCATTAATGACTAAACCATTAATAATTATTGGTGGCGGAGGTCATGCATCGGTATTGATCGAAACACTGAAACTTTTAGATCGTGAACTTATCGGTATTGTTGATCCTGCACTAAAAGTGGGAAGTACAGGCTATGGGAAATTACCAATTATTGGGGACGATCAAAAGATAAATTCTTATTCTCCAAATCAGGTTGAGCTTGTTAATGGAATAGGTGTGATACCAGGGAATGATCTTAGAAAAAAAGCTTACAATAAATACAAACAAGAAGGTTATATATTTTCATCAGTGGTTCATCCGACAGCTATTATTGCTAATACTGTAGAACTTGCTGAAGGCGTGCAAATTATGGCTGGCGTGGTGATACAACCAAATACGTTTATTGGTGAGAATTCGATCATAAATACATCAGCAAGTATTGATCATAATTGCACTGTTGCCGAGCATTGTCATGTTGCACCTCATGCAACCTTATGTGGAGATGTAAAGCTTGGAAATACTATTTTCGTAGGCGCGGGAGCAACAATAATTCAAGGAATAGAAATAGGTAAAAAATCTGTTGTAGGTGCTGGCGCAGTCATACTAAAAAATTTAGCAAATAATGAAACAGTACGGAAATAAGCGATGAGTTATGACTGGCGTAAAACGGTAGTTGGCCCTGAAGCAACCGTTGAATATGCAATAAAAGTAATTGATAAAGAAGCACTAAGAATTGCTCTGGTTGTTGATGACAAATTTCAGCTCTTAGGGACAGTGACCGACGGTGATGTTAGACGGGGTTTGATTAATAAACTTCCATTGGATACTGAAGTGGTTAATGTGATGAATTCCACTCCAATGGTATCGGAGCTTGGAGCTCCAAGGCATCAGTTATTGGCGTTGATGGAAGAAAAAAGATTGTTATCCATCCCCATTGTTGATCGCGGTGTTCTGGTGGGACTTGAAACATTACAAGACTTAATGACACGACCTACTTTTGATAACCCTGTTTTTCTTATGGCAGGCGGATTTGGAACTCGCTTACGGCCACTAACAGATGAGTGCCCAAAGCCATTAATACGAGTGGGTGATAAACCAATACTGCAGACCATTTTAGAGAGTTTTGTGGAAGCCGGATTTCATGACTTTTATATTTCCACTCACTTTATGCCAGAGATGATTGAAGATTACTTCGGTGATGGATCAAAATGGGGCGTTAATATTAATTATGTTTATGAAGAAGAGCCACTGGGCACGGGTGGTGCATTAGGATTACTGCCAAAGAATTTACCCAATCTTCCCATCATCATGATGAATGGAGATATTCTTACGAAAGTTGATTACATACAATTATTAAACTATCACAGTGAGCATGATGCGGTAGCGACTATGTGTGTACGCGAATACGACTACCAGGTTCCTTATGGTGTGATTGAAGGAGAAGGACATAAAATTATCAGCATGGTAGAAAAACCAGAATATAAATTTTTTGTGAATGCCGGAATTTATGTTCTCAACCCTTCAATTCTAAATAAAGTGAGTTCCAATCAAAAGATAGACATGCCGACTTTGCTTGAAAAAAGTATAGAAAAAAATGAATTAGTTGCCCAATTTCCAGTACATGAATATTGGCTTGATGTCGGTAAAATGAATGATCTTGAACAAGCTCAAAAAGATTTTATAAAGGCTTTTAAATGATCAAAGGGAAAACAGTTCTCGCAATTATCCCCGCGAGAGGTGGAAGTAAAGGCATACCTAAAAAAAATATTTTACCAATTGGTGGCAAACCCTTAATTGTTTGGACGATAGAAGAAGCGAATAAATCAAAATATCTGGATAGAATTATTTTATCTTCAGATTGTAATGAAATTATCGATATCGCGAAAAACAACGGATGTGAAGTACCTTTTGTGCGTCCAGCTTCTCTTTCTTCAGATACAGCTAATTCGATTGATGTTGTTGAACATGCTATTTCTTCTCTTGAGCAAAAGTATGACTACATTGTTCTTCTACAACCCACTTCCATCTTTCGTATTTCAGAGGATATAGATGCTGCGCTTGAAGCATGTGATCAAAAAGGCACAAGTTCTTGTATTAGCGTTACTGAATGTGAGAAACCACCTGAGTGGATCTATTTTATTGAAGACAAAAAATTGCTTCCTCTTGTTAAAAAAAATGAACAATTATGTAACCGTAGACAAGATGCACAAACAACCTACCACTTAAATGGTGCTGTTTATGTGGTCGAAACAGATCAATTTAAAAAGCAGCGTAGTTTTTTAAATGAAGACAGCCATCCTTATATTATGCCCAAAGAACGTTCTTTAGATATCGATAGTTTTGATGATGTTTTACTGGCTGAAGCATATTTAAAAAAGTAAAGACTCGAAAATTTCTTTAGTTGCTGTGTCATCCCAATTGCGTAGAAACCTTTTTTTATCTTTAATAAAATCCATTTGAAATTTGTGTGGGCTTGTGTGTTCCTTCATTGCATCTAAATCGATTAGATTGATTCTACCAGTCTCATCTAACAGGAAATTTTGTGCTTTAAAATCACCATGGCTTATTAGCTCATGTTGAAGCGATAGAAAAATATTATTGATCTGATCAAGTTCATAATTTGTTGGTTTTCGTTGTTGATAGACACCGAGCAATTCATCAGACTCAATATACTCCGTGATGAAGTATGCAGTAGTCCTAAACCAGCCTATTCTTTTTTCGATAAAGCCAAATGGCCTCGGTGTTGGTATACCAATAAATTCCAGTAAGTTTGCATTTTTCCAGGATATTGCTGCACGGCTAGGACGCCAGAAACGTTTTAATAAATGCGTAAAGTTTTTGATGTTATAACGTTTGATCAAAATAGGTTTATTATTGATCGTGGTCTGAGCTACGGTTGCAGAATTGCCAGCTTTTATGATCGTTCCCTTATCAATATATTGATCAATGTTACTAATGAAATTTGTATCAACTTTATCTAAAAAATTAGATCTGAAAGCAATTTCATATGAAAAAGTTTTTTTATATTGAGTCATGCTACAAGTTCTAAAGCACTTGCTGAGGTAATTCCGTTTGCGTTTATTCCAGGCCGAAGATAATAAATTAGCAAAGTTTTCCTGTTCTTTTTTATCGAGAGTTTTATCACAGCTAGTATTTTTTAATAGCCAGTTACGTGCCTGATAATAAACGCCAAGGGCATTGACAAATATTTCTTGTTCAATAAATGTAAATTGTGCGAATAATAGGGCAAGATTTTTTAAGCTTTTTTCCTTGTTTAAGTTTTGATAATTTTTTGATGATTTTATAGAACCAACATCTATAAAATAAATTTCTTCATTTTTTATTAAAAGGTTATCGAGGTGGATATCTTGTTGCAAAACTCCATGGTTATGTAATGTTGCGACAGCTTGTAGTAATTTTGTAATTCGATCATTTGAAGTAGTTAAATTATCTAAGTTGAATGACTCAGCTTCATCAAGGTACTTATAGATGACGGAAAAACA
>JBGCGE010000007.1:0-117872 GCA_045110495.1 Gammaproteobacteria bacterium
GGTCATTCGAACGAGATCGAGTATATCCCAGCGACTATTACCATTTTGCCATTCGCGCGCATAAGGATCGATAAAGTTTCGATAAAAACCAAAACGACTGACTTCGTCATCAAAACGAATACTGTTATAACCGACACCACAGGTTCCAGCCACGGAAAATGCATCGTTGATCATTTTAAAGAAGGTGGCTTCATTAACCCCTTTTGCAGCGGCTTCTTGAGGTGTGATCCCAGTCACTAAAGCAGCATCTGGTGATGGCAGAAAATCCTGTGTGGGATGATTGTAGATCATCATCGGTTCGCCGATTTCTTCCAGATCAATATTGGTGCGTATAGCTGCAAATTGACAGGCTCGATCACGACGAGGATCAACGCCCCAGGTTTCGTAGTCATGCCATAAAAAAGTAGGGGTAGACAAAATTATTACCTATTTGAAGAATATTGTTAAAAATAATTATGAAGCATATCTGATATAAAAATTTTCTGGTAGCGTTACTTCCTGGTTCAGAATTCACTAATTCGGCCGATTAATAAACTAATATTCTTTATCAAATTTGACTGGTGACTTGTGAGATTTAATATTCTTGATTTAATGCGATTTGTCGCTGCACTTTGTGTAGTGCTGTATCACTATACGGCAGGAGAATATAATGCTTCTTATGGCTTTTTTGCCGAAGTTACCAAGTTTGGTTATTTGGGAGTGCCTTTGTTTTTCATGTTAAGTGGTTTTGTTATCAGCGCTTCGGCACTTAACCGAACACCTGCAGAATTTGCTATTTCAAGACTTACTAGATTGTATCCAACTATTTTTGTCTGTTTAAGTATTAGTACTCTAGTGATGGTGCTGTTTGGAGGTGTGGAAATTCAACCTTCAGTTAAACAATTCATCAGCAACCTGACATTGCTGAATACCTATGTTGGTGAGGAATACATAGATGGCGTTTATTGGACTTTACTTGCGGAATTGAAATTCTATTTCTGTGTGTTTTTATTATTAGCATTGGGATTATTTGCTAAGTTTAAAATTTGGCTTAGCTGCTGGATGTTGATGACAGTTACTTTTTTAATGTTTGGACAGCCATTTTTTATGGGCTGGTTTATTAGTCCAGAATATTCGGCTTTTTTCATTGCGGGTGTTACATTTTTTCTAGCAGCAAAGAATGGTTATAACAAGTTTTATATAAGCCTTTTAGCTTTATCATTTATCGTAGGAAATATCTGGGAAACTAAACATGCCGATGGCTTTATGGAAAGATATGCTCCCGGTCAATTAGATCACATTATTGTATTTGCCCTTATATGTTCTTTTTACACCCTGTTTTATTTGATCTCGAAACAGAGAATTCAAGTCAGAAAGAGTCAGTTTTTATTAATACTTGGCGGAATGACTTATCCACTTTATCTACTGCATGGCCGGATAGGAAATATTGCGTATAAGAATATGACGGATTTTGATCCAATGTTACTTTTAGCTTTATTGATAAGCTTAATGTTAGTTTTGTCTTATCTTGTACACACCTATGTGGAGAAAAAAATAGCAAATTCGATCAAGAATTATCTTTTTGATATATTGAACTTGTACAGAGAACGGAATAAAGTCAGTGATTTAAATAAGGATGAAAAAAATCTGATCAAAAACACTTAACTCGTTTTCTATATCTTATTTAAAATTCAGGTTCCGTGTTTTAAGCTACTGCAAAATTCATTTTTTACTTTTGATAATTAATTATATTTACCACTGTAAATCATCTGGAATTTGAAAATCAGCGTAAGGATCATTTTTGTCACCTCCATCATCTTTTTTATCATTTAATAGAATAATGATATTTCGATCTTTTTGGGCAAGCTTCTCAGCAACTTCAGAAGGAACGACGCTATATTGATTTTTGAATTTGACTATTGCTAGTCTGCCGGTGCTAATCTTATCTCTGGCTTGAGCTGTAATGTAAATAGTTTTAATTTTTTTCTGTTCGGTAAAATTAAATGGCTCACCTTCTTTTTCGTCCGGAAGACGATTGGTTTTGATCAACTGTTGTATTTGTGCATTGATAGCTTTTTGATCGGCTTGTTCTTTTTGTTGCAAATTAAGTTCTCTGTCTTTCTCTTTTTTCTGCAACAAAGCTTGTTGAGCCTGTTTTTTATTCTGATCTTGAACTGGCTGTTTCGTATTACGCTGTTGCTTACCTTTTTTAGACTTTTCTTTTTTTAATTTTTGCGCTCGTTGTTTATCAACCAGTCCCATTTTGAGCATTTGTTCTTGTAATGATTTTGCCATTTTAAAATTAACTATGCCTGTCCGAGTTTGCTAAATACGTGAGTGATATTAATTTGTTTCTTTATTCAAAAGTATACTGATTTTTTCTGAGTTGTAGAGAGCATTTTAAGGGAGTTAAACAAAATGGCATAACATTCAGACAAGATCAGAATTTCAAAATGCACATTTAATTCCTGTCACATTCCTTAAAAAACTTATGAGTTAATTTCTTTTTTTACTGTTTAGGTTAGAACGCTAGCTAAAATCATCTGGCAACACTTGTAACAAAAACACTATTGATAATCGTTCTCATTTGCATTATAGTTGCTTTTTATTTATTGATTCAGGTAAATTTTCAAATCATGTGTAATACATCACGATCAAATCCACTAAAGATAGCCACAACTAGGGATTTTGTTTTCAAGGTTGTATTGTCAGCTATTTTTTCTACAAATTTGGTAGCGGAAGACACGATTAATCTTGAATCGTTTGAAGTTTTTGCTGATAGAGTTAGTGATACTAATCCTGTCAAAGGCTATAACGCTAAAAAGTCTAGTTCTGCCACGAAAACAGATACGGATCTTATTAATGTGCCACAAGCGATTACGGTCATTCCGCAAGAGGTTATACAAGATCAAAATGTACAAAGTGTTTCAGAAGCAATCCGCTATGTACCTGGTGTAACGGCATCACAAGGAGAAGGGAACCGAGATGCGCTTGTCTTTAGAGGCAACCGGACAACCAGCGATCTGTTTATCGATGGATTGCGCGATGATATTCAAACTTATCGTGATTTATATAACACTGATCGCATTGAAGTGTTGAAAGGTCCAAACGGTATGATTTTCGGTCGAGGGGGCGCGGGTGGTGTAATCAATCGCGTATCTAAAAAAGCCGGTTGGGATGCAGTGAAAGAATTGGGTTTTACTTATGGTGCATATGATCAAAAACGTGTCACGAGTGATTTTGGTCAAGGCATTACCGATGAAATCGCTTTTAGAATAAATGCTGTTTATGAAGATGCTGATTCATACCGAGATGGTGTTAATCTTGAACGTTATGGTGTGACGCCTACTCTGACACTTAGTCCAGGCGAAAATACAGACATTTATTTAAGCATGGAATACTTTGAAGATAAGCGAGTGGCTGATCGAGGTGTTCCGTCTGTCAATGGTGCTGGTGATTCAAAATCAGATAACCGCCCGTTCAGAATTAGTAATTATGATCAGTTTTTTGGTAATGCGGATTTAAGTCCAACCGAAACTGAAACCTTTGCTTTTAATGCCATTATTGAACATACGTTTGATAACGATATAAAAATAAGAAATAGTACGCGTGCGGCGGATTACAACAAGTTTTACCAAAATATATACGCAAGTTCTTCTGTTAACAATGCGGGTAACCTTAGCCTCGCAGGATATCGTGACGAAACTGATCGTGAAAATATTTTCAACCAGACGGATATTATTATTCCTTTCAGCACAGGCAGTTTAGATCATAATTTTCTGGTCGGTGCTGAGTTTGCGCGACAAGATACAGACAATAAGCGAATCACACCCACGGGCAATGTAAAACCAACCGTTTCTGCGGCAGATCCATTTGCTACGCTCGTTTTAGATGAAGTCGCCAGAAACCAGACCAGTGATGTATCCATTACCTCGTTTTATTTGCAAGACCAGATTACATTCTCGCCAAAGTGGCAGGTAGTTGTTGGCGCGCGATATGATGATTTTGAGATTGATTATGAAAATATTTCCGGCGCTTCTTCAACCACTGAAAATGATAGTTTCGTATCGCCAAGGGCAGGATTAATATTTAAACCAACTGAGAATACCTCGTTATATGCAAACTATAGCTTGTCTTTTCTTCCACGCGCTGGCGACCAGTTGATTGGACTTAGAACCGTAGATGATACTTCGCTTAAACCAGAAAAATTCATTAATAAAGAAATTGGTGTTAAGTGGGATATCCGATCAAACCTAACATTGACTGCTGCAGCTTATATACTGGAGCGTGAAAATATATTAGCCGCAGATCCTAGTAATCCAGGAGATAATATTCTTATCGATGGCCAGGAAACCAAAGGTCTGGAATTAAGTTTAGCGGGTAACATCACCGATAAATGGCAAATGATTGCAGCTTATGCACATCAAGATGGTGAAATTACAAAACAACAAGGTGCAGGTGCTGGTGCGATTCTGAAAGGTGCTGAATTAGGTGAAACGCCAGATAATACTTTTTCCTTATGGAATAAGTACGACATTAACCCCACATGGTCAGTGGCTCTAGGTGTGATTAGTCGATCAGAGATGTACGCTGCAACTGAAAAAGCAAATGAAAGTACGGTTTTGCCAGGTTACACTCGTTATGATGCTGCGATATTTGCAAGAATTAATGATCATGCAAGCCTCCAGTTTAATATAGAAAACTTAACTGACAAACGTTACGCGCTGGCATCACATAACAATAATAATATTACTCCAGGCGCACCACTGACGGCTAGAGCAACATTGGTTTACAAATTCTAGAAAAGCTTTTGCCCAGTCTACAAACACAATTGAGTTCTATGAAACGACCACCATATCAACATAGTAGCGTTAGATTGATCGATTTGCCGCAAAATAAATCAATAAATACCCCATGTTAGTACTTCAAAGAACGCTTAAGATATTAACGTCTTACAAGCAGCAAAGTTGATGAGTTTAGCTTGAACAATAATATACACAGCTGAGCTGTTAGATGTTGCCCAGTTACATGCCGATCCAAATTACAATCTTTTCGTTTAGTTTTGATCATAAACTTAGTCATGATTTTTTCACCAGCAGAAATATTACTACCTATACACGGCTTTGTAGCCATTATATTTTTGGTCTATAAATTGCCTATTCGCACAAACACTTTCAACAAAATCTTTGATGATTTATGCAAGGGAAATAGCATGAGGAATATGTATGATCAATAAGCTACGCCAGTTGTCCATCGTTCATCAAGTATCAATAGTATTGTTAACGGGCGCGATCATAATATTCGCGTTAGCAACATGCTTTGTCACTTGGAGTACGCATACAACTCTGGTTGAACAATCAGAAGTCACGTTAAGTGATAAGGTTAAATTATTACAAGAAAGATTACAGTTCTATGATCAAACATTGAAGCAAAACACCAAAAACCTGGGTGATATATTCTTTTCATATTATCCCAACACTATGTCTGTTGATAGTGAGCGCATTATTAAAATCGGTGACTACGATTCACCTGTACTTAATCATGGTCTTGAAAAAGTTAATTTGGATTTTGATAGTGTTGACAACTTCACACAAGTGACAGGTGGAGTTGCCACCGTTTTTGTCCGCAAGGATGACGATTTTTTGCGTGTTAATACATCCCTGAAAAAAGAGAATGGTGAGCGAGCTATAGGCACCTTCTTAGGTAAAGGTCACCCTGGTTATCATAGTTTGCTTGAGGGTAAAGAATATTTCGGTAAAGCAAACTTGTTTGGCCAAGATTATATGAGTTTGTATATCCCGATAAAATCTAATAAAGGAGAAGTCATTGCAATTGTTTTTGTAGGGTTTGATTTTACTGCAGACCTGAAAGTCTTAAAAGAAAATATAGGTGCTATCAAGTTTGGTGAAACTGGCTACGCATACATCATAGATTACAAAAAGGGTGAATTTGTTCAACATCCATCATCGAATGGGCAGGAAACTTTTGATGTAACAGATGCCAATGGTGAATATGTTTATAAACATATAGTAAATAAAAGATCTGGTATTGTTCATTTTAACTTGCTCGAAGGTTCTGAAATTACAGAACGTTTATCCGCTTTTGAGACATTTGAGGATTGGAAGTGGGTCGTTGGTATTTCTGCTGGAGTGAATGAGTTGGCGGCACCATCCATAGTCCTTAGAAACAAATTGATAGGCTTTAGTATTTTTGCTTGTTTGATTCTAAGTTTGCTTTCTGTCTATGTACTTAAAAGGTTGTTAACTCCACTTCAAAGTATTATGAATAAGCTTAATTTAATAGGTGATGGAGATTTGACGCAAGTAATACATATAGGTGGTCATAAAGTCTCAGCAGAACAAAAAAATTCTAACAACGAGATGTTTGCTTTGGCAGGTCGAATTAACAAAATGGTTAGTCAATTTCAGGCCGTAGTAGTCAACATTTCCAAATGTGCTGCTAATGTATCCGAAGCATCCGATGAGTTGCAAACTACTAGCCACAAAAATCAACAGGTAATTACTGAACAGCAAAATAGTGCTGACAAGCTAGGTGT
Organism: Gammaproteobacteria bacterium; assembly: GCA_045110495.1. Classification (GTDB taxonomy): domain Bacteria; phylum Pseudomonadota; class Gammaproteobacteria; order CAJXQU01; family CAJXQU01; genus CAJXQU01. The sequence continues at coordinate 6,536 of JBGCGE010000007.1, forward strand.
TTCCATAAATAGCATGGTAATAACAGTTCAAGAAGTAACTGAAAATGCTGAGTCGGCTGTGGATCAAACCACACGAGCGAATGTTCTTGCTGGTGAAAGTAAAACTGTAATGACTGAATCTATGGGCACAATTCGTGATTTGGCTGGTGAGCTGGAAGTTACATCGAAAACAATGAATTCGGTCGAAGAAGAAACAAATACTATCGGAACTGTTTTAGAAGTGATTCGAGGTATTGCTGAACAAACAAATTTGTTAGCACTTAATGCGGCGATTGAAGCCGCTAGAGCTGGAGAACAAGGAAGAGGTTTTGCTGTGGTTGCAGATGAAGTGCGCACTCTCGCACAACGTTCACATGAGGCAACAGAAGAGATAGAGCATATAATTCTTAAGCTCCAAGAAGGTACAACAAATGCTGTTGCTACTATGAGGCTAGGGCAGGAAAAAGGTCACAGTACGGTAACGACTGCAACTCGTGCAAATGAATCTTTAGAGAATATTGTAGGAACCATTAGTGATATCGCGAATATGAATTCAAGTATTGCAGAAGCCGCTCGCGTACAAAGCAGTATGGCAAATGAAATTCATTCAAGTATAGGCTCGATTAGGGATGCGAATTCCCGTGCTGTAGAAGATCTCAATACTACAACGGTTGCTACAAAATCACTTTCAAACCTGGCAAAACAAATGAACCAATCGATCGCTAACTTTAAGGTTTAATGAACTGTTAGCAAAGGTGAGAGGTCGTCGTGCGTAAGTTAAGGGTTTAGTTTTATGCAGTAGGATCTAATTAATTACACTTAGTTTTTAAAATCGATATTATAACTAAATTCATTCTGGACTGAGTTCGCTTTTTTTAAGAAATAGTATTGTTTGAAATTTCTTAATAGGAATTTACCATTGAGAATACGTACCAATGGTATGCAAGGACTTGCCTGAATGCATTAAGTTGACTGTAGCTGATGGAACTTTTAGTTCAGTCTTTAAAAGGTACTACTGTTGGGTAAGGTTATCAGCGATTTGCTTGTTATTGTACCCTGACTCAATTAATGTTTTTTGTTCTTTGTTAAGACACTATAGCACTACTTTTAGATTGAAATTAACAGAGCCGCTTCGTTGTTTTTTCTACTAAGAACTATGACGCCAACCCTGCTTTGACTGTACCGTATGGTCAAGTAATGACCCAATACTGGTTTTTTAAGTAATGTAATTACTGTAGTTTAAAGTGATCTCCGAACGTTACACCAGCTTATCGAGGGTTATGTTGGACATAATGTAAAAGTGATGATTTTTGTTTGCGTTTGTTTTGAGGGTGGATTTGCGATGCACATTCCCACAATGCTTTTATAAGCGGATCACCAGTTCTTTGCTTGTCTGTACAAAGGCCGAGGTTGAATGGTTGCAGATGATTTATCCAGGGTAATACTCTAATATTCTCTTGCTTTGGACTGTGCTTAATAACCAATTCTGGCACTAAAGCGACACCAAAGCCTAAGCTGACCATCGATACAACTGCTTCGTGGCCGCTTACCTGCGCATAAATATCAGGGTGGTGGTGGCCTTCTTCAAACCAGGCTAACAATTGTTCTCGTGCGAGGCCGCGCTCCGCTATGATCATGGGAATTTTATTCCAGTCAGGTGTCGTCTGTTCAGCCAGACATTGATCCAGAATACGTGATAGGACACTTGGGATACGCGGTCCGATCAGACATAGCGGCGTTTGTTGTAAAGGAAGAAATTCCAGCTTCTCTGGCCAGACAGCAGGTCGTGCAATAATCGCACAGTCTTCACTACCGTCGAGTACCTTTTCAATTCCATCAGCTTGATCACCAGTGCGAAGCTTAATTTCTATTGCAGGGAAGGACTCCCGCATCATCGGCAGGATTTGGGTCAATAAACTATAGCTGGCAGTTACCGAGCCGAAGACGCTAATCTCACCGCACAAATTGCTGTGATTATTCGCAAGTTGTGATTGTAATTGCTGCCAGTCATCAATTACTTTACGAGCATATTCCAGGAAATATTGTCCGGCAGGGGTAAGTGTAGCCTGGCGATTGTTACGTTCTATCAAGACCTGGCCGACTGTCTGTTCGAGTTTCTGTGTCTGACGGCTAACTGCGGATGGGCTCAGGTTGCAACGGTTGGCGGTCTGACCAAAATGAAGTGTATCGGCGAGGTGTAAAAAAAGCTGGCAGGTTCTGGGATCCATAAAATTATTTACATTATTGCGTAAATCACATTATATCATATCGAACATATCACTTTACGCAACATAATGCAGTGTTATTATGATCGTCATTATTTACAACAACACTGAGGGTCAATAATCATGCGACAGAACTATTTCAACACCCTACCACTTCGACTTCAGCTGGAAGAACTAAGCAAGTGCCGTTTTATGGAATCTGATGAATTTACAGAAGGCGTCGACTATATCCGAGGGAAAAAGATCGTCATTATTGGTTGTGGCGCACAGGGTCTGAATCAAGGACTAAACCTTCGTGACTCTGGCCTTGATGTCAGCTATGCATTACGTGCCGAAGCAATTTCTGAGAAACGCCAATCTTATCTCAATGCCAGTGAAAACGGTTTTACAACCGGAACATACGATGAATTGATTCCAACTGCGGATATTGTCTTGAATCTGACACCAGATAAACAACATAGCGATGTGGTCAGTGCTGCGATGCCACTAATGAAATCTGGCTCAACCCTTGGCTATTCCCATGGCTTCAATCTGGTTGAAGAGGGCATGCAGATTAACAAAGATATTACCGTTGTGATGATGTGTCCCAAATCTCCCGGTTCTGAAGTACGTACTGAATACGTTCGCGGTTTTGGTGTGCCGACATTAATTGCAGTACATCGAGAAAATGATCCAAATGGTGACGGGATGAGAATTGCTAAAGCTCTGGCAGTCGGCACGGGTGGACATCGTGCAGGAGTTTTGGAATCTTCGCCAGTTGCCGAAGTAAAGTCAGATTTGATGGGTGAGCAAACTATACTTTGTGGTGTACTTCAGACAGGTTCGATTCTTTGTTATGACAAAATGGTAGAGAAAGGGATTGAGCCAGCCTGGGCGGCCAGGTTTGTACAGTATGGATGGGAAACCGTAACCGAAGCTTTGAAACACGGCGGTGTCACTAACATGATGGATCGGTTGAGCAACCCAGCAAAGATTCGTGCATTTGAACTATCGGAACAGCTAAAAGAGCTACTTAGACCACTTTTTCAGAAACATCAGGATGACATAATGACTGGTGAATTTTCTTCCACCATGATGGCAGACTGGGACAACAATGACGCTAACCTGCTTAAGTGGCGTGCAGAGACTGCAGAAACTGCTTTTGAAAAACAATCGATCAGTAATGACGAAATTGCTGAACAGGAGTTTTTTGATAAAGGTATCCTGATGGTGGCTTTTGTACGTGCTGGTGTTGAACTGGCGTATGAGACCATGGTTCAAGCCGGCATAATTGAGGATTCGGCGTACTATGAATCACTGCATGAAACGCCATTGATCGCTAATCTGGTCGCGCGCAAAAAACTGTACGAGATGAATGTGGTAATTTCTGATACCGCCGAATACGGTTGCTATTTGTTTGATCATAGTGCTCGTCCTCTACTGGCCGAAAAATTTATGCCGGGAATTGAAACTGACGTTATTGGCAAGAGCCTAGATGTTAAAGATGCGAGTGTGGACAATAAAACGCTGGTCGAAGTTAATGCCGTAATTCGAGATCACTCGATAGAAAAAATAGGACGAAAATTGCGCGGTTATATGACTGGTATGAAGGCAAGCGTTTGACATCTTTCGATATTGACCGGGTTTTATTTTAAAAACTCGGTCAATTTTCACTATAAATATTGTCAGCTAGGCTCTCTTTCTTAGTAAAGTCAAATTATTCCTTCTACTGCATGTATGTGCTGGTAATACTCCACCTAAGCTATTGGTGGCATTTTATAGTAAAAAGCCAACGAGTAACTATCAAACAGGGTATTATCACCCCATTAAACAACCAAAAAGCACCAATTTTTCACGTATAGAAGAGATATTAATTCGGACAAACCATGTGGCGCGTTACACATGAAGGTGATAGTCTTGTTAGGAATAGCTAGTATATAACGCCCAGTTATCAACCGATAACTGGGGTTATAAGATGGCGTCCCCAAGGGGATTCGAACCCCTGTTGCCGCCGTGAAAGGGCAGTGTCCTAGGCCTCTAGACGATGGGGACAGTAAACTGTCATTAATCAGATCAAAAGATGATTCTGGTGGAGCTAGGCGGGATCGAACCGCCGACCTCTTGCATGCCATGCAAGCGCTCTCCCAGCTGAGCTATAGCCCCTGATTGAGGCGGCAAATTTACGCTAGTGAGCCTTTGTCGTCAAGAGATTTCTGGACTTTTTTGGCTGCTTTGCAAAGACTGTAGTCGGCACGATTCTATTAATAGAAATATTTATCGGTTTCCGATCCGGCTCCATTGATTTTAGCTTTTATTTTCTATTTTTGCCCAGGTATCACGAAGCGTCACTGTGCGATTGAATACGGGGTTTTCAGCGCTAAAAAGTTGTTCGTCTGCGCAGAAATAGCCTTCTCTTTCGAATTGAAAAACTGAGCCTTGTTTAGCTCCAGTTAGACTCGGCTCTACGACAGCATTTTTGAGTATTTTTAATGAATCAGGATTTATGTGAGCCATAAAGTCATCCACCTCTTTATCCGTATCTGGTTGAGGATGATTAAACAGTCGATCATAAAGCCGAACTTCAGCTGGAATTCCATGTTCAGCAGAAACCCAATGGATAACACCTTTGACTTTTCTGCCTTCTGGCGCAGCTCCCAATGTTGCTCGATCATAAGTGCAATGCAGCTCAATAATTTCGTCTTGATCATTTTTGATCACATCATCACAACGGATCACGTATGCATTTCTAAGTCGGACTTCTTTATCTTTGACTAAACGTTTAAATTTATTATTTGCCTGTTCGCGGAAGTCTGCTTTATCGATATAAATCTCTCGACCAAAGGGAATTACTCGATTGCCCATATTTTCATTTTGAGGGTGATTAGGAGCGATCAAATTTTCGCTTTGACCTTCAGGATAATTAGTGATGATGATCTTGATCGGGTTCAAAACAGCCATTGCTCTTGGTGCATTTTCGTTCAACTCTTCACGAATACAAGCATCTAAAGTTTCCATTTCGATGGAGTTGTCTGCTTTTGTCACACCAATTCGATGACAAAATTCGCGTAATGCACTGGCAGGATAACCACGTCGTCGCATGCCGGAAATTGTCGACATACGTGGATCATCCCAGCCCTCGACAACATCATCTTCAACGAGCCTGGTCAGTTTACGTTTGCTGGTAATTGCATATTGAAGATTCAATCGTGAAAATTCGATCTGCTGTGGATGATTTTCAGTTTTCAAAGTATCAAGAAACCAGTCATATAGCGGTCGGTGATCTTCAAATTCCAAAGTACAAACTGAATGCGTAACGCCTTCGATCGCATCAGACAGACAGTGGGTGTAATCGTACATTGGATAAATGCACCACTCGGTTCCAGTTTGGTGGTGGATTACCCCATGACGAATTCGATAGATGGCAGGATCACGCAGATTAATATTCGGTGAAGCCATATCAATTTTTGCGCGTAACAATTTTGATCCATCTGGAAATTCTCCGGCGCGCATACGTGTGAATAGATCAATATTTTCTTCAACCGTACGATCACGATAAGGACTGTTTTTGCCAAGCTCGGTCAACGTTCCGCGATATTCACGCATTTCTTCTGCCGTAAGATCACAAACATAGGCATCACCTTGTTTAATCAGTTGTACGGCAAAATCATAAAGTTGATCAAAATAGTCTGATGCAAAAAACTGACGATCACCCCAGTCGAATCCTAGCCATTGAACATCTTTTTTGATCGCATCTACAAACTCTTCATCTTCCTTACTTGGGTTTGTATCATCAAAACGTAAATTACAAAGTCCTTTGTAATCGAGCGCTAAACCAAAATTCAAGCAAATAGATTTTGCATGACCAATGTGTAAGTAGCCATTTGGCTCAGGAGGAAAACGTGTATGAACACGTCCGTCATTTTTATTAACAGCCAGATCGCCATCAATAATGTTACGGATAAAGTTACTCGTTTTTGTGACTTCTTCACTCATGTTCTAAATAACCTTTTTATTTAACTGATCTTTAACTATTTGCGATACGATTTTCAATATATTCTAAAGCAAGTTTTATGCGATCAAGACTCGCAGTTTTCCCAACAATTTGTAATGTGATATCAATGCTTGGTGAAGAAGATCGGCCAACTATCGCGACGCGTAATGGTTGTCCTACTTTACCCATGTTTACCTCTAATGTTTCTGCGACATCAACGATACATTGGTGCAAAGGTTCTTTTGTCCAATCTTGCAATGCTTCTAGTTTTTCATAAACCTTTTCTAAAGCTTCTTTTGCAACGGGTCGTAATGTTTTTTTAGCCGCTTTCTCATCAAAGCCTTCAGCGATCCAATTTCCAGCAACCATTCTGTCGGCTTCTTGATGCATTTCTTTGAGTGTCATTATGCGTTCTTGCAGAGCTTCCGCAAGTACCGTTCGGATATCAACTCCGTCAACGTTTTCGTTATTATTCGGCAGATCCATTGCTTTCAAATATTGATCAAATCGATCAGCTAATTCATCAACAGAAAATTTTTGTATGTACTGTTGGTTGAGCCATAAGAGTTTATCGGTATCAAAACTGGCTGCAGATTTATTCACATCTTTCACATCAAATAACGCGATCATTTCTTCGAGACTAAATATTTCCTGATCACCATGTGACCAGCCAAGTCGAACCAGATAATTCAATAAAGCTTCCGGCAAAAAACCATCATCATGATATTGCATAACGCTCACGGCACCATGACGTTTAGATAAGCGTGATCCGTCATCGCCGAGAATCATCGGTAAATGCGCAAAAATTGGTTCATCAAGATCTAAAGCATTCATCATATTGATCTGACGAGGTGTATTATTCAGATGATCATCGCCACGGATTACGTGTGAAATCCCCATTTCTGTATCATCAACAACAACCGTCAAATTATAGGTTGGTGAACCATCGGTACGACGGATAATCAGATCATCCAGCTCACTATTATTAAACGCGACTTTTCCTCGCACCATATCATTGACATCAACTTCACCTTCATCAGGATTAAGAAAACGTATAACATGTGGCTTGCCTGGATCAATGTCCTTTCCATAACAATGTCGGTCATAACGTGGCTTAAGTTTGCTCGCCATTTGTTCTTCACGTAAAGCATCAAGACGTTCGCGCGAACAATCACACCGATAGGCATGACCAGTTTCTAATAACTCATCGATCACTTCGTTATAACGATCAAATCGTTGTGTTTGATAAAAAGGTCCTTCGTCGTGATTAAGCCCTAACCAGTCCATTCCTTGAAGAATTGCATTTACCGATTCCTGAGATGATCGTTCAAGATCAGTGTCTTCGATACGCAGGACGAATTTGCCGTTATTTTTGCGTGCATAAAGCCATGAAAAAAGTGCGGTGCGTGCACCACCAACGTGAAGATATCCAGTAGGGCTGGGAGCAAAGCGAGTTTTAACTGTCATGTTTTTAATAGGTTGTGAGATTTTATAGGGCGGTATTGTACATCGTAATTCGAATAAATCAGATGTTGATGTCATATAGATACTAACTAATAGATACTAACTAAAAATGGTGCCCGGAAGAGGACTTGAACCTCCACGACCCGAAGATCACTAGCACCTGAAGCTAGCGCGTCTACCAATTCCGCCACCCGGGCTTTGAAATGTCTTATCATTTCTCACTGGGATGTGAGAATATGTCAGTTAACGTCTTTAAAGACATTTGCATGCGCTTGCATGTACCTGAACCGGCCTGGACAATATCAAGGCGCGAAATCTACCCGACCAAATAAAGAGTGTCAATGAGCAAGAGTAAAAAGAAAAAAATCACCAAAAAGTCTGATCCGCATTACAAACGCGAAGCAGCAAAATACGACAACCCAATTCCAAGCAGGGAGATGATTCTTGCTTATTTGAAAGACTGTGATGGCCCGCGCAAATTTGATCACATTGCGAAAGATCTAAATCTAAAAGATGAAGAACAACAAGTCGCTTTGAAGCGTCGTCTTCGTGCGATGGAACGTGATGCACAATTGCTTTATAACCGCCGTGGAGGTTATGTACCACTGGGCGAAGTGGATTTGATCTCGGGTCGCGTAATTGGTCATCCCGATGGTTTTGGGTTTCTGGTTAATGATAAAGGTGGCGATGATATTTTTCTTTCTGGCCGTCAAATGCGTAATGTATTGCATGGTGATCGTGTCGTTGTCAGCATCACCGGAATTGATCGTCGAGGTCGTTCAGAAGGTTCGATAGTCGAAGTTCTTGAACGTGCAAATGAACAGGTTGTTGGTCGTTATTATGAAGAAAGTGGCGTCGGTTTTGTTGCACCGGATAATAAACGTATTCATCAGGATATTATGATCCCACAGAATGCCTCAGGTGGTGCATCAAACGGGCAAATTGTTGTCGCTGCAATCGTTAAACAACCGGATAAAAGAGCACAGCCGGTTGGGAAAATTGTTGAAGTCATGGGTGATCACATGGCACCCGGAATGGAAATCGAAGTTTCAATTCGTGCTCATGAACTACCGACAATCTGGCCAGACGAAGTAGAAGATGCTGTCCAAAAACTTTCTGCGGAAGTTGATGAGAAAGATAAACAACCGAAAAAATTTCCAAGAGAAGATTTACGAGATACACCTCTGGTTACTATCGATGGTGAAGATGCGCGGGATTTTGATGACGCAGTTTATTGTGAACGACAAGGTAAAGGTTGGCGATTATTAGTAGCAATTGCCGATGTTTCGCATTACGTTCAAGTTGGTTCTCCGCTTGATCAAGAAGCGCATAAACGCGGAACGTCAGTTTATTTTCCAGATCGTGTTATTCCTATGCTGCCCGAAATTCTTTCCAATGGATTGTGTTCTTTAAACCCTGACGTTGATCGACTTTGTATGGTTTGCGAACTTTCAATTAATGCGCAAGGACAAGTGCAACGACATCGCTTTTTTGAAGGTGTTATGCGTTCAGCCGCGCGACTGACTTACACAAAAATGGCGGCGATCGTCATTGATAAAGAAAAAAAATTACGTTCCGAATATAAAAATATTCTTCCACATTTGGATGATCTTCATTCACTCTACGAGCTGTTTAAAAAGAACCGGGAAAAGCGTGGTGCGATCGATTTTGATACCACCGAGACAAGAATCGTATTTGGAGAAGAAAGAAAAATTGATCGAATCGAACCATTGGTAAGAAATGACGCACATAAATTGATCGAAGAGTTTATGGTAGCTGCAAATGTCGCCGCAGCCGAATTTTTATTAGAAAACGATATTCCCGCTTTATACCGAATTCACGAAGATCCCGATCCAGAAAAACTTGCAGATAGACGAAAATTTTTAAATGAACTTGGCGTGACGCTCGGAGGAGGGGATAAGCCAACAGCAAAAGATTTCGCAAAATTATTGAAACAAGTTGTTGATCGAGAAGATGCACATTTGATCCAGACATTACTTTTACGGTGCATGCGACTTGCAGTTTATAACCCGGAAAACGTCGGACATTTTGGATTGGCCTTTGATGCATACACACACTTTACCTCACCGATAAGACGTTATCCTGATCTGCTTGTACACAGAGCAATTCGACATCTGGTTCGGACTAAATCATCGGATAATTATAATTACAGTTCTGGTGATATGCAGGTGCTTGGTGAACATTGCTCGATGACAGAAAGAAGAGCAGACGAAGCAACCAGAGATGCGGTCAGCTGGCTAAAATGTGAATACATGATGGACAAAGTCGGAGAGGAATTTGAAGGTGTTATTTCTGCAGTTACTTCATTTGGTTTGTTTGTAGAATTAGATCAAATTTATGTAGAAGGTCTTGTGCACGTCACTGCGCTAAAACATGATTATTATCAATTTGATCCTGTTGGGCAAAAATTAACTGGTGAACGAAGTGGCAAAACTTATCGTCTGGCAAATAAAATTCGTGTACAAGTTGCAAGAGTTGATCTGGATGAAAAGAAGATTGATTTTGAGTTAGTTTAGAGACTACCTAATGAAGCTTAAAGTTGATGAGATACTATGTATGGCACTTTTCTCAACTGAAAGTACACGTCTGATTTAGGCGAAATTGCGCTCAAGATATTTTTCTAACTGTAAAATCATAACGATCTTGTATATGTGACTCTTTGAATGCTCCTTTTATTGCTTGACGAAGAAAAACCTCAAGATCTTTCTGCATTAAAACTAGAATTAAACCAGTTTTGTTTTTATTTGCAATATTTGAAATATGTTTAAAATAGCTTTCTTTTAATTCATTTCCTCTGAAAGCGATGATCCCAAATTTCCCAAAAGTCTCATTTAAATAATAATTTACTTGATGAAAATCATCGGCGTGAAGCTCTTCATAATTTTTGCATTCCCAAACTACTTGGGTCGCACCATACTTGGATCTAACAACTTCCCAGAATCCATCTGGAGCCCGATTTGAGGCAACCCAGTCCCGTATTGAGCTGCCATCATGAGTTCTTTCTTTTGGTTGAATGTTTGTGAGTGAACGAAAGAAACATAATTTAATTACATTCCCAACAATCTCTTCAAAATCATTAGCACCAGGCTTTCCCGTAGGTAGAGTTTTTAAATTATCTAAAGTGCCTTCTAAAGCAGATTTATACTCATCAAGTTGAAAGCTTTCTGGTAAATCTTCAAGTATTCCCTCACTTTTTAGTATCGTATCTTCCTTAAGATCTTTAAGGAGAATATCTCGGAGATTTAAAGCTTCATGGTATGTTTGGTGAATTACAAAAGTTGAGTTGTTATCAAAAGCAGGCTTAGTATTAGAATCTTTACTTGATTCTTTATACACAACTGATTTTCTTCGTCTTATGCCTAGAAACCCAATTCCATATAAGAGTTCGATAAATCTAAAAGGTGTTGTGTAATCATAGAACCATTCACGGCAGTATTTCGTTACTGGTTCATTTACTAATAATAATTTTTGAATGAAATCCTCAATAGCATTAACAGTAAATTCATTGCCAAGACCAAAAAAGTATTCTAGCACTAAGATTATATTTGGATAATTCTCGGCAAACTCATCTCCAAGATCTTTTAACCTGCTTGTACTGTATCTTTTTGATGCACTATCTAGATCACTATCAGTGATTTTAAGGTTTCCATGACCAACGGCAGAGTCAATTGCATAACTAGTCAGCATTAGAATATCTCTTGGCCGATGTTGAGTAAGATTCATAACTGAAGCTATAGATGCCTTTTCTTTACCTTCTTCAAAGAAATAGCTCCAAGCTTCACCACCTAACTTTGGCTTTGTCGTAAAGGGTTTTACTAATCTTCTTTCAACTAGTTCTGTTAACTTATCCGAAGTCCAATCCAAAAAGACGACGGATGTTTCTAATCTGGAAAATTCATTATCTATGGACCGAATTCGGTCATAAATATTTTCGCGTATAAATACATAAGGCTTAACGCAATTTGTGGATGCGATCAGGCGAACGGTGGCATGCATTAAAGCCATTAAACATATTATTGCCGAATTAGATCCATCCCATGATTCATCTAACCGATCTATTAATAGAATAAAATCAAATGAACCATCAATACTACATTCATTAACTTCAGTAATAAGCTCCTTACTGCGGTTAATTTTTCTAAGCCAAAGCTTTTCATTTTCATTAGTATAAGCTTCGAATATTTCATCAGTTAAATTTAGGACTCTTTGGATCAAAGTCACAATCTTCAATCAATCCCCTTTTTCTCCGAATAGCTTCGGGAGCTTTTTCAAATTTAAAAATTCTTTTGCTGACCCAAGTTTTGATTACTTCATCTACTAGAGCTCTCTCCATTGAATGCATTAATGACTTGAAAGGTCTCTGTCTAGTGTCAACGAACTCTTCTTGTTCAAGAGGTAACTTTAAAAGGTCAAATATCTGGGGGACTATATGGATAGTTCTTGGAAACTTTCTTTGAATTTCATATGTTATAGCAGTTTTTCCGGCACCTCGTCTGCCAACGAAGAAACAATTTGTATTATCAGATCCTAGTGCGGAAAGAGTTGCAGGTGTGGAAACAAATAGGCTATGGTCATTTCGAATTATGTCATACTCAGCAAATGCTTGTCCTAAGCGTATTCTTTGCAAAGCATCTTTAGGAAGTTGAATTCGACTCATTACATTACCTTCTTATTATCTAGACTGTAATTGATCTTCCACATAGTAGTTTGACTCACACATATAGTGTAAGCCAAAATTATAAAAATTCATTGAAATTATATACTTCATAGTAATAGAGGTCTTCATTTTCCTTGTGACAATATAAAACTCAAAAATTTGGGTTTAAGCCTCAAAACACTTATGAAATATGAGGTCGGAAATAACTTAAATTTCACGACCATCAATTTTAATCAGAGTTAATACCATACTTATCTAATCATTTAGAAACTCACACACTTATAGATTTGATAGCAGTCTTAAGATCAGTATATTTAAATTTAAAATTGTTATCGATAAATCGTTTAGGTATGACCCGTTGACCGCCGAGTAATAATTCTGACATTTCACCCAACCCAGTTTTTAATATAATTGAAGGAAGGTGCATGAATGCGAAACGATTAAGACTGCTCGCAAGTGTTTTAGTAAATTCGCTATTGGTTACAGGCTGTGGAGCAGTGCCGTTGAATACACCAGTTAGATCTTTATTGTTGAGTAATTGATCTATCATTTCGATCAGATCATCTCTGTGTATCCAGGACATCCATTGTTGTCCGTTTCCTAATCGACCGCCTAAACTTAATTTAAATGGTAAAAGCATTCGCTTAAGAAATCCGCCATCTTTTCCAATGACTAATCCAATCCTGAGTAAGCAAACGCGTAGACCTGATTTTTTTGCCTGGTTTGCAGTGTGTTCCCATTCAGCACAAAGTTGATGTGCAAAGTCATCAGAAAAACCAGATTTTTCATCAAGTATTGTATCGCCTTGATTACCGTAGTAACCAATGGCGGAAGCACTAATTAATGTTTCAGGTTTTATTTCTGCCTTGGCTATGTAATCGACAATTTGTCTGGTTATTCCTATACGACTACTCAATAAAACTTTCTTACGTTTTAATGACCATCTTTTATCAGCAATTGGTTCGCCCGCAAGATTGATAATGGCATCGAAATGATCTGTTGCATCTAGTGACTTTATTGATTTAATTGAAGATACGCTTTTATCAAATAAGGTTTGAATTTTTTCAGGTGTTCGACTAACGATTGTTAGTTGGTGATTTTGTGACAATAAATATTCGCAGAGTGCTTTTCCGATAAATCCGCTACCACCGGTGATTAGTATTTTCATTGTTAGTTATGTGTTTGTAAAAAATTATTGATCTGTTGTACTGATAAACTTTAGGCGAATCTCTTCAATTCTTGATCGGTTTTTGCCAAAGTCAGAATGGCCTAATCGTGAGGCTGATCTAACATGACATATGTTTTGATCAGGCTCACAGTAAAATTCAAGATCATCAACAAATCCCATCATCGGTGTTTTACATTCCGCATGGATATAATTTTTATTTGATGTAATTACGGCTAACCCTTTTTTATAAATGAGAATATTTTTTAGTCTTAACATATCATTTTCTGGGTTATCGCCGAAAATAAAAGGTGCGATTTTGTGGTTGTTTGAATTACCCGAATCATAGGAGTTATCAGTAACATTTTGACTACAAGCACAATTTGGTGAATCAGGGCAGGGTAGCAGCTTGTGATTTTTAACGCCTAGATTAGTTGGTCTTTTGCCAGAAAAAATCATTGTTGTAAATCAACTAATGAATTTAAATTATCAATGTTATTTTTATAACCAAAGCCCAAACGAAAACCATTTTGATCGGTAGAAAATAAGTGATTTGGTAAGACAGTCAAATAATGTTTTTTGATCAGTTTTTCAGCGTAGTCCGATGCTGAGATATTATTTTTTAATAAAGGGAAACAAACCGAACCGGCTTCCGGTAAAACAAAATCAAAAACATCATTTTCTTTAAGCATAAATTCTTTTAGCTTTTCTAAGTTGTTTTTAATTAATTTTCTATTTCGATCCCAAATTTTACGGTGGTTCTTAATAACAAGTGTTGCCAATTTTTCATCTAATAAACTATTACAGATCGATAAAGATAATTTTATATTTATCGCGTGCTCAATGACAGATTCATCCTGACAATTGATCCAGCCGATTCTAATAGCCGGTAGAGCATAAGCTTTAGAAATAACACCTATACTGATCGCTTTAGGATAAAGATCGGCAACCGAAGGTAATTGATCATCTTGATTGTATTCAAGCCCACGGAAAACTTCATCAGATAATATCCAGCAATTATTTTTATCGCAGATTTCTATAATCTGGCGTAATTCCTCTTCACTGATCATTGCACCAGTTGGATTGTTCGGGAAATTAATGATCAATAATTTACAGTCTTCATTAATAACTTCTTCTAATTTATTGAGATCAATTTTCCAATGTTTATTTGCTAGCAATGGTATGAATTGAATTTCACAACCAATATCTTGCGCGGTATCAAACAGGGGTTCAAAAACGGGTGTGATTACCGCAACGGTGTCATTCGGGTGGAGTAAAGCTTGAAGACTACAAAAGATTGCTTCTTGCGCGCCAGCAAAAGTGGCGATTCGATCGACATCACTGTGATCATAAAGCGTTGTTATTGCTTCTCGAAGGACTAAATCTCCCTGCGTTGCTGAATGATCCAGTTTTTGCTCAGGTTCAAAGCGATCTATTCTGCCGATTAGTTGTTCAAGTTCGTGGATTGTAAATGGCTGGGGATTCGATTGATGCATGGGCGTCGGAGCATATGACGCCCATTGTTTATTATATTCAGGAATACTTTTTAGCTTGAATCGCATCTTTTCCATATAGTCATTTGTGCAACGGTATGTTGGTGCTTACGAGCTGTTTCCCTGATAACAAAAGGAACATCCATCGGTTCACAAAATGGTTCGAAATGATCTTTTAAGAAATGATGCAGACCGTCCAGCGTCGTGACATTTTCCCCATTGATTTTTCGCCCACCAACCCAGTGTTGCTTATCAGTATACTCTTCTAACCAGGTATAAGGTGAAGTAAGAACAAGTAATCCACCAACATTCATACGCTGATGAATTGATTTTAAAAATTTAGCTGGTTCATACAGACGATCAATTAAATTTCCTGCGAAGATTAAATCATAATCTTTAAAGCCTGGTTTTAAGTTGCAAGCATCTCCCTGACTGAAATCAACTCTATTCGCAAATTGATCAAGGTTAAGATCTTCTAAACTGACTTGTTTCAGCGTGGTTAATTCGCCTTCATCGGTTATTAAATATCGTAGTTGACCGTGTTCGCGCAAGCTAAGTGCATTACGAATAAATCGCGTGGAAAAATCGATCGCATCAACATGGTTAGCATGCTGTGCTAATTCAAAACTACTACGGCCAACAGCACAGCCAATGTCAAAGGCACGATCAAATTTTTGATCGCCAGCGGCTTCAATTATTTTTTCAATACAGGTTTTCGGGAAGTTAGGAACTGAAAAGTATTCAGCGCCATAATGGAATTCAAGATATTGAGAAATCGACTCATCGGTTTCATAAGTATTAAAACTTTGATCAACGTTCTCATTTGATTCTATATAACGAAAACCAGCATGCTGATAAAAGTGACGACGAAATGCATAGCGGCTGTCTCTTAAGGCTTCATTGCCGGTAGAAATCCAGCTGCCACCTTTGATCAGATTATGTCGACCATCAAATGTTGGGATTGAAAAATCATCATAAGCAGGATGGACTTTAAAACCATCAAATGCATCAATAGCCGTTTCAGTCCATTGCCATACGTTACCGACGATATCTCCAAATTCAGCATGCATAAATTGATCGACGGGTGAAGAGGACGCCCAGTACTCAAGGTTGATATTCCCCGGTGCTTTTATCCAATCGGTATGATCATTTTCGATATAGAGATCATAAAGTCGATACCATTCAGCTTCGCTTGGTAATCTTATTTTTTTACCCGTGCTTGCGGACAGCCAGTTACAGAAGGCTTTTGCCTCGTGAAAATTTACATCGACAGGCCAACTCCATGGCATATCAATTTCTTCAAGCATTGTTCGATAGCGATAAGAATCGTTATTTTTGATCCAGAAAACAGGATGGCTGACTTTTTTAAATTGATTCCATTCCCAACCTTCTTCACTCCACCAACTTTGTGATTGATAGCCATCATCTTTGACGAATTTCAAAAATTCTTTGTTTGAAACGAGGAATTGGCTTGCGCTAAAAGTTGAAACGTTTGACTTTAATGAACCATATTCATTGTCCCATCCAAAAGTTTCTGAGGGTTCTGATCGGCCTTGAATTACTTCACCCGAAGCGATTGGGATCAAATGGTTTTCTGGTGCATTTTTTTCACGAGTACAACATATTGGCCAGTCAGAACTTGGTGCGACAAGATCAATAGGCAATTGTCTGATTAAAACGGAAGAGGTTTCCAGATGAATTCTTTCGTGTTCAATTCCCATTAAAATAATCCAGAAAGGATCGTTCCATTGAATCGGCAAAGTAATCGGGAGAGTGTCGATTAATTGATCGACTAATGCATGAACTTCTTTTCGATATTCGCGAACTTGTTTTACGCTCGGCCAATCATAATTTTTTTCATCAAGATCGTCCCATGACATTTCATCGACACCGATCGCCATCATCGATTCCATATCAGGGTTGATGCGTTGTTCTATATTTTTGGAAACGATCAATTTATTAATATAAAAAGTCGCTGTGTGACCGTAATAAAAAATAAGTGGATGACGGAGAGGCTCTGGACGCTCAAAATAGGCGGAATCATTTTTTAAGTTTGCAAAAAGCGATTCGTATTGTTTACAGGTTGCGTGAAAGTACTCGCGAATTTCTTCGCGTTTTTGCTCAGCATCACCTGAGTCGATAATAGGAGTTTTATATGTTTGCATGACTAACTATTTTATTGTTGTTTTATTCTCAAACTAGACCGTGGAAATACGTATTTGTTCCTCTCTGAACTGAATAATATCACCAGCAACTATTTTTTTCCGCTTGCGTGTCTCTATGGAGCCATTGACAAGCACTTCACCAGCAGCAATAGCGGATTTTGCTTCACCACCGCTTGCAACCCAGCCTTCAAATTTAAGTATCTTGAAAAGCTCAACTGGCGACATTTTTATCTCAACAATCTGGATTTCTTTTTCTTGTTTGCTCATCTATTTAGCCGATCCATTTGCGCGCGTTATGAAAGAGTTGCATCCACGGACTTTCTTCATCTTTCCAGTCCTCAGGCAACCACGAAAATTGTTTCTTCAAAAATACACGTTCTGGATGTGGCATCATAATGGTGACGCGACCATCCGTTGTTGTAAGTCCGGTCAGCCCCAGTTTTGATCCATTTGGATTCGCGGGATATTGTTCAGTCAGATCGCCAGAATTTGTAATGTAGTTAAGACTGACAATATTTTGATTTATCGCATGCTGAGAAGCTTTTTGATCATAACTGGTGCGACCTTCGCCGTGAGAAACAATAATCGGTATTTTAGAGCCAACCATGCCTTTTAGAAGAATAGAAGGGGAATCCTGAACTTCAACCATGCATAACCGCGCTTCAAACTGTTCAGATTCGTTGCGTAAAAATACCGGCCAGTGAGCTGCTCCTGGAATAATTTCTTTCAACTGCGCTAACATCTGGCAGCCGTTACAAACGCCTAAAGTGAAAGTGTCTTTTTGATCAAAAAATGTACTGAATTGTTTTTTCAATTGATCATTAAATAAAATAGTTTTTGCCCAACCACCACCAGCACCCAGAACATCACCATAAGAAAAACCACCACAAGCGACCAGGCCAGAAAAATCTTTTAGATTTATTCGGCCTTCGATCAAATCACTCATATGAACATCAATTGCAGAAAAGCCAGCACGATCAAAAGCCGCTGCCATTTCGAGATGTCCATTCACACCTTGCTCGCGCAGAATCGCAACCCTGGGTCTGGTTTCTGTTTTTGCTGCTGCATTTAGTGTGTAGCTGAGTGAAATAGATAAGCCGGGATCGCTGGAATCTTGTAAGGCTTTATATTCCTGCTCGGCGCATTCTGGATTATCGCGCAAGGATTGCATGTAATAAGAAGTTGAAGACCAAAGCCGTTGGATTTCCATCAGATCTTCTGAATAAACCAGATCACCTTTTTGGCGGATATTTATTTTTTTCTGATCGTTTAAAGTTCCGATAACTTCAACGTGATTTGCTAACACGCCATCGGAAGTTAGACACTTGATCACTTGTTCGGTATCTTCTCGATTTACTTGTATTACCGCGCCAAGTTCTTCAGAAAATAAACTGTCCAAAGATGCTTGAGCTAAATTAATATCAACGCCAGTTCTTCCGGCCAATGCCATTTCAGCCAGTGTTGTGAACAGTCCGCCATCAGAACGATCATGATAAGCGAGGATTAAATCAGCCTCGATTAATAATTGGATTGATCGAAAAAAAGATTTAAGTAATTGTGGGTCATCAAGGTCAGGTGCTTCATTACCAAGCTGATTAAATACTTGCGCTAAAGCTGATCCACCGAGGCGATTCTTTCCTGTGCCTAGATCGATAAGAACTAAATCTGTTTCCTCTTTCGTATTTTTTTTAAGTTGAGGTGTCAACGACATGCGTACATCTGCCACGGGCGCAAATGCGGTGATGATCAAAGACAATGGCGAGATGACGGATCGTTCTTTTTGATCATCTTGCCAGACGGTTTTCATCGATAAAGAATCTTTACCAACAGGAATACAAATTCCAAGTTCTGGGCAAAGATCCATACCCACCGTTTTCACGGCATCGAATAGACGCGCATCTTCGTCACCATGACCACACGCAGCCATCCAGTTTGCCGAAAGAATAATGTCTGACATTTTTAGAATACGTGCAGATGCAATATTTGTGATCGCTTCTCCAATCGCCATACGACCAGAAGCGGCGGCATCAATTAGTGCAACAGGTGTACGTTCGCCCATCGCCATCGCTTCGCCTGTCGCGCCGTGAAAAGAATTTGATGTTACTGCGCAATCGGCTACTGGCACTTGCCATGGCCCAACCATTTGATCACGAGCAACTAGTCCGGTGACACTTCGATCACCAATTGTGATCAGAAAACGTTTATCAGCTACTGTTGGGAGTTGTAATACACGTTCCGCGGTTTGTTTAATCGTAATCGAATTTGGATCAAATGCTGAATGAGCAATATTATTTCGTTGAGTTTCGCGACTCATTTTTGGTGGTTTGCCGAGTAGCACTTGCATGGGCAAATCGATTGGCTTGTCACCAAACAAACGATCATTAAGAATTAACGTACGTTCATCAGTGGCTTCACCCAGCACCGCAAAAAGACAACGTTCACGCGAACAGATCTTTTCAAAAAATGCTAGAGATTCCGGCGCAATAGCCAGTACATAACGCTCTTGTGATTCATTACACCAGATTTCGACCGGTGACATTCCGGGATCCGAACTCGGGACTTCACGTAGCTCAAAAACCGCACCGCGTTCTGCATCATTTACCAGTTCCGGTAGTGCATTGGAAATTCCGCCTGCGCCGACGTCGTGGACAGATATGATCGGATTGTGCTCGCCCAATGACCAGCAACTATCGATGACTTCCTGACAACGGCGCTCCATTTCTGGGTTATCACGTTGTACGGAAGCAAAATCAAGATCTTCCTCACTCTGTCCAGAAGTGACGGAAGAGGCGGCTCCACCACCAAGCCCGATTAACATCGCTGGACCGCCGAGAACGATAATTTTTGATCCGGCAGGAATTTGATCTTTATGCGTGTGCCCGGGGCGAATATTACCTAAGCCGCCAGCGATCATGATTGGTTTGTGATATCCGCGGATCTCATTATTAATTTCTTGTTCATACGTGCGGAAATATCCACACAGAGCAGGACGACCAAATTCATTATTAAATGCGGCGCCACCGATGGGGCCTTCGAGCATAATATTTAGCGCGGAGGAAATGCGCTCAGGTTTACCGTGATCTATTTCCCAAGGTTGAGGTAGATCAGGAATTTTTAGATTCGAAACTGAAAATCCGGTTAATCCGGCTTTAGGTTTTGAACCCCGACCTGTTGCACCTTCATCACGAATTTCTCCTCCAGAGCCTGTCGCTGCGCCGGGATAAGGGGAGATCGCCGTTGGATGATTATGGGTTTCAACTTTGGTCAGGATATGAATATCTTCATTAGTATATTCATATTGTCCCGATTCCGGATTAGGAAAAAATCGTTCACCGGCATATCCAGTCGTCACTGACGAATTATCAGAATAAGCCGATAGAACACCACCGGGGTTTGTTTCGTGGGTATTTCTGATCATCGAGAACAAGCTTCGATCTTGTTTTTCGCCATCAACAACCCAATCGGCATTAAAGATCTTATGACGACAATGTTCGGAGTTGGCTTGTGCAAACATCATCAACTCGACATCTGTTGGATTTCGGCCAAGCTCGATGAAATTTTCGAATAAATAATCTATTTCATCTTCCGATAAAGCCAGCCCCATTTCTGTATTTGCAGCACTTAACGCTGAACGACCATTTTTGATTATGTCGATATGGACGATTAAACCAGGCTCGGCTTGATCAAAAAGGTGATGGGCTTGATCAAGATCGGTCAGTACAGTTTCGGTCATTCGATCATGAATGAGAGAAGCAATTTGTAATAAGCTTTGCTCGTCTATTAAGTGGTTATTATTTGTCTTGAAAAACCACTGCACACCACGTTCCAGACGATCAACATTTTTCAGTCCGGCATTTTTTGCTATATCGGTTGATTTACTCGACCAGGGTGAAATGGTTCCACTACGAGGAATGACTAATAAAGTTTGTCTGGTCGGCTCAGTTTCGGTAATCTTATTCTTACAAGTTTGGCCGTAAGATAAAAGATCTTCAAGTTGTTGATTCTCTTGCTTATCAAGCTCAGTTATACACTTTGCGAAATGGACAAAACGTGTGCTGATGGTATCAATTTGAGGACAAATTTTCTGAATATCATCTAGATATTTATTAAGCCGAAAATTTGAAAAAGCAGGGGAGCCGAAGTAGGTTTGCATGTATGTGTATTATATAGATCAATCAAAAAAGAATGATAACTTAAAATCAGTTTTAAGTGTTCTGTGTAAGAGTAAATAATTTACTTATCCTTGTTCTAATTTCAATTTTGCATTAGATGCCATTCGTCTCCAGATAAATATTTAACTGACATGATCAGAAGTCTATATCCAGTTGATTTGTTTTAGTATTCCTTACGAAGACATAGTCTGAAATGAGTAATACATGTTAATCTGTTCTGTTTTTTACTAACGATAATCACATGCAAGCAGCACCTGATCTTTTTTCCTACAAAAAACACTGGGCTCACCGTTTCGGAACGGCACCAGTTTTACCCATGTCCAGAGAAGAAATGAATGAGCTTGGGTGGGATAGTTGTGACGTTATTTTAGTCACCGGCGATGCATATGTTGATCAGGCCAGTTTTGGGATGGCATTAGTCGGTCGTGTACTTGAAGCGCAAGGCTTTCGAGTTGGAATTATTGCGCAACCCGACTGGCAAAGTTCGAAAGATTTTGAGCGTTTAGGTAAACCAAACCTTTATTTCGGTGTGACTGGCGGCAATATGGATTCGATGGTGAATCGCTACACGTCTGAACGCAGAGTGCGATCAAATGATGCATACACACCAGACGGCGCTGGTGGTCAGCGTCCTGATCGTTGTGTGATTGTTTATACACAACGTTGTCGTGAAGCGTTCAAAGGTGTTCCGGTGATCATTGGAGGTATTGAAGCTAGCTTACGACGCATCGCACATTATGATTACTGGTCAGAAAAAGTACGCCGATCAGTTTTGCTCGATTCCAAAGCCGATATGTTGATGTATGGAAACGCCGAAAGACAGGTCGTCGAAATTACGCATCGCATGGCCAAAGGTGAAACACTTGATCAAATTACCGATGTACGTGGTACGGCTTTTCTGTGTGATCAACGACCAGATGATTGGTGGGAGATCAATTCAACAGAACTCGATACGCCGGGAGAAATAGAAGAACCGATTGATCCGTATCTGGATACAACCAAAAGTAAAACCGAGAGGAGTTGTGAATCGAAAGAAAAACAAATACTAGATGAGAGTCAATCAACAAATAAAGATCTAAATGTAATTCAATTCGTACCTAACCCACGCAAGGCTGTTCGTGAACGTACCGTTATTCGACTTCCTGCTTATGAGCAAGTGAAATCTGATCCGGTTTTGTACGCACATACATCACGAATTTTGCACCTGGAAACCAATCCTGGAAACGCACGGGCTTTGATACAACAACATGGCCAGCAACAATTATGGTTGAATCCGCCACCGATTCCGTTGACGACCAAAGAAATGGATGCGGTTTATGATCTTAATTACACACGCCAGCCACATCCGGCTTACGGCGATGCAAAAATTCCTGCGTATGAAATGATCCGTTTTTCTGTACCGATTATGCGTGGTTGTTTTGGAGGTTGTACGTTCTGTTCTATTACCGAACATGAAGGGCGCATTATTCAGAATCGATCAGAAGAATCTGTTATTCGTGAGATAGAAACGATACGAGATACTGTGCCTGGTTTTACTGGTGTTATTTCTGATCTTGGTGGACCGACAGCAAACATGTATCGCATTGCGTGTAAGAGTCGAGAAATAGAAGCCGCATGTCGATTGCCTTCGTGTGTCTATCCTGACGTGTGTAAGAACCTGAATACCAGTCACGATCCGCTGATCAAAATTTATCGTCGCGCCAGAAAACTTTCCGGCATTAAAAAGATTTTGATCGCTTCAGGTTTGCGTTATGACCTCGCCGTAAAATCACCAGAATATGTAAAAGAGTTAGTCACACATCATGTCGGTGGTTATTTAAAAATCGCACCGGAACATACCGAAACTGGCCCACTTTCGAAGATGATGAAACCCGGTATGGGTTCGTATGATCGTTTCAAAGAAATGTTTGATAAATATTCAAAAGAAGCGGGCAAAGAACAATATTTGATCCCTTATTTTATAGCCGCACATCCGGGCACAACAGATGAGGATATGATGAACCTTGCTATCTGGCTGAAACAAAATGGTTTCCGAGCAGATCAAGTTCAGGCGTTTTTACCTTCACCAATGGCAACCGCTTCCGCAATGTTTTATTCGGGTAAAAATCCTTTGAAGAAAGTTTCTCGAAATAGCGATCCTGTGTTTATCGCAAAAGGGAAAAAACAACGACAATTGCATAAAGCGTTTCTTCGTTATCATGATGCGAATAATTGGCCACTTTTAAGAGAAGCGTTAAAGAAAATGGGCCGTGCAGATTTGATCGGTAATGGAAAAAAACATTTGGTTCCAAGATGGCAACCAGCAGGAACCGGCGATCAACTTGAAGGACGAAGAATTACGCCGAAGGCTAAAAGATCTGCCGCTTCAAAACCGTTTAAAACTCAGCATACAGGATTGCCGACAACCCCTAAGATTAAGAAGAAAAAAACGAGTGCGAAAACCAAACGTCGCATTCGATAGGCGTCAGGGATTTAAATTTAGTCACGAGACATAAATTTGCCAGTACTGGTATTCACTTTGATCATTTCTCCCGTTTCCAGATATTCAGGAATTTGAATTTCTATACCCGTTGTTAGCTTTGCAGTTTTAGTCCGGTTGGTTGCACTGGCACCTTTTATTTTGGGTGCGGTTTCAAGAATTTCCATAGTGACTGAAGCGGGTAATTCGATAGCGATGATATTGCCATCCATTAACATTGCGGTAATGTCATTCATCCCATCAAGTATGTAGCCTATTTGATCTTCGATATCATCTTTATTCAGAATGTGTTGGCTGTAATCTTCGTTATCCATAAAGATATAATCATCGCCATCAACATAAGAAAATTGTACTTTTATTCGCTGACTATCCGCCTCTTTTAACATGTCGTCTGATTTATAAGACTCGTCTCTTTTTTGGCCTGTTTGCAGATTGTTATAACGAATTTTATAAAGAGTTGAAGCACCTCTAGAAGACGGGCTTTTACTTTCGATAGTTTTTACAATATGCCCGACACCATCGATGTCGATGATCATTCCACGTTTTAAACCGCCTGCTTTTGGCATAATAAAAATTCCTTAAAATTTAATTGTATTTGCACGAATAAAAACCGATTATCGTTTTCCCCATATGTGTTCATTAACTATGGGTTGGTCTTCTTCTAAGAGCTTTTTTGACTGTTCTTTTTCTGGAATAGATTCCGTCGTTTCTGATGTTTGTTTTTTTATAACAGGTTCTTCAGGATAAATACTCTCGGATTTATTTGTATCTTTACTTGAATCGGAAATTTGCTCTACGTTAGTGTCTGGAGTTTGTTCTCTTTTGATTCGTTTTTTCCTGTTTTTTGATCGAGATTTCTTTTTAGGATGTGTACGCTCTGGCAAAGGCGGGGCTTCTTTATCAGCCTCAAATCCTGCTATTTGCTCTCGCTTTACACGGACATCATTTCGTTTTTCTATCACACCAAAATGTTGATATTCATGATGAGCAATTAATGAAATTGCCGTTCCCGTTTCACCTGCACGCCCGGTTCTTCCAATACGATGAATATAGTCATTCGGTGAACGTGGTAGATCATAATTTATAACGCAAGGAAGTTGATCAATATCAATACCACGAGCAGCAACATCGGTTGCGATCAGAATGCGTATTTTCCCGGCTTTAAAATCGCGTAATGCCGCCGCTCTTTTAGGTTGGTCCTGATTTCCGTGCATGGCACAGGCTTTCACATCACGTTTTTCCAATTTAGCTACAAGGTTATCGCAAGTACGTTTTGCGCTACAAAAAACCAGAATTTGCTCCCAGTCATTTTCTTTAAGCAAATGCGCGAGCAGATCATTTTTCTTATCGTGGTTGACAGTGATTGCTCGTTGATTAATTCTCACCTCGACCATTGTTTCGTCAACATTAATAATGGTTGGATCATTCATTATTTCTCGAACTAATCTTCGAATACTTTCTGGAAAAGTTGCGGTGAACATTAAGTTTTGCCGCTTGTTAGGAAGTAATTTGAGGATGCGATTAATTTCATTCTCGAAATCACCTTTCATTAAACGATCAACTTCATCAATGACTAATGTTTTAACCTGATTAAATTTGATCGCATTTTGATCAACCAGATCTAATAAGCGGCCAGGTGTTGAAACTAATATGTCTGCACCACCGCGAATAGCCATCATTTGAGGATTGATTTTGACTCCGCCATAAACACTAAGGCAGCGAAGAGGGGGATCTATATTTTCAGCGATTTGTTCAAAGACTTCACGTACTTGAATGGCAAGCTCGCGTGTTGGTATTAAGACCAGAACTTGTACACAGTTACTATTAGCTCTTTTTTTTCCGTCGTAACGACTGTAAGTGTCTTTTTGTCCGTAGACGTTTAAACCGCTTAGATTTTCTAATAGTGGTAAGACGAAAGCCGCCGTTTTGCCGGAACCTGTTTCAGCGCGAGCTAACACATCTTTTCCTTCAATCACCGCAGGAATGGCTTCAAGTTGTATGTCGGTTGCTGATGTATAACCTGCTTTTTCAACGGCGCTCAGAATGACGGTGGAAAGTGGGAACGTTGTGAATTCGCGCCTTATCGGTTTTTGATCAGGATTTGGAGAGTATTTTTTCATAGAAATATTAATGCGTGTAATAACGCAATATTCTAACTTAAATATTTTTTCAGCGTAGGGATTTGATTATTCTTCAGTTTGATAAATTATATCCTTTTAAATTTAAAGGAAATACACAAATTGTCGATATATACAATAAGATTGATGATGAAAAATATTAATAAGGGCCTGGAAAAGTGGTGCAAGAAGATAAAAAAGAAAAAAATATTAAAGACGATGATTTAATTGTCTCTAAGACCGATCTGGATGGGAATATAACCTATTGCAATTCGGAATTTATGGTTTATACCGAGCAAAACCTTGAGGATTTGATCGGTGAAAGGCATGTGAACCTTGCTCATTCAGATATGCCTTTATCTCTTTTTCGCTATATGTGGAAAGAATTGAAAGTCTATAACGAAGTTTGTACTGTAATTAAAAACCGAACAAAAAGTGGTGGGCATTTCTGGACTTTTATGACAACAACACCAACGTTTGGAGTCGATAATCAGTTGATCGGCTACTTCTTTGTTCAGCGTAGTATATCGGCAGAAACGATCGCTTTTTTTGAATCATTATACAAGCAGATGAAAACGATCGAATTAGAGTCTGAGTCTGATGAACAGGGAATGGATGCATCTTTCGAGATGATGACTAATGCAGCATCGAAACAAGGGGAGCATAATGAGTTTGTCTATTCCTATTACGCTTAAGCGTGCTCTTTTGATCAATATCGCACTGCTGATGTGCGTTAGTATTTTTGCAATCGGTTACTACCAGGCAAGTACCTGGTTATTGTTGGCACCATTATCTGCTTGCGGTCTTTTTCTTCTTGCAAGAAAAGATTCCACAGATTCATCAGACGACACGATGGATAAAATCCAGAAGTTACTCGATGAAGCAAGTGCCGGCAATATTGATCATCGAATCCTTGGCGTCCCCTGGGAGCATCCTTTAAACGGTGTTGTTACCGATCTAAATAAGCTTCTTGATCAATTTGAGACATATTATCGTGAGGTGGATAGTGTTTTCAGGCTTGCGCGTTATGGGAAATTTTATCGACGTACGATGTCCAGAGGTATGTGCGGTAGATTCAAAATCGGCCTGGAACGGATTGATCACTCGTTAGAAATTATGCAGGAAGGTCATTTACAGCGCCAGTTGGATACGATGTTTGCCAGCCTAGGACAGTTAAAAACAAATAACCTTTTAGAGAACTTGAACAATAATCAAAATGATCTAAATTCAATTATGAACGAGATGTGTCAGATTGAAAAAACCTCTAAAACATCCGCAGAATCTTCAATTAGCAATCAAAGTCTGGTTCAGTCTGTGGTTACACATCTAACAACAATGATCGAGTATTCCACAAAGATGCATAGTGATTCGGAAGAACTTTCTTCAAGTAGCCAGGGAATTTCTGAGATGGCAAATATGATTACGGGCGTTGCCGAACAAACGAATTTACTTGCATTGAATGCTGCAATTGAAGCGGCTCGTGCCGGTGAGCATGGACGAGGTTTTGCCGTGGTCGCTGATGAGGTTAAGAAACTCGCTGAAAGCACCAAGCAAGCGGCCAATCAGATCGTAGAGACCACCAAGCAGTTTACTGTCGCAAGTGAACATATGACCACTAGCACGGAGAGTATGGCGACTGCCGCAGA
Source organism: Gammaproteobacteria bacterium (assembly GCA_045110495.1). Taxonomy (GTDB): domain Bacteria; phylum Pseudomonadota; class Gammaproteobacteria; order CAJXQU01; family CAJXQU01; genus CAJXQU01. The sequence continues at coordinate 34,089 of JBGCGE010000007.1, forward strand.
ACAATCAAAAGAGATTATTACTGATTTTGAAACCAGTTTTGCTGAGTTTGCAAAAACATCACAAGAGACTTACGAGAATGTCTCATCTGTCAAAATTATTTGTGATGCAGCCTTGATAAAGGTTGATCACGTTATTTTCATGCAAAATGCTTATCGTGCGGTAGAAAGTAGTAAAGATGAAAACCATAGTGGCTCGAATGTGGTAAAAGACGCTTCAAGCTGCATGTTTGGGCCATGGTACTACAGTGGAACAGGCCAGCAGGATTATAGTCATCTACCCACTTTCCCGAGCATAGATTCTCCGCATCAGGAGGTTCATGACAATATCCACAATGTAGTTAGCGTGATTAGTGATCCAGAGTGGCAGCAATCAGACGTATCGCGTCAATCAATTTTGGGTGGACTTGCATTAGCTGAAGAATATAGTGGTCAGTTAATGAGTTTGATCGACCAACTTGCTCAGGAGAAGAATAAATTTGAATCTTCTAATTCAGATGAGTTAGGAGAAGTTGAGCTTTTCTAAAAGTTAGCTATTCGTCAGGATCCATTTCAAGTTGTTTCATTTTCACTGTTTTTACAGATTGCTTTGAGGTTTGCAGAATTTCAATCGTGTAATTATCAACGCGTAAACTCGTACCTGTCGCGGGAATATTTTCAAGCGTTTCAATAATTAAACCATTGAGGGTTTTAGGGCCATCTAAGCTTAAATCCCATTTTAGCGATTTGTTAATATCTCGAATGTTTGCGCTTGCATCGATCAAAAAACTCCCATCATCATGTTCATGAATGTCTTGATTGTAACCAGGGTCCGTGGTGAATTCACCGACAATTTCTTCAAGAATATCTTCCAGAGTTACAAGGCCTTCAAAATCGCCGTATTCATCAACAACAAAGCCCAATCGACGCTTTTGCCGTTGAAAATTTCGGAGCTGAGTATGCAGTTGTGTGCCGATGGGGACGAAGTACGGATCACTGGCAACTTCCTGTATGGCATTTGCACTGAGCGTATCTGATTCACCAAGTAAGTCTGGAATTTTACGAATGTGCATAATACCGACAATCTGGTTCAGGTTTCCGAAATAAACAGGAATACGTGTATGTCGGCAGTTACGCAATTGTTCTTCAAGTTCTGATACGTCTGTATCGAGATCAATTCCGGCGACTTCATTTCGAGGGATCATAATATCTTCAACCGTGACTTTTTCAAGATCGAGTATCCCAAACAACATTTGTTGATGACGTTTGGGAATCATTGTCCCTGCTTCCTGAACGACGGTGCGAAGTTCTTCACGACTAAGAGACATTTCACCATTATCTGTATTGGGTGAAATGTGGAGTAATTTAAGCACATTATTTGCGAGCAAATTAACTGTCCATACGAAAGGGTATAAGATCACTAATAGCGGTTTAAGAATGATAGATACCGGGAAGGCGACTGATTCGGGCTTTAAGGCCGCCATCGTTTTTGGAGTAACTTCTGCGAAGATCAAAACGATCAAGGTCAACACGGCTGCTGCGATAGGAATACCGACCTCTCCATATAATCGAATTGCAATAATGGTTGCGATGGATGAAGCGAGAATGTTGACGAAATTATTGCCGAGCAGAATAAGACCTATCAGGCGGTCTGGTTTTTCAAGAAGAGAGTTAGCCCTTATAGCACCTTTATGATTTTGTTCGCAAAGGTGTTTCAGCCGGTAACGGTTTAACGCCATCATGGCCGTTTCGGAACCTGAGAAAAAAGCTGAAAATAAAATGAGCACTGCCAGGGCGGCAAATAATAACCCTATCGGAATATCGTCCAATTAATGTGGAGCCTTGTGATTAATAAGTGACTATTGTTGGACGCTAATAGCGCCCAAGTCAAGTGTTATAGCCTCTGTAAAACCAATTCCAGAACGGCCTTGCTACCAAAGTAGGCTAGTACTAGCGCGATCATGCCGGCAATGGTAAATCGAACGGCAGTTCTACCACGCCAGCCAAAACGCGTTCTACCCCAAAGTAAAATAGCAAAAGTAATCCATGCACAAATTGACAGGACTGTTTTATGAATCAGGTGTTGCCCAAAAATATCTTCGACATATGGAAAGCCAGTGATAAAGGAGACAGTTAGTAGTATAAAACCCAACCAGATGAACTGGAATAACAACGTTTCTATCGTTTGTAACGGTGGCAAAATACGCATAACAGGAACTGGATGTCTGTTTTTAAGACGAGCATCTGCAATCGCAAGTATCAAAGCTTGTACGGCTGCGATACTCAGCAAGCTATAAGCTATGATTGAAAACAGGATGTGTATTTGCAGGCCAGAAGGTAAATCAGCTTCGATCACGTTTTGAGAGGGGAACAATTGAGAAATGCCCAATGAGATGGCAGCAAGTGGAAAAAAGATCATTGCCAGACTTTCCATGGGTTGTTTGATGGAGCCGATCAATAATAAGGCAGCAGTTAGCCATGCTACTATGGAGGCCGCATTTGTAAAACTCAGATTGACACCTTTGTCTGCGATCATTATATCGTGAACGACAAATGCATGTAACAATAGACCTGCAAAACCAAATAACAATGCAAGGTTTTTATCGCTTTTATCTATGGCTAGTTTTTTCAATAGTTTTCTACCGATCAAAAGCGCAGATGCCAGATAAAATATGATCGCTGAAAAGGCTAATATATGTGTTCCGGTCATGGTGACGATAATGACATAATCATGGAACAATGAGAAATTGATTTTCTCAATTATTTAATACGCTTACTATTTTAAATTTGCTAATTTATATGACAAATATGAAGATTATTATTCCAGCGGTAATTTCACTCATTATTTTAATAATTTTTGCCGATTATTCAGGATGGCTGGGAGTGCGAACAAGCACAGAACAGGATTATTTTGGCGTTCGTTTTGCTGCTGAGGATGAGCAAAGTGGTGAAAAAATCATTGACTTCTTTATCAACTGTACGCGCAAAGGTAGTCGGAATGCGTGTTCGATTCAGCAAGGTCAAAATAAACCGACAAGAGAAGCTAAGTTTGGAGTCATAAAGTTGATTAAAAAGACCTGGTTGTTTAACAAAGGAGAATCGATAGTTGGTGAAGATGAAGTGGATGTACATTTGATGTTTATTCACCAGGATTACAATCGACGAACCGATACCTATTCCATGAAGCAACTACTCTCTATGCAGAATGAAATTGTCAGAGTGAAGCTCACAAGGAGTTCTATATGAGCGATGCTCTGAATTATTTGCTGGCCGCACGGCCAGAGGCAATGACGGCCTATTTTAAGTTCGTCAAGCAGGCCGGAGAGCATTTAGATCCGAAAACGCGCGCACTTATCTCGGTGATTACCAAAGTTGCTGGCCAAACAGAAAAAGGTTTTCGACAATATCTAACGCGTGCACTAAGAGAGGGTGCAACTGCTGATGAAATTCTGGACGCTTTATTAATGGCATTCCCTATTTTAGGGTTGAGCAAAACCATTTGGGCGATAGAGCAACTTCAGGAAATGGATCTGCCAGAATTTGATATCGAAGCGCTAGGCAACAATGTGATGCCCAGTTGGCATGATGTTATTAACTTCTTTGATATACCGGAAGGAACGACACGGCATACTTGCGATGATCGTGAGTTGTTTGTTTTTAAAGACAAAGAACTGATCAATGTTTACGATAGCCGCTGTCCTCACCAGGTAACAAATATTCCAGAACTTGCAATCGATGGCAGAGAACTTACTTGTCCAAAGCATGGCTGGTGTTTTGATTTAAACACCGGCGAATGTATTGAAAAAGGAAGCCTTCCTCTTAATCGTTTTGAGTGGCGGAAAAACGACGGGATGTTACAAGTTTGGTGGTAATTTAGATTGCAATATTTCTTAAAACTGTTACTTATTTAAGTGTAACTTTGTCACATAATAATCAACGACAACAAGAGGATACTAAAGTTTTTTATTGACACGTCGATGACCTATTTACTGCTAGTATTAAAATGGATTTGGTACGAGACAGTGAGGAGTGCACATTAGACATGGATGCCAGAAACAAGTCAGAAGTAAATGGCGAAAGCAATGCTTATTCAAATGTAATTTCAATTAATATTGATAGTTTTGCAGACCGAGAGCCACAGAAGGTTGAACTTAGTAATGTAGTAAATAATTCTTCAGAGAATAATGTTCCTGTGAATTTAGACCAGTTAATTATTGATGAGAATGGGTATGTGCAAACTGTGAAAAGAGAATTGCGGATTAGTGTTGATCATAAAAGTGGCGACACAGTTGTTTCAGTTATTGATGATCATACCTCTAGCATTGTCAGACAAATTCCACAAAATGAAATTCTTGCCGTAGAACGTTTGATAACTGCACCAGCAGGGATATTTTTTCGCGCGCAGACGTGAGTATTATCGTCTTCAAGAGTTAATAATTTGTTTGTTGGTCGTTTTTTTCTGAACACCAATCTTCTTTCATTGATTTGAAGGTGTGATGAGCAGTGGTGAACCATTGTTCAGGAACCACAATTCAACTGGGATTAATTTATTTGTTTCTTTTCCCCTGAACGTCGCTGTTGGATGTGGTATTAGACATTCACAGATTAAAATCCCCCTAAATTTTCAACAGGATATTTTATTGGTTTGCCTTCATTAATTTCTCGAATAACTTTTTCGATTATGTCGATATCATTATCAAAAGAACCATGTGCAAGATCAATAGTGTCACCCTTTGCGGACGTCACAACTTCACTTTGAGATTTGTTATATATTAATGGAGTAATTTCAGGTGATTCATTTTGAGAAAATGAATACCATTTCTTAATTTCATTAAATTGGCTTGAATTAAACTTCCCATCTTCTTGATCGACATTATTTATATCCCATGCGGCTGCCATTCCAAGCAATGGCATTTTGTGTATATCTTCTAAAGCGCGACTAACAAGGTAGAGTAATGATTTTCCATACGGGCCAACAGAATCAGCTTTTTCACGCTCATCATCCATCATGTGAATGCTGAGATTTTTTCTTTCCAGAATTCCATTTTTGATCGCACGGACATAATGTTTATTTGCAAATTCCAATGTGCATGCTGGTGCTAAAAGTGTCGTAGAGTTAATATTTAACTTACGTTTTTTTAATTCTTCCAGCCAATGGCCAAATAAAATTGATCCGGCGGAATGAGCAACTAGATGGATCTCAAAATCATTATTCTTTTTTAAATCTTTTAAGGCTTTTGACAAGATGACCATTCCGCCGGGACGGACTTTGCCCTGTTGCGGGTAACCACGTACTGCACGGTCACTTGCATATAGTGCATTTTCTTTCATTTCTGTCCAGACACCTCTTACCAAAATATGCTGAGATGTTTTTTCTATTCCTCGATCTATTGATTCACGTAAGCGATCAAAAATTCCTTGTGCTCGACTGCTGTCAGGATCAATTCCGGCTTTTTTAAAGCTGGAAAAAATATAATCTTTTATCTGGTTGTTAACGGATTCCATAAACCCTGTTTTCCATGTTACGAAAACAGGATAAATACCATTATTTTTAAAATAAGGTGCCATAATTCTTATGCGGTTTATAGAATCCTCTTCTGCATTCAGGCCACCATGTGCATAAATGACGATCTTTTTATTTCGTGTTGATTTGCTTAACCAACGATGTATATTGTCGTGACAGATTATCCTGGCAGAAGCATCGGGATCAGATGCTGTGATCAAGGTGAGTTTTGGGCGACCATTATTTTCAATGACTAACGAGTGTTTGTAGGCTTCTTCTTCACTCCAAGGTCTAACTTGATCATTTTTGTATTGATAATTTATCGCGCGAGAAATTTTACTATTAACGCGTTGTGTTGAATCATTAGAAATTGACTGTAACGCGTGATTTGAAAAAGTTTCAGGAGAGTTTTTACGTATCGGTACTCCTCGTACTGCAACCCAGGAGTCGCTGCCGTTCTCTACCCAGTCCGCATAGCTTAAAACAGCAAATCCTTTATAGCCCCAATCTTCACCCCAGGAATTTTGTATGATGAAGCCGTCCGCGTTGTAGCCAATAATTGCAAAAGCATGTCCACCGACGATATCACTTTCTTTTTTGATCAAGGATAGTGATTGTTCATTCTTCTTCCACCAACCTTTGTGTACATTCGCACAACAAAAAATTGCACCGACTTCGTGGATGGCACCTTGCATATCAACAACGGAATCTTTATTGATCCGATAATAAGCACCAAGTGGATTAAGGATTGCTTCTTCAGACCAACCAACGGATGGTCCTTGTGCGGAGTTGACGGAATATGGCCAGGTAGTATCTTTACAAACACCGTGTCGATGCCAACCTTTCATTGCACCACGACAGCTTGATCCTTCGTAATCTTCTCCATCCCATTCATCGTAAACACGTGCCATGTTATAGAGCATTCTGGTGCTGACTTTTTTTTGTTTAATCTCAACAGGGCAAGTAACTACACCATTTTTTATCTGCACTGTATTGCGCCAGTTTGAATAATTAATGACGGCAGCGAGACCAAAACCTGTGCAGGCACCTTCGCCGTATTGATTTAGAATCATGCCGCTATCCATGTAGCAATCGAGCAGTTTTTTGATCAATTCTTCGCTTGGCCATTGCGGTGGTAATGATCGAAGAGGTGGACGGTATTCACGATCACGTAAGTCGAGTCGGTCGGGTCGGGCATCTAAAGTCTGGTTTTTATGGGTTTTAGTTGGCATTTATACTCCATGAAAGCTGGATAGCAGTTGCTCAAAAGCATTGGAAAAGTAAATTTCTTATAACACGATTTAAACGATGAATATATTAGAAAAGAGCCTTGTATAAATCATCTTCGATTTCTATTAAACTTTGGTGTGACCTTAGGCCTGATAAAATAGCGATACACAGATAACCTCAAGCAATGAATCAAATAAAGTTGATCAAATTATTCTTACCCTTAATGGTGCTTATGTTGCCAGTTGGTTTTGTTCAGGCTGAGTCCGTAGTTTCAGACATGCTATGGGTAGCACCAGGAAAATTGATCAGTGTTGGTACACATCGCCTGCATATTTATTGTAGAGGAGAAGCGAATGATAAACCTGCCGTCATTATAGATTCTGGTTTGGGCGGCTTTTCACTAGAGTGGAGAGAAATCCAGAATGAACTTTCGGACAAGTTGCAGATCTGCACTTATGACAGGGCAGGCTATGGTTGGAGTGATCCAGGACCTTTTCCACGAACAACTAAAACTATAATAACTGAGTTAAGAACGTTACTTAGTGGTGCAAATATAGCACCGCCTTATCTGCTACTGGGCCATTCTTTTGGTGGCTATAACATGATGTATTTTGCAAAGTCATTCCCTGAAGAAGTGGCTGGTCTGGTTTTAATAGATTCCTCTCACCCCCAGCAAGCTGACTGGTTTCCCTCAGTTTATCCAGATCTTCCAGAAGGTCGACGCAGAACACGATACGTATCAACCGCAAAGTTACCAGGTAATTACCCCCAGGATTATCGAGAGGTCGCCTATCATCTGATGAGTGCTAAAAAAGCACGTAATGCCTTACGTTTTGAAAGTATGAACTTCGAAATTAGTGGACATCAGGTTGGACGAATGGGTAGCTTGCCTGAAATGCCGTTAGTGGTTTTATCGCGAGGTACACGCGCCTGGCCTAAAACACGCAAAGGTGAAAAATTAGAAACGGTCTGGGTTCGTCTGCAAAATGAATTAGCCAGAATGAGTGAAGGTTCTACGCATGTGATCGCCGATCTAAGTGGGCATTATATTCACCTGGATCAACCTGTTTTAATAAAGGAAGCTATTTTGAATATTGTTGATAAACCTTCATGTGGAACAAACAATCCCAGTGTTTACGTCGAATTAGAGCAGGGTGGGACAACGAATGTTGGTGAATGTTAGGTAAGAAAAACTAGCTGGAACAGTAATTTCCAGCTAGTTACTTTTTCACTTGTTACTTATTAACGCTTAGTAGTTCAATCTCAAAAATAAGTGTTTCGTCAGGGCCGATTGCAGCACCAGCACCTTTAGATCCATAAGCAAGTTCTGAAGGAATAAATACCTCCCATTTGCCACCTTCTTTCATCATTGGTAATGCTTCTTGCCAACCTTTAACAACACCATTCACATTAAATGTAGCTGGTTGTTCACGTTTATATGAACTGTCGAATTCGTGTCCATCAATGAGTGTGCCACGATAGTGTACTGTCACGGAATCTGAAACACTCGGTTTTGCACCAGAGCCGGCTTTTATAATTCGATATTGCAAACCACTTGCGGTCGTTTTTACACCATCAAGTTTTTTGTTTTCGGCTAAAAAAGCCTGGCCAATCTGTTTGTTTTTATCTGCTGCGGCGATTTGTTTTTGTTGCATCTTTTTCTCTTCTTGCGTCATTACTTTTTGTAATTCCTCAAGGGAGACTCTCGGTTCTTGTCCGCTAAGTGCATCTTTAAGAGCCATGATCAGTGCATCTTGATCAACTTCAACGTTTTGTGCAGCGATACTCTGGCCGATTTGCAAGCCGATTCCATAGCTGAACTTCTGCTTGTCAGTGTTTAATTCTGCATCTTCAGCTATTGCGACTGAGGATAAAAGAAAACTGCCTGTGATAAAGGAAGCAGTAATTAAAAAGTTTTTATTCATTGGATTCTCCAGAAAAAGGGTCGGTATCTTCTCATACAGAATAGAAATATGACAAGATCTCGCTGTGTCTGACTGTGATCAATTGACGAAGTTCCTTAATGCTTTGTAGGCCGTTTCTGTAGTTTTCGTTGTAATGTTCGTCTATGCATTCCTAGTTGACGTGCCGCTTCGGAGATATTTCCATCACACTCAGTTAAGACTTTTTGAATATGTTCCCAGCCAATTCGATTAACTGAAAGTGGTTTCTCGGCAACTGGCGTTTCACTATCGCCTTCCTGTCGATCAAAAGCAGCGACAATTTCATCGGCATCGGCGGGTTTTGTCAGGTAATGAGTTGCACCAAGTTTGATCGCTTCTACTGCCGTTGCAATACTGGCATAACCCGTGAGTACAATAATTTTTGCATCTGGATTTATTTCATGAAGTTTTGATACGAGTTCAAGGCCCGATGGTCCTGGCATTTTTAGATCAAAAATAGCGTAATCAGGAGTTAACGTATTTAACTTAATTAATGCGGATGACACATCATGGGCTACTGTTACCGCAAAGTTTCGATCGACAAGCGCGTCTTCCAGAACTTCACAATAGATCAAATCATCATCGACCAAAAGTAATTGATCTGAGCATAATTGATCTGGCCGTAATTTATCTGAGTTATTCGTCATCGTTTTTAGAGAGAGGTTAAGTTATTTAAAGGCAAGTTGAGTTTTGCCGTTACACCGGGTGCATTGATTCTGTTTTCTAAGCTTACGTCTCCACCAAGTCTTGCCAGGGTCGTCCTGGCTAAATAAAGACCAAGACCGAGACCTTTTTCGGGTGATTTGGTTGATATAAATGGCTCAGTTCCAACTTTTTCTTCAAGACCCGGTGACAAACCTGTGCCATTATCCTGGATAATTAACTCAAGATTATCTTCAGTCCAAACACCTTCAATCTTGATCAAGTCTGAAGATGCATCAGAAGCATTATTTAGAATATTAATAATTGCCTGGGTAATTGTTTGATCTGCAATAATTTTTGGTGCGGGATCAGTTCCCTTAAACTGACTTTCAACGACAACTTCGGGTCTGATTTTCAACCATTCCTGCAGTATCTTTTCGAGATAGTGATCAACGGTAATTAATTCACCAGAATCAGCACGACTTTGTCCAGCTGAAGCCGCCATTCTTGAGAGAATCTCTTTACAGCGATCTATCTGACTTCGCAACAATGTCATTTTCTTACTTATAACAGGTGTCTCGGCGGTGGCTTTTTCAAGTTCTTTGGAGAGTATTGCGATAGTTGCTAATGGTGTGCCTAGTTCATGCGCGGTACCGGCCGCAAGAGATCCGAGAGCAACAAGTTTTTCTGACTCCAGCGCGTGTTCACGAGCTTCAGCTAATAATTGATCGCGTGCTTTTAATGTATGACCAATCCGAGATACGAAATAAGCTACGAGTCCAGACGCAAGTAAAAAAGCGGCCCACATACCCCAGACGTGAAGTGCAAAACCATGTCCGTGATGTTGCCATATCATCATTGGCTCATAGAAAGCCATCAAGGTTGTATAACAAACAATCGCAATTCCTGCTGTCGTCCAAATATAGAATGGACGCAACATTGCTGCCGCAAAAGTAACAGGCAACATAAACAAGGAGACAAAAGGGTTTGATGCGCCACCGGTTGAATAAAGTAAAAGTGAGAGTGCGAAAATATCGACAAGTAACTGGATAAAAACAAAACGATCTGAAACAACGGTTACTTTTTCTGCCCACCACCAACTAACTATAGTGAATAGTCCTAAGACGATCAAAATTGTGAAGACTGGAGCATAAGGAAAAGGTTGATCAGAAAGTTTTGTTAGTATCCATAAGATCAATGCATGACCCCAAAATGCGATCGAACGCAGTAATAAAACATAGTGAGTGCATAGACACGTTAGATCGCGAGAGCGTTCGGGGTATTTCATAATACGAGATATGACTGGAGGAGTTTCATAAGTACGAATCTACCATTCTGCTAAAGATTATACACTGCGACAAAATGCCACATGCGACAATTTGCCATATTGTAACTATAGGAAGTTAGATGTTTAATAACGACAAGATATATTCAAGGAAAGAAAGTGTCTTAAATCAGACTTATCAATTTGTTGAAACAATCCCGACTGCCCTGGAATTTGACTCTCCGATTGGCAGCCGGGTTTTTTATATTTGACTGATTATCATGATAAGTGAATGCTTCTATAAATAAAGTTATCTGACTTCAGCCAATAGACCTATACAATTCAGCTCAGTAAATCTTCGTATATCCATACGTTATTTTTACATGCATTTTAGAAATATCTTAATCAGAAGATCAAGAGAATACGTAGCAGATGAAAAATTATGATCATATGCAATACTTAACTGTCCGATAAAACTAAAGAGGGAAGAATATGGCTCAATCAGATATAAAAAAAGCAGTTGTCCAAATGGTGGAAGCAGTAACAAGCGAACCTAAAAATGGACAGTTTAAATACAAGGTAAATACCCAATGGGAAGGTGATGTTTTGTGCTCTGCAAATATCAGAAATTTTCCAGCACTTATGATAGATGAGCCAGCTGCGTTTGGAGGCGGAGATACAGGCCCGAGTCCGGTAGAAGTCGTTCTAGCTGCCTTAGGCACATGTCAGGAGATCATGTATTCAGCACTAGCATCTGTTATGGATATAGAACTGGAAGAATGTAAGGTCACCTTAACTGGTGATCTTGATGTTCGAGGATTACTTGGTATGGGGGCGGATGCAGGAATTCCACCCGGGTTTACTGAAATTTCGTATGAAACTCATATAAAGAGTCCAGCAGACAAAAGCCAGTTAGAAGCACTTGTTGCGGCTGTAGAAACTCAATGCCCAGTGTTAGATATGTTGCTTCGCAATGTGAAAGTATCGGGTAATGCATACGCAAATGGGGAGAAACTTTCAGCTTAATTTTCGAGATGTTTAAAATAAGCATTCGATAGATCAAATAGCTTATTTATCTAGCTGAAATAGTTAAGTTCAAGAGTGGATGGTTGTCCGCAAAGAAAATCATTATTGCGGGCAACTAGATCACCGATTTGAAATCTGATCAAATCATAAAGCAAGTTTTATAAATATTAAGGAAAAGTCATTTTCATTTCTGATTCTTTTTCAGTTTGATCGTTATTAGTCTAAAATGTCAGAATATTATTTGAGGATATGGACATGAAGACCGCACTAAATTTTTTATTTCTGTTTTTAAGTTTTTTCTTGCTGGTAGCGTGCTCATCGCCTGATGAGGAAATGAAAGCGGCAGGGATTCAGTCGATTAATGCGGTTGATGCTTCGAAGAAGTTTACATCTGAAGAAGCGATCATTATTGATGTTCGTGAGAAATATGAGTGGGATGAACAACACATTCCCGGCGCCATATTTATTCCGGTTGCGCAGTTGGGTACACGCTTAGCTGAAATTAACCAGTATAAGGATCGTCCTGTCATTATGCAGTGTCATAGCGGGCGACGATCGGCTCAAGCCGCAGTTCTGCTGCATGGGGCTGGTTTTAAAGAAGTTTATAATCTCAGTGGTGGAATTTTGGCCTGGAAACAGGCTGGATTGGATCTGGAAAAGAAAAAATAGATCCATTGTTCATCAGATTGAAAATAAGTTCAGTGTTTCTTGAGAAAGATGAAATTACCTATGTGACTTCGTAATAGGCTTTTTCTTTAAACTCAAAGTCAGAGGATATTAGTCGTTTCAAGCTTATTTTTTCTTTGTATTCAGGAACTTCACATTGGTCACCTTCCCAACACGAGAATATAGCAAGTTTTGCGCTTTTGAATTTAAGCGATGCCAGGTAATAAGACAAAGCATTGTAGTTCGATTGAGCCTTGATCAATTCATCTCCTTCAACACCTTTTTTGAAAAACCCACAACCGCAGCCTTGATGAGAACCTGCATAAGCTAAATATGGCAGAGAGAATTGTTGTGCAACTAGTTTTTCTTATTCTGACAAATCACTAACAAAAAACTTCGGTAATCGTTCATCCTAAGCTATAAGTGGCAGTTCTTGATCGCTTGCTAAATAAATTGTTAAGCACATTTAACAACTCGCATAAGTCATAGGTAAAACCCCAATAAAATTTTTCCAATCATATTTCATCAAGGACTCGGATTCGGATATTTTTGATGTATAGCTTCAATTCCGGCTAACACTTCTTCACTCAGCGTTATATCAATACTGCCGATATTTGTTTTTAGTTGATCCATTGTTGTTGCACCAATAATAGTGCTGGTAAGAAAAGGGCGGGTGTTTACAAATGCCAGCGCCATTTGAGCCGGATCAAGATCGTGATCTTGTGCAAGTTGCATATACGCTTCGGTTGCCTTTAGTCCTTGTTCTTTTGTGTAGCGGCTGAATTCTTTAAATAGCGTCAGACGCGCACCTTCAGGTTGTTGGCCATTTAAATATTTTCCGGAAAGCACACCAAAGCCAAGAGGCGAATATGCTAATAAACCAACATTTTCTCGAATAGAAACTTCCGAAAGCCCAATCTCAAATGTACGATTCAGCAAACTGTATGGATTTTGGATACTGACGATTCGATGTTGTTTTTGATCGGCAGCCACATTTAGATACTTCATCGTGCCCCAGGCTGTTTCATTGGATATGCCGTAATGTCTTATTTTCCCGATTTTTACCAGATCAGAAAGCGCATCTAGTGTTTCTTCCATGGGTGTAACTTCTTCATTTGGATCTGGGGTAAAACCTAACTTCCCAAAAAAGTTAGTCGATCTGTCTGGCCAGTGAAGCTGATAAAGATCAAGATAGTCGGTTTTAAGACGTTTGAGACTGGTATTAATGGCGGATTCGATATTCGGACGATCAAGCCGAACCTTCATATCTCGCATATGTTTGACCCATTCACCGCGACCACACACTTTTGAAGCGAGAATAAGCTGATCGCGATTTTTACGTTGCTGCATCCAATCTCCAATGATGCGCTCTGTGTCGCCATTTGTTTTGGGACTAGTCGGAACAGGATAAAGCTCGGCTGCATCAATGAAATTGATGCCGGCTTCAACGGCATAATCGAGTTGCTCAAAGGCCTCAGCTGGCGAATTTTGTTCACCCCAGGTCATGGTTCCGAGGCAAATCTCACTGACGTCTATACTGGTATTTCCGAGCTTGTTATATTTCATCGTTATCCTTCAAAATGTGCAACAGGTTGTATAAGGCTGTTTAATTAAACTTAAGTAAGAGATAGAGTATAGCGAATCTATTTCCTTACTTATATTTTTGCAAAGAATAATATATTAATGACTCAATCAACTATACAGATCACTCGCCCGGATGATTTTCATTTACACGTGCGGGATGGGGACGCTTTGAAAAGTGTTGTGCCTGATACGGCAAAACAATTTGCGCGGGCTATTATTATGCCCAATTTGAAAACGCCGGTAACCACGGTTGAACAAGCAAAAAGCTATCGTCAGGAAATCATGGCAGCGGCGGAAGGTTTTGATTTTGAGCCTTTAATGACACTTTATCTCACTGATGAAACCACGCCAGAAATGATCAAATCTGCAAAACAATCAGGAATTATCCAGGCGCTAAAACTATATCCTGCTGGAGCAACGACCAATTCGGATGCCGGTGTTACGAAGATCAGTAATATTTATTCTGCGTTACAAGCAATGCAAGAAGTTGGATTGCCGCTTCTGGTGCATGGCGAAGTAACTGATCCTGATATCGATGTTTTTGATCGAGAGCGCGTTTTCATTGAAACAATTCTTAAACCGCTCACACAGAAATTTCCCGATCTTAAAATCGTCATGGAACATATCACAACAAAAGATGCTGTCGATTTTGTAATCTCAGCTTCAGACAATATTGCAGCGACGATAACTGTTCATCATTTGTTAATGAATCGGAATGCTATTTTCGCAGGCGGAATTAAACCTCATCATTATTGTTTGCCGATTTTAAAAAGAGAAGTGCATCGTCAAGCTCTGGTCGAGGCAGCTACAAGTGATAACCGAAAATTTTTCTTAGGAACGGATAGCGCACCGCACACGCAAGGTGCAAAAGAATCAGCTTGTGGTTGTGCGGGTATGTATACCGCTTATAATGCGATAGAACTTTATGCCGAAGTTTTTGATCAAGAAACTGCACTTGATAAGTTAGAAGGTTTTGCCAGCAGTTTTGGCGCAGATTTTTATGGCTTAACAAAAAATAAAAGCACAATAACGCTCAAACGAGAGCAATGGAAAATTCCTGAATTTTTGCCATTAGGTAAAGAAAAAGTAATTCCCTTAAGAGCTGGAGAACAATGTCTGTGGAAGATGATCGAGAATTAATGCCGGAAGAGATCAACGATTCGGACAATTTGATCAATTCCCGTTTCCGAAGTTTTTTACCAGTCGTAGTCGATGTTGAGACAGCTGGTTTTAATTCCGAAACAGATGCTTTGCTGGAAGTCGCGGCGGTTATTTTAAACTGTGATCAAGAGCAGGGCTGGCATCCTGTTCAAACAGTCTCTAGCCATATCGTTCCTTTTGAAGGTGCAAACCTTGATCAAAAAGCATTAGATTTTACAGGAATCGATCCTTACCATCCTTTACGTCTTGCGATGAAAGAACCAGAAGCTCTGGGTAAAATATTTAAACCGATCAGAAAGATGGTTTCAGACTCTGGCTGCACTCGTGCAATCATGGTTGCACACAATGCGGCCTTTGATATAGCGTTTTTAAAAGCAGCGGTAGAACGTTGCGGAATAAAAAGAAATCCTTTTCATTCGTTTAGCACCTTTGATACGGCGACACTGGCCGGCCTTATTTATGGGCAAACCGTGTTGGCGCGAGCGATTCAAACTGCAGATATTGAGTGGGATGAACGTGAAGCACATTCGGCAGTTTATGATGCAGAAAAAACCGCTGAACTGTTTTGTAAAATGGTCAATGCTTTTGATCAAATGTCGGCAAAAAAATAGCAAATTATTTTCAAGGTTTTAGCCAATACTCGTAATT
This sequence comes from Gammaproteobacteria bacterium, assembly GCA_045110495.1. Classification (GTDB taxonomy): domain Bacteria; phylum Pseudomonadota; class Gammaproteobacteria; order CAJXQU01; family CAJXQU01; genus CAJXQU01. The sequence continues at coordinate 49,732 of JBGCGE010000007.1, forward strand.
CGTTTTAATAATTCAATAGAAGCATCGATCTCTACTTTTCTGATCGCCACACTTTCAACATTGCAACCAATGGGTATATTTTTCTCATCGGCAAAATCTTTTAATTCTCGCCAGATCCGTTCTGACTTATCGACAGATTTTTCTAAAATATCGCTTGAGTGAATTAACTCATTTTCTAACCATCGAGGAATACTAATACCTAACCATTTCATAAACTCAAGAGTTTTTAGAGAGCCGCAGGGGGTGAGTGTGAAAATTATTGGAACCAATGGAATATTATGTTTAAGGCCATAATAATAATATTCAGATAAAAAATTCTTAGATGCATTTACATCATAAACACCTTGCGAGACAAAAAAAGCACAGCCTTTTTTGATCTTATTAAACACGCGAATATGTTCATCGCCTTTGGTTAAATGCCTTTCAGAAATGGTAACGCCACCTAAAAGCATTTCAGTATTTTTTTTTGATTTTAAGTTATACGCTTCTTCAATTGATAATGAGATATTTTGTGATTTTGAAGGCGCGCCTACAAAGACGGTTAAGTTATCTTCTATTGGCGCATTAGTTAAAAAATCAGATAGCTCAGTGGCATTATATTTACCTACTGAACGATAAATTATTTTTGGAACGTCAAGAGTACTTAAATAATCTTTGCTATAAGAATAAGAATCTAATGTTTCTAAAAAAGGGAAGGGGCGTTTGTCGGTAGTTCGAGACTCTTCATCTTGAATATCGTAGATAATCAAGCCGTCGATTGAGAGGGATTTGATCCGTTCTAATTGTAGTGCAGAGACTTCCTGGAGTTTTTCAGAAGACGTGTTTTTCTTGGGAGGTGTAATTCCATAAAGAATAATTCCACTTTGTTTATTTTTTATTTTATCAATAAGCATTTTTTTACACCTTTGTAGCGTAATTTATTCGACATAGTTAGTGGCTATAAACTTGTCTTTAGGATAGCGCGTATTCTATACAACTTCTTTTTTATAAACACAAAACTGGATCACGATTTTGGAAGAAAAATTTAATAAAGATAAATAGATTAAAATACTAATGATTTAACTTATTTACTCTTTAGTTTTTTAATCCCTCTTTTCATTGCTCGTTTACTTTTTTGTTTCCATTCATAAAAACGAACTGCGTAACGCCAATACTTCAATTCTTTACCAAGAGCCTGATGATAGTAATTCATAAATTCTTCACGGCCAGGCCAGGTGAGTTTGTAATTGATTCTCATCAGATCAATAAGGCGTTGTCGTTTGGATAAAGTCGTTAATATTCGTGCGCGACCTATGTCGATCAAAAACAGAGTAACTTTTTTGGGATCATTTTCATCATTACAAGTAAGCAATATATTTCCAGAAGATAAATCGCGATGTAATATCCCTTTGTTATGCATCTTGCATACAAAAGTAGCTACTTCTTTTAAAAGCAAAGCACTGTTTATTTTTCTATATTCATCTTCACCATTATTAATACAAGTAAAAATTTCTCTTGACGAAAATGCATTCTCAAGAAATTCAGTCACATAATAACTATCTCTAACTCCGCACTCTTCTTTACGTTCAAAGAAAGCGATCGGCTGTGGAGTATTAATTCCCCTGAGTAACATATGCGTGCCATTATTCCAATGACGTTTTGCTTTACTACACTGGAAACGATAGCTGTAACGTTTAAAGCCAGTTGTTCTATTTAATTTAACGGATAAGGTGCCTAGCGAGCTTGGTATGTTCCAAATTCGATTACGACTGTCGCGCAAAATTTTAAGCTCTTCAGCTTGCTCTAATGCTTCCGGTATAAATTCAGCACAAGCTTGATCAAAAGTATGTTTGTTATCGACCATTAATGCGCCTTGCCAATCATTGTTTTCAAAGTGATGAAACGTTTTTTTATTTGCTACTCCTGCAACAATATTTTTGATCATTAAACTTGGTATTTCTTTTAATTGTTCAAGGTCGGGGCGTATAGTTTTTTCGGATGAAAAATAAATAAATAACGGCGTCTCGATGATATTATGTGGTTTGCTATTAAGAGGAGTAATACCTAAGTGTGAGTATTCAACATTTTGCAATTCGTCAGGATAAAGATCGGTAAATGGCGTTGCAAAATTATCGCGACACCAACAAACATGGACTTCTTTTTTATCTTCCGTTATGAAAATAAAATGACTAATACCATTCTCGCCACTGAATCCCTGAACTAACTCCGCATTACCTAACGATGAAATGATATTTTGGAAAGCAAAAAAAGCCGGTCTACGTCGAAAGTTTTCAACACTACCTCTAAGCGCTTTATAATAAGCAACATTATCAATTTCAGGATAACTGTTATTATCGGATCCACAATCTATGAGACCATCTCGACCACAGATTAATGGCCCCCAGTAGGTTCGAACTAATGCGCCACTAGCGAGTGCTAAAATTAAATATCGAGTTAAATATTCGGCTTGTTTTTGTTCAGGTAATTTATTTCGCCTACTTAATCTTCTAACCGTCCAGCCCGTGTAGGTACAGAATGTATTTGTACTTCCAAACTTTTTTCCAATTTGATCAAGTATGCGAGCCTTTTTAACTAAGTTTAGTTTTAAAAAACGACTGGTATATTTTCCTGAAACACGATGATCAAAAGCTTCAGGTTCGATAACACGTTCAACAAATAAATTATCGGTATGTATCTTGGGTGGGTTATGTGTTCTTCGCATTGCGTCGAGATACGCAATGTTATAAAGAGGTTCAAAGTCTGAAACATTAGGGCCTGCAATTGTTAGTTTATATTGATCTGCAACTGGGCGAGCGATATCCCATGCGGTTAGATACGTTATCAGATTAAAGCCGGACCACTTCTTTCGATTGGTGGTATTTCCAATTTCAAAAATATCAATTTTATCGTGATAGTTTTCAAATACTTTATTAACGAACTCTTTCCAGCGTTGTTGGTTTTCGACAGAACTATCCAGATTTTTCGCTTCATTAAGAGGCGGTAAAATATTCAGCATTACACGAAAGTCTTCTGCAATAACACGATCTAATAATCTTTGTGCATGAGAACCAAAAGATTCATAACTGAAAGCAAGTCGAACGTGTTTAAGATTAAGATCGTTTAATGCTTCTATTACATAATCATCACTTGCAGGATCTTCAGAAGAGGTGATATTGATCGCAAAAAAATCTTTATTTACTTTAAGCGTAGATAACGCTTCTTGTGATAGTCCAAACCACAAACGTGAACGAATAATCTCGGTGGAGATTGCCAGTATTGCACGCAGCCAACTTTGAGGTGCTGAGATATTTTCTTTCAACATATTATTAATGGTGTTTCTTTAACTCAGCTTGCCATTCACGACTTTTTTGTAAAATTTCTTGTTCGTCGAGTGTTTGTAACTTCCCATCTTGAAGTAGTTGTCGTCCGGCAACCCAAACGTCAGAAATTTGATCGCGGTTAGCGGAATAGATCAATTGTGAAATCGGATCATATAAAGGTTGGGTCTCAATCGTATTCATATTTACAGCAATAATGTCGGCTTGTTTTCCTACAGTCAACGAACCAATTTTATCATCCAGACCTAATGCTTTTGCACCGTTCAATGTCGCCATTTTTAAAGCTTTAAATGCCGGCAATGCTTCAGCATTTTGCGAGACACCTTTAGCCAGCAATGCCGCACTACGCATTTCGCCAAGCATATCAAGATCGTTATTACTAGCCGCGCCATCTGTGCCCAGTGCAACATTTACCTCGTTCTGTTCCAGATCAAAAACAGGGCAAAAACCGCTGGCAAGTTTAAGATTCGACTCTGGACAATGAACAATATTGACGCCATGTTTTTTGATCAATTCTTTGTCAACATCATTCAGCTGTGTCATATGTACGGCGATTAATCGTGGTGATAATAAGCCAAGACGTTCTAATCTCTGGATTGGTCGTTCGCCAGTTTGTTTTATCGATTCTTCAACTTCATGTGCGATTTCATGTAAATGAATGGTGATCTGCACATCCAATTCTTCGGCATGAACCGCGACTTTTTTTAATGCTTCATCGTTGACAGTATATGGTGCATGTGGTGCAAAGCATGTGCTGACTAAAGGTTCGTTACGATATTGATCATGAACTTCAAGACCTTTGTGAAAATACGCTTCTGCATCGTTTGCCCAGGCGGAAGGAAAGTCGATAACGATCATTCCAACCATTGTTCTCATTCCAGCCACGGTTGCGATATGCGCTACTTGATCAGGAAAAAAGTACATATCATTAAAACAAGTCGTTCCGCTGTGGATCATTTCCGCGATAGCGTGTCGAGTGCCATCGAGCACAAATTCAGCACTGACAGCTTCTTGTTCGGCTGGCCAGATATGATCGTTTAACCAGGTCATTAACGGTTTATCATCGGACAAACCACGGAACAGATTCATCGCGGCATGTGTATGTGCGTTGATCAAACCCGGCGTTAAAAGATGATCTTCTAAATGATGAACGTTTCCTGCCTGATATTTTTCGATAGCGTCAATTGAAGGTAGTAATTCGACAATTTCACCTTCATGGATCGCAATCGCATATTGCTCAAGGACTACATTTTCGGGTTCAACAGGAACGATCCAGCCGGCGTGAATAAGCGTATCAATCTTCATGGGTTTTGTAAGGATTATTGTTTATATAATAGTTACTGGCTATTGTACGTAAACTTGATAAGGATTACCTGTTATGAACGAAAACACCGCATTTATAACCCTCGAATGGACCGATGAAGGTTTGCTGCTTCTTGATCAGCGCAAGTTGCCACAAGTTACGGAATATTGTTTGCTCAAGACAATACAAGAAGTAGCAAACGCGATTACCGATATGGTGGTTAGAGGTGCGCCGGCTATTGGTGTTGCTGCAGCTTATGGTGTTGTTCTGGGTTACAGAGAAAAAGGATCTGAACTTGATCTGACAATATTACGTGAAGCACGCCCGACGGCGGTAAATCTGAATTGGGCTATTGATCAGATGGAACCAGTCTTACGTTCTGCAAATAATGAATCAGAATTATTAGATCTTGCGATCAAAATTCATCAGGAAGATGTAACGGCAAATCGTTGTATGGGCGAATTGGGTGTTGATCTTTTAAGTAGCAATGTGAATGTACTGACACATTGCAATGCCGGTGCCTTAGCGACAGCGGGTTATGGAACTGCGTTAGGCGTGATTCGAGCAGGTGTGGAGCAAAATAAGATCAATAATGTCTATGCAGATGAAACACGACCGTGGATGCAAGGTGCTCGTCTGACCGCATGGGAATTATTACAAGATGGTATTCCAGTGACTTTGCTCGCAGATGGTGCCGCTGCCTGGTTAATGAAGCAGGGTAAAGTTGATTGGGTGATTGTTGGATCAGATCGAATCGCCGCAAATGGTGATGTCGCTAATAAAATTGGAACTTATTCTTTGGCTCTGGCTGCAAAAGCACATGGAGTTAAATTTATGGTGGTTGCTCCAACGACTACCATTGATCTTGAATGTCCCACTGGAGATCAGATCGATATTGAATCCCGATCTGAAGATGAAGTGTTGGAATTTAATGGATCAAAAATCGCAGCAGATGGTGCTAGCGCATGGAATCCTGTATTTGATGTGACGCCGGCTGATCTTGTTACCGCTATCGTGACTGAAAAAGGCGTGATCAAATTTCCACAGACGCCTTTTCATTTTTTTAGCTAACAGTGATTTATATTAACTTAATCTGACTCAATGGATTTCTTTGGTGAAGTAATATGAATAATGATATTTTTATTCTTATGGGGTTGGTAGCACTATATACTATGAGTATTTCTTTGTTTCGATATTGCTTAAGTAGATCAATGAATAGCCACAAATCATTGGCAGGCATATATATATTAGTATTTGTCATCATTGGTGTTATGCCCAGTATTCTGATTAAGCTTAAGTTGATTAATCAAACGACTGCTAGTGTGACAGCGGCAATAATTTTTTTTATTACTTTTGCAGGAGTAGCGTCTTGCTTACTTTTAAAGAAAAACTTTGGAAACGAATAAAAAATAAAGATATATAGTCAGAATAAGTTGATTATCATTTTTTATTGATCTAGAAAATATTAACTATCTTTCTCTTAAATAACACTTCCTAACAACACGCCTTTTTTAGGCCATATTTGATCCATATCATTTGCATATTAGCGATTTAAAGTACGAGCCTTATTTTTAATTAAGGAGGTACGTATGATGCGTCGATTAGTTTTAACAACGGCAGTGATGCTGGCATCACAGGTGGTTCGGGCAGATAACAGCCTGACTTTGCCGTGGGATGAATTCAAAACACTTTACACCGAAAAGATTCAGCAGCAATTTGATCAAGCTAAGAAAGTTATTAAACCTGAATCAATAGCGTCGATTGATGAGGCGCATTACAAAGTCACTGTTAAAGGATCAGAGGCTTTGGTTGATGTTTCAATCAAAGGTAAGCAGTTGCAAGGCAAGCCGAAACCAATACCACTATTTGATCATAATGTTGCTATTAGCCAGATAAGAGAAGTGCAGGGAGGTGCGATTATCAATGATGATATGGATGAAAATTCCGGCTATTTTTTTTATGTTGATACGACCGATGAGAATAATTCTTTTCAGGTTAATTTAACCTTAGTTGTTACGCTGACTGAGGAGAGATCCTTACAACAATTAACTTTTAATATCCCTGCCGCGGTACGTAATATTCTTGATGTTGAATTACCGCCGGGCGTTGAGCTTATTAATCATCCGGGAATTCAACAATCTCTACAACGCTATTATTTTCCGCATGCGAGTGAAATGAACTTGAGCTTTGCAGATTCAAACAATCGTGATCAACAATTAGTGGATGTTGATACATTCACGCAGATTGAGTTGGAGGGTGATAAATATATATTCACTTTTCATAGTGTTTCTGATCAGTTTTCCAAACAGAATATTGAGCTTAATTATGAAGTACCGCTTCGATACCTGGATAGCACATTGTCGGTATCGCATGCAAAGTCTTCAGATGGTAGTTCTACAAAAGTTGGTGAATTGATCGTCAATATGGAGCAGGGTGGGAGTAAGGGATTCACCATTCGATTTGAAGCCGATACGAAACAAAATCTGGAAAAAATAAAGTTACCCACCATCAAGAATAATATTGGTCTAGAGAATGGGTTTCAGATTATTGAACCGATTGAAGCACAAATAAGTGTGAGTGGAAAATCACTTGCCCAAAATATTTCTTCTAGTCGCTTACCTATAAAACTTCGACAAAAAAACAGTATTACCGGCACTTATAACAAGGCGGAAAGTTTTGATCTAAATCTTAAACGATTCGAAACGGTTGAGTCTCCTCAAATTGTTTTAGATGAATTATTTTTTTATACCAGCTTTGCTGATAATGGAAATGAGATCTCAGTAATTCGAGTTGAGCTACCCGAAAATTCGAGCGATCGTTTGTTACTAAACTCAATTCCGGGAACCGAGGTTTGGTCGTTATTAGTTAATGGAAATAAACGCGATATTTTTACTCAAGAAAATGATCGGCAAGATCCGGTTTGGGTTATTCCTTTAGCGGAGCAGGGCAGTTCTGTTATTGAACTGACCTATAGCCAAAAGCATAAAAAATTGGGCCTGGAGGGAAAACTCCCGATTACTATTCCTGAAACTGGTTTGGCTGCACAAAAAGTGTTTGTTTGTGTCGGTTTAACGTCGCGTCTAGAGTTGGTTGCTGTCGAAGGAGAATTGACACCGGACGAATATGCACAGTGTCCGGTTGTACAAAGTTTTTCTTCTGGGAAGCCTTATATATTTCAATATCCTTTCTATCGGGGGAATGCTTTGCAAGCAGCGATCTTTTATAAAGAGCCCTTGGATAATCGTTCAGGAGATAAACATTTAGCGGAGAATGGATCATGACAATAAAACAAATACTTTCTGTGATTTTTATCTTCTTGCTCGGTGTCGCTGGCTGGATAACATTAGGAACAACTAGCGAGCTACGCGGTGGGAATTATTATGCTTCTTTGGATTATCAAGTCGAGCAATTATGGGGATCACATATTACTCAAAAAGCACCCTCTCTTTCAGTGAAAGTACCGGGATCAAAAAGTAATCGGATATTAATGCCGCAGAGTAATTTGATCAAAGTTGATCTTCAACTGGAACAGCGCAAAAAAGGTTTGATCTGGTATCCAACTTATAAAGTTAAATTTGATGGTGTGTATACGATCAAAAATACCGATGCTGTTAGTCAAAGTGTTCGATTGCATTTTCCTTTACCGTCTGAATCTGCAACGTATGATCATTTTGATTTTATGGTTGATGGTGAGAGCCAAAGTTTAGATTTAAAAACCAGCGAAGGTGTTAATTATTTGATCGAATTAGCACCTGATCAAACGCGATCTTTTACCATTCAATATCAAACTCGAGGATTGCGAGCGTGGCAGTATTTTTTATCGAATGAGGGCAAGGTAAAAAACCTGGACTTGTTAGTGACGACTAATTTTCTAGAGGTTGATTACCAGAATGGTAGCTTGTCGCCGATGTCTGTTGAAATAAAAGATAATCTTACGGAATTACGATGGACTGCAAATGATTTTATTACAAAACAAAACGTTGCGATCTTAATGCCTGAAAAAATAAATCCTGGGCCACTGTCTGCGAGAATGAGTTTTTTTGCGCCAGTTTGTTTATTATTTTTCTTTGTATTAATCAGTGCGCTGAGTGTTATCAAAAAGATCAATATTCATCCTATGCATTATCTGTTCGTAACTGCTGGTTTTTTCGCTTTCCATTTATCGTTCGCATACATGGTTGATGTGATTAATGTACATCTTGCATTTTTAATATCCTCAATAATTTCTGTAGGGCTGGTTATTTTGTATTTACGATCTGCACTAGGAAAAACCTTTCCGTGGAGGATTGCTGCGACAGGACAGTTTTTCTATCTGGTTTTATTTTCATACTCATTTTTTATTAAAGGAATGACAGGATTAACCGTTACAGTAGGATCAATACTGACGTTAGCGGTATTGATGATGCTAACCGCTAAAACCGATTGGAATACAGTGTTCGTGAAGAAGAGTAAACAAAATTCTGACGTCATTCCGGGTGCTGGTTTTTAGTCCGAATTGAAACATATTAGAGAGTAGCAACCTGAGGAAACAATATGGAAGATGCTGTATTTGATCAAAATACAGAACGATTAGCTCCGGTTTTAGACGAGACTGCTTGCATTGTTTGCGTACAATCAAAACCAGGCTTGAACAAGATCAATAATCTTGTTCAAACGATTGATTTTAACGTGACGGAAGTAAGCGATGGAATTGAACTTTTTCAACAATTCGTAAAAAATCCACCTGCCTTAATTGTTGTTGATAACCACTTACCAGGATTGAATCTTGCTCAGTTGTTAAAACAGTTATCCTGGAAAAATGAATCCACGGGAAATGTGTCGAAATTGCTGGTTCTCTATAAAGAGGAAGAGGTTTACACATTAGCTAAAATAATGGAGGTAGTTAAAGCTTCGAATGGGCGGATAAAACTAGGATTGCTTATCTGTCCATGGAAAGTGATTGATTTTTATCGTCAGATCATAAACTTAAATACTGATGACAAAACACTTAAAAAAATCATTGTTGATGCTATTTCTACGCTTCGTCATGAGGATTTGAAAATGTTTGAGAGGGAGCAATTATTTTCTGATGTATATGAAGTTGCGGGTGGATTGAGAGTTGAATTAGGGTCAGAGCAGGTTATTTCTACTGTCAGTATTGAGTCTCATGAATATGCAAAACAAATTGAGAAAGTATTGCTAGGAAGTTCAGTCGATTATCTCGAATTCAGTCTTCTGTCGACGCCAATAGTTATCCCGGCTAATTTAATCGCATTAATGATGTTGCTAAATGGTTTTGCTAATAAGCATGAAAAAGAAGTCCTCTTTGTAGAAGTTCCTTTTATTATAATTACAAATATCAAAAAGTTTGCTCTGGATGAAATTTTACCTATTGAAGTCAAAAAGGGTAAAGCGTTAAACGCATAAATCTGATCACTAGAACATAGATGTTCTGATCTATTTATTTCAGGCTGTTTATGGGACTATGTCCTTCTATCATTTCGAACCACAATTCTTTAAAACCAAACTAACAATATGCCCGAAAATAAGGAAAGATTACATAAAGTGCTCGCACGTGCAGGACTTGGCTCACGACGCAAAATGGAAGCGCTAATCAAGGAAGGCCGTGCCAGTATAAACGGCAAGGTTGCCACTCTAGGTGAGTCAGTCACAGAGGAAGATCAGATTCGGGTTGACGGACATGTAATCCAGAATTCACGTCTTTATCAGAAAAGTATCCGTATCATTGGATACCATAAACCCGTTGGTGAGATTTGCAGTCGTAGCGATCCTGAAGGACGAAAGACTGTTTTTGATCAGCTACCCAAATTGCGTAATGGACGTTGGGTTGCGGTAGGACGACTTGATCTCAATACCTCAGGACTTATCTTATTTACCACAGATGGTGAATTAGCTAATCAATTAATGCATCCAGCCAGAGAAATAGAAAGAGAATATGCGGTGAGAGTACTCGGTGAAATTGATGACGCTATGCTTCAACGACTAAAAGCGGGTGTTGAGCTGGAAGATGGAATTGCCAGCTTTTATAAGATAGAGAAAGCGGGTGAGGGTGAGGGTGCAAATCATTGGTATCACGTGATTTTGCGTGAAGGTCGGAATCGTGAGGTCAGACGTTTGTGGGAATCTCAAGGTGTACAAGTAAGCCGGTTGACACGTGTCCGATACGGAACAGTTCTATTGCCACGAAGTATCCGGCTAGGGAAATTCTGGGATATAGAACCTCTTGAAGCTAAGTCGTTGGCGGATTTGGCTGGGATCAAAAATTTCAACACAGAGTCTCTGGATGTAACCAAAACTGCAGGTCGAAATAAAGCAAAAAATCACAATCGAGCAAGCCAGGGTAGATCAAGTAATAAACCTTCAAAATCTGTATGGAGTAACCGTCGTAAATAGTCGGTTCATAATTAAATACTACTTCTGCATCGCTTTCATTAACTCTATTGAAAATATCTAAACAAATAGAAAATACGTAACCTGGAATAATAAGCATGTCAGAAGATTTTATTGTAATAACTACAAATACAGCTCTACTTGAATATTGTGAACAAATAAAAGGATCTAAATGGTTAGCCATTGACACAGAATTTGAACGAGAGAAAACTTACTATTCAGAGTTGTGTTTATTGCAAGTAACAGATGGATCGAAACCGGCAATAATAGATCCACTTTCTATAGAAGACTTAACTCCGATCATGGATCTGTTTTACGATACATCTATAATAAAGATATTTCATTCGGCTCGACAAGATTTAGAGATCTTTTTCAACCTTAATAGATCAATCCCAGCACCTCTTTTTGATACGCAGATAGCTGCACCTTTGCTTGGTTTTCCTGAACAAATTGGTTATGCGAACTTAGTCAAAGCGATGATCGGTGTGGAACTGAGTAAATCACATACACGTACGGATTGGAAACGACGACCTTTAAATAATGGTCAATTACAATACGCAATTGATGATGTGATATACCTTGGTCAAATATACGAAAAAATGATTGAGCAGTTAACAAAACTTGATCGACTAGACTGGTTGGATAAAGACTTTCTGGGAATGACAGAGCCTGACATTTATGAACCTGAAACGGATCAGGTCTGGAAAAAAATTCGTAGTGCGAATAGATTAAAAGGTAAAAAGCTAGCAGTCTTACAATCTTTGGCTAAATGGCGAGAAGAAACGGCGAGAAATGAAAACAGGCCACGTAACTGGTTATTACGAGATGATGCGATGATCGATCTGTCTCATCAGCTACCTGATAATAAGAATGCGGTATTTTCTATTAAAGGGATACACGAAAGAGTTGCCAGGAAATATAGTGCTGAATTGATCCGAATAATTGAAGAAGCACAAAATACAGATCCACAACCAATAGACGATAAAAAACGAAGTAAATCGTTGAAACCAGAGCAGGAGGCGTTGGTCGATGTAATGATGGCTATCGTACGCATCAGAGCTGCTGAAAATGATCTAAGTCCTTCATCACTGGCCCCAAAGAAAGAAATTGAACGACTTCTAAAAAATGAAGTTTCAATAGTGACTACTAGTTGGCGTAAACGAATGATTGGTGACGAGTTAAATGCTTTTCTTAATGGTAAAATAAGCTTGTCGATTGTTGAGATGAGTCTACAAATAGCCTCAAAATGATCTAATAAATTTTGTTTAAAATACTTTTCGCCTTGAGAAATACCATTCAGGCTTTGTTTAAACTATAAGCGATAAATTCCTGCCAACGCTTAAAGAACTTAATCAATGGAGATTCTTATGAAAAAAGTAAATTTAATGGTCACATCCACACTGGCACTTGCTATCTCAGCGTGTGCAACTACGGATGATCCTAACCGGCGTGCAAAAACGGGTGCGGCTGTCGGTGCAGCCGTCGGAGCTGTTGTTGGGCAAATTGTTGGTGATGACACTAAAGGAACATTGGTTGGTGCTGCTGTCGGCACACTTGCTGGTGGCGCAGTTGGTCATTATATGGACAAACAACAAGCTGAGTTTGAAGCTGAATTAGCCAATGAGCAACGTCAAAATGATATTGAAATTGAGCGATTGAAAGACGACACCCTGAAGTTGAGTGTTAATAATGAGGTGTCGTTTGATTTTGGAGAAGATAGTTTGAAACCTGCTTTTTTCCCGACGCTGGATAAGCTTGCAGAAGTATTACAGAAATATGATAGAACCGTTGTTCATGTTGTTGGACACACTGATAGTGTCGGTTCAGAAACATATAACCAGGCGCTTTCAGAAAGACGCGCGCAATCAGTCGGCAGTTACCTCACAGGGCATGGTGTTCCATATGGCCGACTGCAAACAGAAGGACGTGGTGAACTTGAACCACGTGACACAAATGAGACTGATGCGGGTCGACAGTTAAACCGTCGTGTAGAGATATTTGTTAAGCCTATTGTTGAAGGACAAGAGCAAGATGCTTACGAATCTCCACAATATTATTGATAAAGCAAGATCATTTAAATACTGCAAGTTATAGATTTAAATGTCTAAATACCTTCAAAAACCATATATTTTGTAATTTATATGTGAAAAATAAAAGAGGTGTTAATTATGTAAATAAATGTTAATTAAACTTATGAATTAAGATAATTGCATACTTTTATTAAAGTAAAATATTAAGTTATGTCATAATTATATATACAATTAAAATATTATAAATAACAGCAACATATGAGTGACTTTAAGATTATGGTTGAATTAATTTCACAATAATCTACAATTGTCATCAGGTCATGAAGTATAGTTGGCTGTGGGTCACCTGAAAGTACTACTTATAAGGCGACTATAAACTTTTGAAAATCAAACTTATTAAGAAAGGAGGGAGGTATAATGTCTATTAAACCTCGTAACACGAATATTGTAACTTTCAGCGCATTGGGGTTATTTGCGTTGGGTTCAAGTTTTGCACATGCAGACGAAGTCTCATCACAACTCATTAACATTCAGTCACCTATCGCAACAAGTATAGGTCTTGCAACAGGTACAGCTGTAGCAACAGCACCGATTGCAGCTGGTGCGGCAATGAATGCTGATTTATTACCACCTAATGCAACACCAGGCCAGTGTTATGCAAGAATCTGGCTTCCACCTAAATTCCAAAATTCTACAGAGACTGTTGAAACGAAACCTGCTGGTGAGAGCCTGGAAATCATCCCAGCTACTTATGAGACGGTAACTGAAAGAGTTTTAGTCAAAGAAGCGTCTCAAAAATTGGTTGGTGTTCCAGCAACTTATGGAACAGCTTCTGAGAAAGTTCTAGTAAAAGATGCTGAGCTTCATTGGCATTATGGGCGTAATGGTGTTTCTTCTGCTAGAGACTCAAAAACAGCACATCCAGCTGATGCTTACTTAAATTATGCGCGTTCACTGGGTATGTCTAACAGTGTCCAGCCAGGTCAGTGTTACGCAGAATATATTCAACCAGCAAAATACAGTAACGTAACAGAAAGAATGCTTAAATCTGAAGCTTCACAAAGAATTGAAGTTATTCCGGCAACATATGAGACTGTAGAAGAAAGAATGCTGGTTAGTGATGCTTCTGAAAAATTGGTCACCATACCTGAAACTTACGGAACTATTACTGAAAAGGTACTAGTGAAGCCAGCTTATACAACGTGGAAAGTTTCAGAATGTTCTGGTGGCGCCTGTGAAACAGGTAGCGTTCCTAATCGTGTTGCTGGTTCTGTAGATCGTATAGATAGATCAACTGGTGAAATTATGTGTTTGGTTGAGATTCCTGCTCAATATAAAACAATCACAAAGCGTGTATTGAAAACACCTGCTACTACAAAAACAGTTACTACACCCGCTCAGTATAAGGTGCAAAAAATACGTAAGCTGGCTACAGCAGCGCAAGAACGTGTGATAGCTATACCTGAAACTTATCAGACTATTACTAAAACAGTTAAGAGTTCTGATCCAGTTACTAGTTGGCATTTAGCTGGTTCTGCTGGTTCAAAAGCAGCTGGTCACGCTACTGGTAATGCGCTTTGTCTAACAGAGAAGCCTGCTGTGTATAAAACAGTTTCGAGACAAGTTGTTAAAACGCCAGCGTCTACAAGAACTGTTGAAATACCTGCTGAATATAAAACTGTCTCTATCCGTAAACTTGTAACCTCACCACAAGAGCGCCGTACTGTAATTCCTGCTCAATATGGTCAAGTTACAAAAACAGAAAGAGTTAGCGAAGGCCATATGGAATGGAAACCGGTTCTTTGCCAAGCGAATATGACTACTGCAAAAGTGCAGGAAATCCAAACAGCTTTGAAAACGAATGGTAATTACTACGGCCCTATCGATGGTGTGGTAGGTTCGCAAACTATTAATGCTGTTCAAAAGTATCAAAGATCAAAAGGTTTAACACCGACTCGATTTTTGACTATTGAGACTGTTAAATCTCTAGGAGTAAACCCTACTCATTAATCGAGCAGGTTTTATTCGATAGATAAACAAAAGGGCCGCTTTGCGGCCCTTTTTTAATTTTTAAAATATTCTAGTAAAGTGTATAAGTAATACTTGTCGTTTCTAAGCCGGTATTAATTCATCGGATTCAGAAACTACACAATTTCTCCCATCACTTTTGCCTTGATAAAGCGCAACATCGGCGCGTTCAATAATATCTTGAACATTATCACCTGGACGGTATTTACTTACACCTATTGTAAGGGTGATACTGCTAATATAATCTTTGTTATCAGTACGGCGTAACCTTTGATTTTGAATAGTCTTTCTAAGATTTTCTGCTACTGTGAGTGCACCAGTAAAAGGTGTTTCTGGTAAGATAACTGCAAATTCTTCGCCACCAAAACGTGACACCATATCCTGACCTTTTAACTGTTTCTGCAATGTTTGCGCAACAAGCCTTAGTATTTTATCGCCCAGTTGATGGCCGTATGTATCATTGAAATTCTTGAAAAAATCAATGTCGGCTAAGAGTAAACAAAACGGACGTTGTTCGCTGATCAATAATTCCATACTGCTCGAAAACGCTTGTCTATTAGGGATTCCTGTCAACACATCTGTATTTGCGGCACGCTGGGCTTCTTCAAGATCTTGTTTTAGCTGTTCTAGTTCATTCGAAGAGTTGACAAGCTCTTCCGTTAGCTCATAGTTCACATTCTGTATTATTTTAGTTTCGGCAGAGAGGTTGTTCACTAAACTTTGGAGGTTGTCGCCTAATGTGGCATTGCTTAATTCTTCATCAACTGAACCTAGTACTTGTCCAAAATGCTCAGTTTTATTTGTAGAAGTTACGAGTTGATCCGTGAGCGCGTCCATTACTTTATTCACACTTTCATGCACTTGTGCGGCTACCAAGTCGTGGTTTTGGATGTGTGTATTGTATAACTGATGACAAACATCATCTGTAATTACAGTTTTCGAACTGATCATTTTATTAATTGCTTCTGTTAATTTAGAATTCTGTCCACTTGCATATGCGTACCAGACCGAATAATTAATTGGATTTGGTGTAACTTTATGCTTATTAATTAGAGGAAGTGCAGTACGCAAGTATTCATGTGCTTGATCGAAGCTATCAGAGTAAACCATTTCTATTTTCACCGGATCCTTATCGTTATTTGTAGCCAAAAAGTGTTTTATATATCATCGTGATCGGCAAAATTTTAAAAAACTTGAGAAATTTTCAAGTTATTCTTTGAGGGTATTCATCTGTTTAAATGCATAATTAATATGGACAGAAATTGTCCTTTGAAGTAAAATTCGTCAAATTTTTAAAACGGGACTGGCCTTGGCCAACTCCCGTTTTTCTATATCTGAAACATGGATTTTCAATAGAACTTTGGAGTTAAACTTGGCCCAAGAACCCGCATTGTTAGTACTCGAAGATGGTAGTCAATTTAGTGGTATATCTATTGGAGCAACTGGATCTGCTGTCGGTGAAGTCGTTTTCAACACAGCAATGACCGGATACCAGGAAATCTTGACCGATCCATCTTATTGTCAACAAATAGTCACGCTTACTTATCCGCATATTGGTAATACAGGAACCAATGAAGGGGATGAAGAATCTACACAGGTTCATGCAAGTGCGCTAGTTATACGTGATCTTCCCATGTTACACAGTAATTGGCGTGCTTCGATGTCTTTGGGTGACTACCTCAAGAAGAATAATGTCGTGTCTATTGCGGGCATTGATACTCGCCGTTTGACCAGGATTTTACGAGAGAAAGGCGCCCAAAAGGGTTGTATTATCGCCGGCGAAGGAAATGCGAATTCGTCTGTTGGGTATGAACAGGCTTTAGCAAAAGCGAAAGAATTCTCTGGCCTTAAAGGATTAGATCTTGCTAAAGATGTTACAACTAAAGAGCCTTATAAGTGGTCCGAAGGTTCTTGGGTACTTGAATCAGATGATCATCCCGTTCCAACAGAAAAATCAAAATGGAATGTGGTTGCTTACGATTTTGGAGTGAAACATAATATTCTTCGCTTACTAATTGATCGTGGTTGCGAACTAACAGTCGTACCGGCTAAAACACCAGCAGAAGAAGTGCTGGCAATGAAACCTGATGGTGTCTTCCTTTCAAATGGCCCTGGTGATCCAGAACCTTGCGACTATGCGATTCAAGCTATTGGTAAGATCGTATCTTCTGATACACCGACATTTGGAATTTGCCTTGGTCATCAACTGTTGTCACTGGCCTGCGGTGCAAAAACGATCAAAATGAAATTTGGTCATCATGGTGCGAATCATCCAGTTCAGGATCTAAAAGCTAAAAACGTAATGATTACGAGCCAGAACCATGGTTTTGCAGTGGATGAAGAAAGTTTGCCGCTAAATCTTAAGCCAACGCATCGCTCATTATTCGATGGCTCTTTACAAGGTGTACACCACACTGAATATCCCGCCTTTGGCTTTCAAGGGCATCCCGAAGCAAGTCCAGGACCGCATGATATTCAATCACTATTTGATCATTTTATTAATCTTATGTCACAGAAAAGGAGCTAACCCACCGAGATGGCGAAACGTACTGATATAAAAAGTATTCTCATCGTTGGAGCAGGTCCTATTGTTATAGGGCAAGCCTGCGAGTTCGATTATTCTGGAACTCAAGCATGTAAGGCATTGAAAGAAGAGGGTTATAGAGTAATTCTAGTTAACTCAAACCCCGCTACAATAATGACCGATCCAGGTATGGCAGATGCGACTTATATTGAACCTGTTTATTGGCAAAATGTGGCTAATATCATTGAAAAGGAACGTCCAGATGCCTTGTTGCCAACGATGGGTGGCCAGACAGCTTTAAATTGTGCGCTCGATCTGGAACATCAAGGCATACTTGAAAAATATGGTGTTGAGCTTATTGGCGCAAAAGAAGAAGCGATCGATAAAGCCGAAGATCGAGAAAAATTCCGCGCTGCCATGACCAAAATTGGTTTGGCCACGCCTAGAGCATTTGCTGCTCATAATATGGATGAGGCATACCATGCACAATCGGAAATAGGTTTTCCGATCATAATAAGACCTTCTTTCACGATGGGTGGTACAGGTGGTGGTATTGCGTTTAATCGAGATGAGTTTGATGCAATCTGTAAACGTGGTCTTGATGCATCGCGAACAACAGAGATTTTACTCGAAGAGTCTGTGCTTGGTTGGAAAGAGTATGAAATGGAAGTGGTTCGTGATTGTAATGATAATTGTATCATTATCTGTGCGATAGAAAATCTTGATCCGATGGGTGTTCATACCGGAGATTCAATTACCGTCGCCCCAGCGCAAACCTTGACCGATAAGGAATATCAGATCATGCGGAATGCGTCACTAGCAGTTCTGCGTGAAATTGGTGTGGAAACGGGTGGATCAAATGTTCAGTTTGCGATCAACCCTGAAAACGGCGCGATGATCATTATCGAAATGAATCCACGAGTTTCCCGATCTTCAGCACTTGCATCAAAAGCGACTGGCTTCCCAATTGCTAAAGTGGCAGCGAAACTTGCAGTGGGTTATACACTAGACGAGCTGGATAATGAAATTACCGGTGGAGCGACACCGGCCTCGTTTGAGCCTTCGATCGACTATGTCGTCACTAAAATACCTCGATTTACTTTTGAGAAATTTCCTCAAGCTGATGATCGCTTAACCACGCAGATGAAATCTGTAGGTGAAGTTATGGCGATTGGACGTACGCTGCAAGAATCACTACAAAAAGCCATTCGTGGCTTAGAAGTAGGGATGGACGGCTTGGTGGAAGTTACTGATTCTGAAAGTGAGGACTTAGAAGCCGAACTGATCAGAGAAATGCGCGTTCCAAGATCGAATCGACTTTGGTATGTCGCAGATTCATTCAGATATGGAATGACACTGGAAGAGGTTTTTGAACATTGTAAGATCGATCCCTGGTTTTTGATCCAGATTGAAGATTTGGTTAAGGAAGAATCTTTAATCAAATCTGAAGGTATTTCCGGACTTACTAAAGATCGACTCAGAAACCTTAAAAGGAAAGGCTTTGCAGATTCTCGCCTTGCTACTTTAACCGAAGTGAATGAGTCAGAGCTCCGTAATTTGAGACATCAACTCGAAATCAGGCCAGTTTACAAACGTGTTGATACTTGTGCTGCTGAATTTGCCTCAAGCACAGCCTATATGTATTCCACCTATGAAGAGGAATGTGAAGCCGCACCGACTGATAAGGAAAAAATCATGGTGTTGGGTGGAGGTCCAAATCGCATCGGACAAGGTATTGAGTTTGATTATTGCTGTGTCCAAGCGGCATTTACCATGCGAGATCTTGGTTATGAGACCATTATGGTTAATTGTAATCCTGAGACGGTTTCAACTGATTATGATACTTCTGATCGACTCTTTTTTGAGCCACTAACTCTGGAGGATGTATTAGAAATTATTCACCTGGAACAACCGAAAGGCATTATTGTTCAGTATGGTGGACAAACGCCTTTGAAACTTGCAAATGCATTAGAAGATGCTGGGGCTCCAATTATCGGGACATCACCTGACTCAATCGATTTAGCCGAAGATCGCGAACGTTTCCAGAAGATGCTTCAAGAATTAAACCTGAAACAACCCGATAACAGAACAGCAAGTAATGTCGACGATGCTGTAGTTCGTGCTGAAGAAGTTGGTTACCCATTAGTAGTAAGGCCTTCATATGTACTCGGTGGGCGAGGTATGGAGATTGTCTATAACGAAGCGGATCTGCGTAAATATATGGCTGGCGCAGTTGCAGTATCAAATGATGCGCCTGTTTTATTAGATCGGTTTTTGAATCAGGCAGTAGAAGTCGATGTTGACGCTATTTGTGATGGCGAAGATGTATTGATCGGTGGAATTATGGAACATATCGAAGAAGCGGGAGTTCATTCTGGAGATTCTGCATGTTCATTACCACCGCATCATTTAAGTGCTGAAATTCAAGAAGAGATCAAAAAGCAAACTCGTGCGATGGCACTTGCTTTAAAAGTGGTCGGACTGATGAATGTGCAGTTTGCGATTCAAGGTGAAGACATTTATGTTCTTGAAGTCAACCCACGAGCCTCACGTACAGCTCCATTTGTATCCAAAGCTACCAGTTTGCCTCTGGCAAATATAGCCGCAGAATGTATGGTAGGTAAGTCGCTTAAACAACAAGGGATGACCGAAGAGAAAGTACCGCCTTATTATTCGGTCAAAGAAGCCGTTTTCCCTTTCGTTAAATTCCCGGGCGTTGATCCTCTATTAAGTCCAGAGATGAAATCTACCGGTGAGGTAATGGGTGTTGGTGAAACATTTGGTGAAGCTTTCGCCAAATCACAACAGGCAGCTGGTGTGGAGCTTCCAACGAGAGGGAGTGTTTTCATCAGTGTACGTAAAAGTGATCGCGCACGGGCAATTGAAGTGGCTCGACAACTTGAAAGTTTAGGTTTCGAACTGATGGCAACGAGTGGGACGCAAAAGAGCTTGTCAGATGCTGGGGTCGGCTGCAAAGTGATCAATAAAGTTTTAGAAGGGCAGCCACATATAGTAGATTTGATCAAAAATGATGAGATCAGTTTTATTGTTAATACAACCAGTGAGAAAAAACAGGCTATTTCGGATTCTTATACGATAAGAGGATCAGCGCTAACTCATAAGGTTCCTTATACAACCACGATTGCTGGTGCTTACGCGATGGTGCAAGCAATGAAAGAAGAAGATGTTCTGCGAGTGAACTGTCTGCAAAATTTGCACGGAAGTATTAGTAAATGAATAAATCCCCAATGACGCTCAGAGGTGCGGAAAAGCTTAAAGAAGAGCTTAATGAGTTGAAAAAGGTTGTAAGGCCTAAGATTATTAAGGATATAGCCACTGCTCGCGAACATGGTGACCTTAAAGAAAATGCGGAATATCATGCCGCGCGTGAACAACAAAGCTT
This sequence comes from Gammaproteobacteria bacterium, assembly GCA_045110495.1. Classification (GTDB taxonomy): domain Bacteria; phylum Pseudomonadota; class Gammaproteobacteria; order CAJXQU01; family CAJXQU01; genus CAJXQU01. The sequence goes on from JBGCGE010000007.1 coordinate 70,727, forward strand.
TACCGAAGGACGTATCGCAGATATTGAAGGTAAAATGTCGAATGCTGTAATTATTGATCCTAAAGAAGTGAATGCAGATGGAAAAATTGTTTTTGGTGCGTCAGTAAAACTGTTACATTTTGAAGATGAAACTGAGATTGTTTATCAGATCGTTGGTGAAGACGAGGCTGATATAAAAGCCGGTCGAATTTCTGTTCAATCGCCTATTGCTCGCGCGATGATCGGTAAAGAAGAGGAAGATGTCATTGAAGTGAACGCACCTGGCGGACAAATAGAATACGAAATTCTGGAGATCAGTTACGAGTAAGAAAGGCGGAAGTAGTCAGCGGTGGCTAAAAGAGCACGAGTCTGATGCTTATGTTCTGGCATCAAGAAAGGATGGCTATCGTTCGCGCGCTGCTTATAAGTTACTGGAAATTCAGGATAAAACACATATCATTAAAAAAGGAATGAATGTTGTAGATCTTGGTGCTGCACCAGGTGGCTGGGCTCAGGTAGCTTCTAATCTGGTCGGAAAAACTGGACATGTCTACGCTTTAGATCTTCTCGAAATGCACCCACTTAGTAATACAACCTTTATTCAAGGTGATTTTCTGGAACAATCTGTGCTTGATCAACTCATAACTAGTATAAATAACAGTAAGGTAGATCTTGTAATTTCAGATATGGCCCCCAATATGAGTGGTATGAAATCAATTGATCAACCTAAAGGAATGGCGTTAATAGAATTAGCATTGGATTGTGCAAATATAATTTTAAAACCGCAAGGTGATTTTCTTACAAAAGCATTTCAGGGCGAGGGGTTTGATGAATTTATTAATAGTATGCGTAGCCAATTTAAGAATGTGGTTATAAAGAAACCCAAATCTTCGCGTGATCGTTCTAGAGAGCTTTATGTGCTTGGAAGGTCATTTAATGTATAGTTTATGTAGGTAGTTCTTTCTATGTTGGGAACCTGTAATTAATGGGTATCCATACGAGGTAATTTATTTAATGAATGATATGGCAAGAAATATGATCCTGTGGATCGTCATCGCTTTAGTTTTGATGATGGTTTTTAATAATTTTGAAACGTCACAAACTGCGAGCCAGGATCTTGGATATTCCGAGTTTATTTCGGATGTGAAAAGTGGCCAGATCGCCGAAGTTTTGATCGATAAGCGCGAGAGTACGATCATTGGTAAGAAAACCGATGGTACATACTTTAGATCATATAATCCTGAAACTGCTAACGATGCATTGATTGGAGTTTTGTTGGATAACAATGTAAAAACTCAATCTGCACCACCAGAGAAAGAAAGCATTTTATTACAGATCCTAATTTCATGGTTTCCAATCCTGTTATTGATCGGTGTCTGGATATTTTTTATGCGCCAGATGCAAGGTGGTGGCGGTGGCAGAGGTGCGATGTCATTTGGTAAAAGTAAAGCAAAATTACTTGGTGAAGATCAAATAAAAGTTACTTTTAGCGATGTTGCTGGCGTAGAAGAGGCAAAAGAAGAAGTCTCTGAATTAGTCGAGTTTTTACGTGATCCTGGCAAATTCCAAAAATTAGGTGGAAAAATTCCACGTGGCGTACTAATGGTAGGTTCGCCGGGAACAGGTAAAACATTACTTGCAAAAGCAATTGCAGGTGAAGCAAAAGTACCTTTTTTCACTATCTCAGGATCTGATTTTGTTGAAATGTTCGTCGGTGTCGGCGCTTCGCGTGTGAGGGATATGTTCGAGCAGGCTAAAAAGCATTCACCCTGCATTATCTTTATTGACGAGATTGATGCAGTAGGCCGTCAACGTGGAGCAGGAGTTGGTGGTGGCCATGATGAACGTGAGCAAACATTGAATCAATTGTTAGTTGAAATGGATGGGTTTGAAGGTAATGAAGGCGTTATTGTTATTGCGGCAACCAATCGACCAGACGTACTCGACTCCGCTCTTTTAAGGCCTGGACGTTTTGATCGACAAGTAGTTGTACCACTTCCGGATGTTCGTGGCCGTGATCAAATATTACGCGTCCATATGAGAAAGGTACCAATTGGAGAAAACGTTAAACCAGGTGTTTTAGCCAGAGGTACACCAGGCTTTTCTGGTGCTGATCTGGCGAATTTAGTCAATGAAGCTGCTTTGTTTGCAGCGAGGGCGGATAAAAAATTCGTTAATATGGAAGAATTTGAAAAGGCTAAAGATAAGATCATGATGGGCGCGGAACGCAAATCTATGGTTATGGGTGAAGCTGAAAAGAAATTGACTGCCTATCATGAAGCTGGTCATGCGATTGTCGGAAGGTTAGTGCCTTCACATGACCCAGTTTATAAGGTCAGTATCATTCCACGTGGGCGAGCGCTAGGTGTGACCATGTTTTTGCCTGAAGAAGATCGTGTTAGTTACAGTAAAGAACGTCTTGAGAGCCAGATATCCAGTATGTATGGCGGTCGTATCGCTGAAGAAATGATCTTTGGTGCTGATCAGGTGACGACAGGCGCATCTAATGATATTGAAAGAGCCACAGAAATAGCTAGAAACATGGTTACAAAATGGGGACTTTCTGAGCGTTTAGGCCCTTTAACCTATTCAGAAGATGAAGGTGAAGTTTTCCTTGGCCGCTCAGTAACTCAACATAAGCAGGTATCTGATGGGACTTCTCGTGCTATCGATGAAGAGATACGAGGATTCATAGACAGGAATTATCAACGAGCTGAAAAGTTGTTGAACGAAAATGTCGACAAGTTGCATTTAATGGCTGAAACTTTATTGAAATATGAGACCATCGATTCTGAACAAATTGATCAAATTATGGATGGTAAGATTCCAAAACCACCTTCTGATTGGTCCGACGATGATGACATAGATGCAGCTGGGGGCTCCGGGATTAAAGTTGATGTAAAAGATGATAAATCTGGTGACGATCAAATAGGTGATCCTGCAGGCTCGCATTAAGTTTTCTAATGTTTCTGAAATTTACTTTTTAAAGTTTGAATTTTATGTAGTATTAATGATTGAAAAAGCCTTTTTATATTAGATTGATCTAATAAGGGTGTAATTTTTTTGTTGAAATGGTCGCTATATATAAGATGATAATCAGCAAGAACAGGTCGGGAGACATCATTAATGACAAACAACAGAAAATATTTCGGTACTGATGGTATACGTGGTGAAGTAGGTACTCCACCGATAAGTCCAGATTTTGTAATGAAGCTTGGTTGGGCTGCTGGCCAGGTGCTTGCTGAACAGGCTAACAGCCGTGTTTTGATTGGAAAGGACACACGTATTTCCGGTTATATGTTTGAATCTGCATTAGAAGCAGGTTTGTCCGCTGCAGGAGTGGATAGTATGCTTCTTGGACCAATGCCAACCCCTGGTGTTGCCTATCTCACACGAACTTTTCGTGCACAGGCGGGTATTGTTATTAGCGCCTCCCATAATCCATATCAAGATAATGGTATCAAGTTTTTTTCTGGAGATGGCAGAAAATTAGCCGATGATGTTGAACTGGCTATTGAGTCTATGATTGATCAGCCTATGAAGGTTGCGCCTTCTATAGAGCTTGGTAAAGCGCATAGGGTAAGAGATCCAGAAGGCCGATATATTGAGTTTTGTAAAAGTACCTTCGGCTTAGGTGCGAATTTAAACGGTCTGAAAATAGTTGTCGACTGCGCAAACGGTGCAACTTATAAAATCGCTCCTGATGTATTTGCTGAATTAGGTGCTGATATAGTCACTATCGGTGTTTCACCAAACGGTCTGAATATAAATGACGAATGTGGTGCTACCTGCCCAGATTCTTTACAGGCTGCTGTACTAGCTCAGGGTGCTGATCTTGGGATTGCTCTTGACGGTGATGGAGATCGATTAATAATGGTTGATCATCATGGAGAAGTTCTAGATGGTGATGAGCTTTTATTTATCATTGCTCGTGAACGACAACGAATCCGAGGTATGAATGGTGCTGTAGTAGGCACATTAATGAGTAATCTTGGATTAGAACATTCAATCCGTACATTAGGTCTCGATTTTAAGAGAGCAAATGTCGGTGATCGACACATCATGGAAATGTTACATTCTAACGATTGGACTTTGGGTGGCGAGTCATCAGGCCATATAATATGCCTTGATATGACAACTACAGGGGACGGTATTGTTTCAGCATTACAAGTTCTTGATGCAATGGTCCGATCTGGTCAAACACTCAATAATCTCAAATCAGGCATGAATAAATATCCTCAAACCTTAGTTAATGTCCGACTTAATCAACAAGTCGATGTAATGGGGATTGATGAGGTTAAGGCGGCTGTGCAGGAAGCTGAAGCTCAGCTGGGTGATACAGGTCGAGTATTACTTAGACCTTCTGGTACTGAACCATTAGTCAGGGTGATGGTTGAAGGTCAGGATGGGAAACAAGTTAAGCAACTAGCAAACGAATTAGCAGAAGCAGTTAAGAGTGCAATTTCAGCTCTGGCTGCCTAATAAATAGACGATTGCCAGGCCGAATTGCAAATTCTAACTAGTAAAGACTAAACCGTGTATAGCTTTGTTAAGATACAGCAGCTTTAGTGATTTGTTGTAATTCACCTTGTTCATGTAATTCGAGCACAATATCACAGCCACCGATTAACTCTCCTCCAACAAATAATTGTGGGAAAGTAGGCCAGTCGGAATACTTTGGTAAATTTTCTCGAACTGAAGGTTCTTCTAAGACGTCAACGTATGAAAATTCGGTCTCGCAGCTTTTTAATGCTTCGACTGTCTTGGCAGAAAAGCCACATTGTGGAAACTGAGGATTGCCTTTCATAAATAGTACAATCGGTGTGCTTTCTACGGTTTCTTTGATTCTTTCTATAATATCCATTTTCAAGTCCTGTCTAGTTTAACTGATTACCAAGCTTATTCCCGACTATTTTAGTCGGGATTTGAGATCTGATCAAATTGTTTACCATTAATTTTATTCACTATAATAAATCCAAATAATGGAGTTAACTGTCATGCCTAAACCACGTGTAGAGATTGAATATTGTTCAAAATGCCGTTTTATTTTACGTGCTAGTTGGATGATGCAAGAGATTTTAATGACATTTGGAGAAGAAATAGGTGAGTTTGTATTAATACCAGGTTCGGGTGGAGTTTTTGTGATCAGGCTAAATGGGGAAATTCTGTTTGCACGTAGCGAAAATGATCGTTTCCCTGAATCAAAAGAAATTAAACAAATGATTCGTGATCGTATTTTGCCGGGCAAATCTCTTGGTCATAGTGACCGTTGAACGTTTGAGTAAAATCAAAAAGGATTTTTTGTTAAGTTATTCTTCTCTTGCTATCCGAAACCCGATCATTATTTTTGCATCTTTCTGTGAAAGTTTGTCACGACGTGAAACGTATAATGATTTTGCAGCATTGAAGTATGATCCACCACGAACCACACGCTCTTTGCAATTCTCGTTATTCCATACCCTACCATCAGATGGCGCACCTTCGTAGTTTCCGTGATAACAATCTTCAACCCATTCTGCAACGTTTCCTGCAGTATCATGTAACCCAAAAGCATTTGATGGATAGGAACCTACACTGTTAGGTCTTGATGGTTCAAGAGGGGAAGTACACCCTACACAGAGTGCATTATCGACTCCGATCTTATATCCCCACCAGAAAGGTGATTTCGTCCCAGCCCTTGCTGCATATTCCCATTCGGATTCACTTGGTAAACGGTAAGATTTACCGCTCTGACGAGATAACCAACGAGTATATTTCTTGGCAGTTTCCCAAGAGACATTTCGCACAGGTTGATCTTTGTTCACATTGGAAACGGCGACACCACTATATTTGGAAAATTCACCTCTCGTGATTTCTTTACTACTGATTGCGAATTTTGCGATTGTTACTTCATGACGAGGTTGTTCGTTGACTGGAGGATAATTACTACCTGATCCACCCATTATGAAACTGCCAGAGGGTACCCATACCATCTCTGGAGAATAGTTAGCTTTTGAAAGCTGATCTCTAAATTTAATGATTTCGTGTGTTTCTGCCTTCTTATTCGAACTAGTGTCATCATTCGTTTTAGTTATTATAGGAGGTATTGGCGAACTGGTGATGGTTTCTTGCTCGCGTAACATCTCTGGGATAACGGCTTTGTTTTCGTTCAAATACCACCAGGCTCCGGCTCCAACTCCGGTGATAATAACTAGAAAAAGTAGCCAGGAAAAAAATGAAGATCCGCTGGTTTTTCGCTTGCTGAGTTTTGCTTCAATAGATGGTGTTAATGGTTTCTGAAAGTTTGGTGGTGATTTTATTTTGTTCGATAAGAAATCTTGATCAGGCTTGACTGTCGATAAAGTGACTTCAGAACCATTTTTCGATGCAAAGCATACGGCTAGTATTGTTGTATTGTCTTGTCGCGGTTGTTGTAAATCATCAACCGCACGTAACAGCTTTTTTGTTAGTTCTTTGGCATTGTTGGTTTTAAGACTTTTAGCTTCGATAGTTTTTTGATCCAGCGTGTCGATACCATCAGAACAAAGCAGTATTTGATCTCCATTTTCGAGTTTGACGGGTTGCTCAGGGCAATCTATTGCAGGAATAGATTCTCCAGTCAATGCGCTTAATAACATGTGCCGTGAATAGCCATCGTTGTCTTTAACCGGATTTCCTTCAGCTGCCATTCGATCCAGATAGCCGCCATAACTATGATCCGCATTTTTCTTAGTCAAAATCTTATTATGGATATGAAATAGGTGACTATCCCCAACACTTATCGAATACATTTGATCATTTATGAAAAGTGCCGCAACTAGCGTACAGCCCATCCCTTTAAGCGCGGCAGTTTCACTTATCGTTTTAGCAATCGCCTTATTCGCTTCATCAAGCGCATTTTTTAAAAGCGTTGAAATAGAGTTGGCAGGGTAATTGGTTGTGATATATTGATTGAAAGACTGGACGGCTAGATTACTTGCGACATTTCCTGCGGCATGGCCACCCATACCATCAGCCACAATAACTAAAGTAACTTGATCACTATTTTCACCCGCTTGTATGTAAGAAGTGAGAAAGGAATCTTCTTGATAGTCACGCGCACCATCAGTTTGCGCACCAGAAATGTCGTACTTCAGATTCATATATGTAATTTTTATACCTAGACTAGAGACTTCTATGCAAAAAGCCTACCGATCTAAGTTGCAAGGTGTGATAAATTATTTGAGTGTGAAACTATTATAGCGGTATGGCAGAAGTACAGATAGATAAAATGTTAAAGAATGTAATTCAAAAGATTTTCTCAACGCTTCAACAATGGTTTAGTCTAGCTTTAGGTCCAGCACTCGGTTTACTGACTTATTTGTTACTACCAGAAACATATATAAATACTCAAGGAGCTGATATTCCGTTTTCATTAGAAGGAAGGATCACTGCTGCCATCGCAGTTTGGATGGCATTCTGGTGGTTAACTGAAGCGATCTCAATCTATATGACGGCGTTACTGCCAGTTATTTTACTTCCACTTTTTGGTGCTGTACCTATTAAGCAGGCAGCGGCTCCTTACGCACACTACCTAATCTTTTTGTTTCTTGGTGGTTTTATGATTTCGTTAGCAATGCAAAAGTGGGGATTGCATAAGAGAATTGCTTTACGAACTTTAAAGTTAGTCGGATCAAAACCAATAAACATTATTGCTGGTTTTATGCTCACTACTGCTGGTTTGAGTATGTGGGTATCCAATACTGCAACAACTATCATGATGACGCCGATCGCACTAAGTTTATTAAGTCTAATCATCAGTGAATCACCTGATCAAAATGATAATAATCTGTTGAAAATAAAAAATAATTTTTCACTTTGTTTATTACTTGGTATTGCTTATAGCGCCTCAATAGGAGGTATCGGTACGCTTATAGGAACACCCCCAAATTTATTTTTAGCTTCTTACATAAAAGAAACATTTGATCATGAGATCAGCTTTGTACAATGGTTAGGTGTTGGCTTACCAATTGTCATTATATTTTTGCCGATAAGCTGGTGGCTGCTTACTCGGTGGATATACCCTTTTGAAGGGCTAGAAATAGAGGGAGCAGATAACCTTGCCGCTGAAGAGTATAAAAAATTAGGCGCGATGAATAGTGGAGAGAAATTGACGCTGGCTGTATTTTTGATGGCAGTTTTTTTCTGGATTTTTCGACCATTAATACAGGAGTTCTCAATTGCAGATCTACAACCATTTTCTGGGCTGACGGATTCTGGTATTGCAATGCTTGCGGCACTTGCTTTATTTACTTTGCCGGTAGATATCAAAAAAAGAGAATTTGTAATGGACTGGGAAAGTTGTCGAGATTTGCCCTGGGGTATTTTAATATTATTTGGTGGCGGTTTGAGTTTAGCCTCCGCAATAGATCAAAATGGAGTTGGAGAGTTCATTGGTTACCAAGTTGCAGGTTTTGAAGGAGTACACGTTTTTATAATGATTCTGGCGGTCTGTACCCTGATAATATTTATGACTGAGATGACCAGTAATATTGCAACAACGGCAACAATGTTACCGATACTGGCCGCCATTGGGCCAATGTTAGGAGTACATGCTTATGCGTTAATTGTGACTGCGGCTGTTTCAGCAAGTTGCGCATTTATGATGCCAGTTGCAACTGCACCGAATGCGATTGTTTTTTCTTCCGGACGTATTACTATACCGCAAATGTGCAAAGCTGGTTTCGTGCTAAACATTTTAGGTATTTTCTTAATTTCATTATTAATGTATTTCATTGCCTTACCATTACTTGGTGTATCTTTAAAGTAATGAAGATCTGGGAAAATAATCAACACTAAATGGATTTAACACAGCTTGCTAAAAAAATCGAAAATTGTTTGCAATCTGATCGACATAAATTCAGACAACGTTTGTCACGACTAAAAAAACAAACAGGCCACAAAGGTAATGTCTCTGCGTTAAAACAACTTGAAGATCAAATATTAATTTCTTATGAAAAAGTCGAACAACGTAAAAAAAATATACCTGAAATAGCGTTCCCAGTAGAATTGCCGATTAGTGGTAAGCGTGAGGAAATTAGCAAAGCGATTAGTGAAAATCAGGTGGTAATAATTTGTGGTGAAACAGGTTCTGGGAAATCCACGCAATTACCGAAAATTTGTCTGGACATGGGGCGCGGCGTTACAGGACTGATTGGACACACGCAACCTCGTCGAATAGCCGCCAGAACTGTCGCTGCACGTGTTGCAGACGAATTAAAAAGTCAGCTTGGTAAATTGGTTGGATACAAAATTCGATTTAGTGATCAGGTTGGTTCTCAAACGGCTATCAAAGTGATGACGGATGGGATCTTACTTGCGGAAACACAAGGTGATCGTTTTTTAAATGCCTACGATACCTTGATTATAGATGAGGCACATGAGCGTAGCCTTAATATTGACTTTTTAATCGGCTACCTAAAAACATTACTCCCCAAGCGACCTGATCTGAAAATAATTATTACTTCCGCAACGATTGATCCGGAACGCTTTTCTCGACATTTTAATAATGCTCCAATCATAGAAGTATCGGGCCGAACTTTTCCTGTTGAATTACGTTATCGACCCTTAATTGAACCTGGTGTGGAAGGTGTTGATAACGAGAAAGAACTTCAGCAAGGAATTAAAGATGCAGTAGATGAAATTTCACATTTTGATCAAGGTGATATTTTGATCTTTCTTTCTGGTGAACGAGATATTCGAGAAACGATGGAAAGCCTACGCAAACAAAATTTAAAAAATACCGAAGTCATCGCATTATATGCAAAGCAGGGAACAGCCGAACAAAATTTAATTTTTCAAGCACATAAAAAACGACATATTATTTTAGCGACAAATGTTGCTGAAACATCGCTTACTGTTCCCGGAATACGTTACGTAATTGATCCGGGTTTTGCACGGATCAGTCGCTACAATCCTCGAAGTAAAGTACAGCGCTTACCAATCGAAAATATTTCGCAAGCGTCGGCAAACCAACGGAAGGGTCGTTGTGGTCGAGTCAGTGAAGGCATTTGTATTCGACTCTATTCTGAAGAGGATTTTAATGCACGACCAATGTTTACTGATCCAGAAATAAAAAGAACCAGCCTGGCCTCAGTTATTTTGCAACTATCATCACTCCGTTTTGGAGACATTGAAGAATTTCCATTTGTAGAACCACCTGAGGGTCGTTACATCAATGATGGATATAAATTGCTCGAAGAACTTGGTGCTGTTGATAGTTCAAGAAACATAACGTCAACAGGAAAAAAACTCGCTAAGTTACCTGTTGACCCACGCATCGGAAGAATGATTTTAGCGGCACATGATCAAAATTGCATGACAGAAATTTTGATCATTGCCAGCGCATTGAGCGTACAAGATGTACGTGATAAACCGATGGAAAAAATGCAGCAGGCTGATGAAGCGCACGCTAAGTTTTCCGATGAAGATTCTGACTTTATCTGGTTCTTAAATTTATGGGCGTTTTATCAACAGCAAAAAGAACAGTTATCACAAAATAAATTGCGTAAATTATGTCGAACAAATTTTCTTAATTATATGCGAATGCGTGAATGGATCGACATTCATAAACAATTAAAAGGTTTGGCTGGCGATCTTGGTTTTTTGATCAATAAGGAGCCGGCAGATATAGATGCTGTACATCGCGCTTTGTTGAGTGGTCTGCTTGGAAATATTGGCTTTTTGTCTGATAGAAAAGAATATACCGGTGCAAGAGGAGTTAAGTTTTTTCTTTTCCCCGGTTCTGGTCAATTTAAAAAAACACCTAAGTGGATGATGTCGACAGAGCTAGTTGAGACTACAAAACTCTATGCAAGAATTAATGCTAAAGTTGAACCGGAGTGGGTTATAAAAATAGCAGGGGAACTGGTAAAACGTAGTTACTCTGATGCCTATTGGTCAAAAAAATCTGGGCGCGTTTTAGCAATAGAGAAAGTTGTACTTTATGGATTGATTCTTTCAGCAGATCGCAAAGTGAATTTTGCACCAATTGATCCTGCTGAATCTCGACGTTTGTTTATTCAAGGTGCACTGGTTAACGGGGAAACACATTCGCGCCTCGACTTTTTCAAACACAATAAAAATTTGTTAGTAGAGATCGAAGCAATGGAACATCGATCACGAAGGCTTGATATTTTAATTGATGATCAAACTCAATTTGATTTCTATGATCAAAAAATTCCACAGAATGTGAATAATGTTAAAGGATTAGAAAAATGGTATCGAGAAATTGTAAAACAACATCCACAGATATTATTTTTTGATAGAGACTTTTTGATCAGGGAAGATGCAGAACGAATATGTGATCAAGCATTACCTGAAACGATATCAATTTTAGGAATGGAATTACCTCTAAACTATCATCTTAAACCGGGATCAAAAGATGATGGTGTGACCTTATCTGTACCGATGGCAGTTTTAAATCAGTTGCATCCTGATTATTTTGATTGGTTAGTGCCAGGCTTAATCGGTGAAAAAATTACTGAACTTATTCGTTCTTTACCTAAACAACTTCGACGAAACTTTGTTCCCGCACCGAACTTCTCTGAAGCTTGTTGTAATAGCTTACCTTATCGAGAAGGCAACTTGTTTAAGAGTGTCTCAGAACATTTAAAAAAAATGACAGGTATCCAAATTAAAATTACTGATTGGGAACAAACCAAAATACCAGTTCACTTACGCATGAATTTCAGGATAATTGATACAAGTGGCAAAGTGGTTTCTGAGGGACGTGATTTAGATCGATTACAAGGTAAGTTAATTGAAAAAGTAGAACAAACCTTTTCTGATCATACATACTGGGAAATAGAACAAGATGATGTTAAGTCATGGAACTTTGGTGACTTACCTGAAATCGTTGAAATTACCAGGCATGGAATGCCATTGCGTGGATATCCAGCACTTGTTTTTAGTAAAGGATCAATTTCAATTCGCGTTCAAGATACAAAAGAAAAAGCACTAAATGTTAATCATCAAGGTTTGATTAAATTAATTGAAATTTCGATACCAGAACAAATGAAATATTTGTCAAAAAATTTACCAGGTTTTGATCAAATGTGTTTGTTGTTTTCTTCGGTTGGTAAGCAAGAACAATTAAGAGATGATCTGGTTAATGCGATTATTGATCAAACATTTCTTTTTGAGCAGACTGAAATTCGCAATCAGAACGAATTTAATCAACGACTAGAAAAGGGAAGGAGCGAATTGATCCCTGTCGCTAATGACATCTGTAGAATAACCAAAGAAGTATTACAAGAATTTCATAAAATTAAGAAACGATTATCTGGGAAAACATCACTAAGCTGGTTGAGTGTTTTGCAAGAAATTCAACAACAACTTGATTATTTAATATATCCTGGTTTTGTAAGCCAGACGAATCTTGAATGGTTAGAACAGGTTCCACGTTACTTAAAAGCAATAGATAAACGATTGGATAAGCTTGATCGTGATCCTGCAAAAGATAAAAGTCTATCTAAAGCTATTTCTAAATTTTGGATGCGGTATACAGAACAAGGATCTAAAACAGAACAGTATGAAAACTATCGTTGGATGATAGAGGAATTACGAGTATCACTATTTGCCCAGGAGCTAGGAACAAGTTGCCCAGTTTCCGAAAAAAGATTAGAAAAACTTTGGGCGCAAATTAACAGCAAATAGAAATAGTCAGGACATTATCTGCAACGCAAAATAAGGTGCTATATTGAATACAAGTATAGCGATTTTATAATTTGCCAAATAGCGAAAATATGCCGATGGTAGATTAGACTCACTAACACCGAACATAGTGCTATGGATGTTTGAAATAGTTTCTCGCATTAAAAGAACTACAGCCGTTGAGAGAAACAAAATTCCAATATTAATTATTGAGCACCAACCTAGAAAGCTTGCAACCGTATTGATTTCCATCTTCAAATCCTCCCGAATAATTCGTTAAGTTTGTTGAGATGTTTAGTAGCTCGCCTGTTAGCGTATTCCTAAGTATTGAATATGTCTAATACTTATTGATTCATGGTGCTGATAATTCATCACTTTTTTTTCGAAAGAAAGTGATTAGTTCTTTGTCTGATGTATAAGGTTTATATTCTTCTGGAGTGATAACTTCACCTATCTGGACATCTATTGTTTTACCTTTTTTGTTTAGTAGTTCTAGAGGATACCTAAGTGCATGAAAACGCCTGCTCATAACATAAAACCACAGGCTATTTTTACCTTCTATGTGTAAAGGTAATACGTTTGATTTGGTGGTTCTTGCTAGTCTTGCAATTTGTTTTTCCCATAAACCATCTCTTATCGAAGCAGGTTGAAACCGTAGATGAGATACATCGCCGGCAGGAAAGCAGATCAAAGTATTTCCGTTATTAAGCCAATGAAATACTTCAAACATTACTTTTGAATTTAGTTTTTTTGCCTCATTATCTTTGAAGGGCATAACACCAAATAATATGTTGGATAAGGGATGGATCCTTTTTAAAAACAGGTTTGCCATTATACGTATATCCGTTCTTGATTGAGCAACATGATCAAAAAGGATCAACGCTTCTAGCGCTCCAAATGGGTGATTACAAATAATTAGTAAAGGATCTGTCTTGGGTATGCATGTTTTTGCCTGAATTTGATATTTGATCTCAAGGTTTTCCAGGACTGATTTAATGTATTCAGAAGCTGATGTTTTTTGCTTGATGGATTGATGTAGGCAGGAAATTTTTTTTAACCCAAGAATCCATTCTATTGGGTACCAAAAGTATTCGTTAAGCTCAGGATTTTTAAATATATGTAGTAGGTTGCTAAGGCTAAAAGGATCCGGTTTCAAATGAAGTAAACCTTAGATTGTTGTAAGCAAAAAAAACGCCCGGTAATAACCGAGCGTTTTTAATAATCTCATGAAATGATCTTATTCCAAGTGACCAACACTACATTTTGCCTCTGAGAAAGTACCGCAAACTGCTGGATCTTTAGCACCAGTGGCTAAAATACCTTCGTTATATGCGGCTGAGTTATCACCACCGTAAGTGAAGAATTCGCCTAGCTCAACTACATTACCTTGTGAATCTACGCCTGTAGTTTGACCTTTCATCGCTGCAATTTCAGCAGATGACATATTACTCATTGTACTACCACTACCACCGGCACAAGATGCAACCAAAAGTGCGATACCAGCAACTGCTCCTAAAGATATATGTGACTTTTTCATAAAGACTCCCCTTTATTAATTTTAGAATTATATAACTACAGGGAGTCACACAACTCCCAAGCGTTAAGAATAAATTACAAAGCGATAGAAAACAATCACCTTAGTTAAAATATAATGATTTTTTGTTGTATTTTTGACCACAAAAATCTGAATGAGCCTTATTTCTATGACTTTATTGCTTATTATTTTTTATTGGCTTCTGGAGCCGACATTACTTCTAGCGCCATTAGTACATCTCGTCGGCTTATTGCACCGACTAGTCGATTGTCTTCAACAACAGGATATCGTCTAAAAGGAGATTTAAGAAAGAATTCCGCGAGTTCTATGATTGGTGTTTCAACATCTATGGTTTTGATCTCATTTGCCATGAATTCTGACACTCGACCGCCAGATTCACCATGATAACCAGCATTCAGAGCAACTTTCATACAATCTTTCTCTGATAAAAAGCCAATAAGATTACCGTGATCATCAATAACTGGTGCGCCCGAAATTCTCTGCTCAATAAGAATGTGGATAGCGCGTAGAACATCCATATCAGGTGTGAAAGTGGTTCTGGTTCTTCCCATGTATTCTTTAACTTTTATAGATGCAAGCATGGATGATCTCCTGATAAGTTGTGCTGTTTAGGTAGCAAGCCTTAATCTTGCTTAGTTGTTCTTTTCGGGCAGTTTTTTTTCTTCAGATCGGAACAGGCACAGTCACCATTATTTAGCCCAATCTGATTAAGACCACCACAACTGCCTTTTATAGCTGGTCTGCCAGCGATAACGCCGATTGCCATTCCAGCTACTGCAACACCAATAATGAAAAAAGCGATTAAAAATGTAGCCATAAAGTTATAAACCGTTTATTTAGCTTTATCCACCAAAATCATCAAGGAAAATATGATCACGTTCAACCCCGAGATCTTCTAACATACTGATAACTGCAGCATTCATCATTGGTGGGCCACACATATAATATTCACAATCTTCAGGGGCAGGGTGTTTTTTCAAATAATTATCTTTAAGCACGTTATGAATAAAGCCAGTGTAACCATCCCAATTATCTTCTGGCATAGCATCTGACAATGCCACATGCCATTCAAAATTATCGTTTTGTTCTTGCAGTTGATCAAAATCTTCCACGTAGAACATTTCTCTTAAACTTCGAGCACCATACCAAAAGCTTACTTTCCTTTTCGATTTCAACCGACCAAGTTGATCAAATATATGTGATCGCATTGGCGCCATGCCCGCGCCACCACCAATAAACACCATTTCATTTTGCGTATCTTTTGCAAAAAATTCACCGAATGGCCCTGCAATAGTAACTTTATCACCCGGTTTTAAATTATAGATATACGACGACATTTCTCCTGGAGGTATATCGTCACTTGCACCAGGGGGAGGTGAGGCTATTCTCACGTTAAGCATAATAATCCCTTTTTCTTCGGGATAATTGGCCATTGAGTATGCACGGGTTACATCTTTATCGACGATGGATTCATAACGCCAGAGATCAAATCGATCCCAGTCTTCTCGATATTCTTCTTCGACATCAAAATCTTTATATTTCACATGATGAGGAGGACATTCAATCTGGATATAACCACCGGCTCTGAAATCTACATTTTCACCAGCAGGTAGTTCTAAGACCAACTCTTTGATGAAGGTGGCCATATTGTGATTTGATTTAACAGTACACTGCCATTTCTTGACTCCAAAGACCTCTTCAGGCACCTGGATTTTCATGTTTTGCTTGACCGCCACCTGGCAGGAAAGGCGATCACCTTCTGCCGCTTCACGTTTAGTGATATGCGACTCTTCAGTGGGTAAAATTGATCCACCGCCTTCAAATATTTTCACTTTGCATTGTCCACAAGTACCACCGCCACCACAGGCTGATGAGACAAACAGGTTTGCATCAGCGAGCGCACCAAGTAGCTTGCTACCAGCCGGTGTATTGACGGTTTTTTCGTTATTGATCAATATTTCTATGTCACCGCTTGGAACGAGTTTAGCTTTTGCATTGATGATCAAAATCACCAATGCCATGATGATGAGTGTAAAGAGTACTACGCCTAATAGAATTTCCATTAACGTGGATTCCTAAAGTTGAATTCCAGAAAACGCCATAAAACCAAGTGCCATAAGGCCGGCTGTGATGAATGTGATGCCCAGACCTTGTAAACCGTCGGGAACATCCGAATATTTAAGTTTTTCTCTGATACCAGCAATAGCTGTGATGGCAAGCGCCCAACCAAGCCCACTTCCTACGCCATAAACAGCACTTTCAGCAAGGCTGTAATTTCTTTCTACCATGAATAATGTCCCGCCCATAATGGCGCAATTCACAGTGATTAAGGGGAGAAATATCCCAAGTGCGTTGTATAAAGCCGGTGTAAATCGATCCATTGCCATCTCAAGGATTTGTACCATTGCCGCAATAACGCCGATATAGCAAATTAAACCGAGAAAGCTAAGATCTACTTCTGGAAAGCCAGCCCATCCTAAAGCACCTTCTTTTAACAGATATTGGTAAATAAGATTATTTGCAGGGACAGTGATCGCTTGTACGAGAATAACGGCGATACCTAAGCCTAGAGCTGTTTCTATCTTTTTTGAAACGGCCAGGTAGGTACACATGCCCAGGAAGAAGGACAAGGCCAAATTTTCAATGAAGATCGACTTAACAAACAGGCTAAGATAATGCTCCATTTAGAGGACCTCCGTACGATGAACCTGATGGATCTGATAATCGGGTGATTCAATTTGTTCAGGCTTCCAGCTTCTAACCGCCCAGATCAATAATCCGATAACAAAAAAAGCACTGGGAGGTAATAACATTAAGCCATTCGGGATGTACCAGCCACCTTCATTAGCCGTTGTTAAAACGGGATAACCAAATAATTTGCCAGCACCAAGTAGCTCTCTGAAAAACGCCACAACCATTAATAAAAGGCTATAACCAAGACCATTGCCTAAACCATCAAGAAAGCTTAATAAAGGAGGGTTCTTCATCGCGTAGGCTTCAGCTCGGCCAAGCACAATACAGTTAGTAATGATTAAACCAACAAATACGGAAAGTGATTTACTTGCTTCATAGGCATAAGCCTTCAATAACTGATCGACAACAATAACGAGTGAAGCAATAATCGTCATTTGGACGATGATCCGAATATTAGATGGAATATGATTACGGATTAAACTGATGCAGGCATTGGAGCAAGCGACAACTGAAGTCAGAGCAATGCTCATAATAAGTGCGGTCATCATATTTGAGGTGACAGCAAGTGCTGAACAGACACCCAATACTTGTAACGTGATCGGATTATTATCAATCAGTGGATCAAGTACGTTAGATTTTGCTTCGCTACTCATGCTTTATCTCTTTAAATTATTGCTTTACGTTAAAAACCTATACTGAAATATACCAATACGAATAAGACTTATATTAACCGTCAGGTTGTAATTTTTTCAGATACGGCCCAAAACCACCATCGCTTAACCAGTATTTGATCATGTTAGAAACCCCCTGGCTGGTTAGTGTTGCGCCAGAAAGCCCATCAATTTGATGATTAGATCCTTTAGCAGCTTGACCTCGAGCAACGCCAATTTTCAGGCTTCCTTCATTGTCATGTAACTTTTTGCCGACCCATTTGGCTTGCCAGTTTGGATTGTCTATTTCACCACCCAATCCAGGCGTTTCTGCATGTTGATAAAACTTCAAACCTTTAATTGTATTCGCGTCACTTTCAAGGGCTAAAAAGCCATACATAGTCGACCATAAACCATAGCCGTGTACTGGCAGTACAATTTGTTTTGTCGTATTACCGTCTTTCAGTAAGTAGACCTTGGCGTATTTTGCTCGACGATTAATCCCTGCAATATCTTCATCGCCAGATAGATTAATACTCTGTTGAGGATCATTTGAGGCTTTATTCTGATCGTAATTTGCAACATCAATGTCATCTACATACTCGCCAGACTCAAGGTCAACCACTTTCATCTCAAACTGCTCAAAGAGTTCATCGATGTTTTGACGGTCAGCTTTTAGATCAGCTACCGATAAAATATTACTTTTTATATCGACTTTTTTGTTGATGACTTGAAGAGGTTTGAGCAAAACCGCCGCACCAGATACTAAAATAGAGCATACGAAGCACAGCAATAGAGCAACAATAATCGTTTTCTTCGTACTATCGTTAGGTAAATTTAAGATCTGACCGAAGAAGCCGGCAGACTGGTTTTGATCAGGTATTGAGTTTTGATCAGACATTGCGTTTCAACCTTCGGCGAACATTAGCGCGCACGACAAAATAGTCGATGAGCGGTGCGAATATATTTGCGAAAAGTATTGCAAGCATCATGCCTTCAGGGAAGGCGGGGTTTACTACCCGTATCATTACAACCATAAAACCGATCAGGCCACCGTATATCCATCGGCCAGCATCGGTCATGGATGCGGAGACGGGATCAGTCGCCATAAAGACCATACCAAATGCAAAACCTCCCAAGGTAAAGTGCCACGTCCAGGGGAGAGCAAACATTGGGTTAGTATCACTACCGATCCAGTTAAATAGGTACGTTGTAAAAACCATACCAAGGAAAACACCTAGCATAATTCGATAAGAAGCGACCCGTGTATAGATCAAGAAGAGGGCACCAAGCAGGCAGGCAAATGCAGACGTCTCACCAATTGAACCTTGCATATTACCAATAAAAGTTTGAGCCAATGTGAAACCTGCATTTTCAATAGCGTCCAGGCCTCCTTGGGCAGCAAGTGCTAATGGTGTTGCACTACTGTAACCATCAATTGTATTCCAGACCCCATCGCCAGAAAGTTGTGCAGGATAAGCAAAAAATAAGAATGCACGACCAGTCAGGGCTGGGTTGAGAAAGTTTTTGCCGGTGCCACCAAAAACTTCTTTTCCTATAACTACACCAAAGGAAATACCTAGAGCAACCTGCCAGAGTGGCGTTGAAGGAGGCAGTATTAATGTGTAAAGCATTGAAGTTACCAGGAAACCTTCGTTCACTTCATGGTTGCGAACCGCAGCAAACCAGACTTCCCAAATACCACCAGCCACCAGCGTGGTGATATAAATAGGGAGAAAATATAATAAGCCATGAAACATGTTTGCAAACATGCTGTCAGGATTGAAACCAACGTTAAGCATAGAAATCAAACTTCCACGCCAACCTTCCATCTCTGTCATTCCCAGTTCGAGCATAATGCTATTGGCCTGGTAGCCGGTGTTCCAGAGCATCATTAGAATGACTGGTAATGTTGCCACAACGACAAAACTCATAACCCGTTTTAGATCAATTCCATCGCGAACATGGGGAGCATTACGAGTTACGTCGGGCGGTGTATACAGAAAAGTATCGACCATCTCAAAGACGGCAAAATATTTCTCATAAGGCCCACCTTTATGAAAAGAGGGTTCTATTTTGTCGAGGAATTTCCGCAAACTCGCCATATTTATCCTTCTTTCTCTATTTGAGTCAGGTTAGTTCGTAATACGGGGCCATAATCATATTTCCCCGAGCAGACGAATGAACAAAGTGATAAATCCTCTTCATCCAATTCAAGGCAACCTAATTCCTGAGCGGCGTCAGTATCTTTAACAACCAGTGCTCTGAGTAATTGGGTCGGTAAAATATCAAGAGGCATTAAGCCTTCAAAAGTACCAACAGGTACCATTGCTCTGGGACTACCGTTCTGGGATGTATTTAGTTCAAATTTTTTAACGCCGAGTAGTTTAGATATAAATACATTTAATGCTGAATACTTTTTGCTTCCTGGTTTTATCCAGCCAAAGAATTCACGATCAGTTTTTTCTTCAATAACAGAAACTTGTTGATGAAACCGACCAAGGTAAGCCGCCCAGTTAGATGCTTGATGACCAGACAGCACTGATCCTGAGATTACTCGAGATGGCTTATGTTCTGTTTCTTCATGGAGTAATTGTTCGGTATTTGCACCCAGCCTGGTACGTAATAATCTTGGTCTTTTAACCATTGGGCCTGCGATTGAAATGATTCGTTCAACCCATAATTGACCGGTAGTGAATAATTTACCTACCGCAATTACATCTTGATAATTGATATGCCAGACCGTTTTTTCTCCATTAACGGGATCAAGATGATGAATATGCGTACCAACCAATCCCGCAGGGTGTGGACCAACAAAATCATGCAGTTCGATTTGATCGGTTTGTGAAACGTTAATGTCGGTTTGATCAGATTTACATACGAAAACTTTGCCCTCGGTTAAACGAGATAGAACAGTAATACCATTGCTGAATGACTCAGCTTGTTCTTTGATGGCAATCTCAGGGTTACAAGCTAGTGGGTTAGTGTCTATTGCTGTTATAAAAATTGAGTTTGGGGTTGAATCTGGTTTTGGTGACTTGCTGTAAGGACGTGTTCTTAATGCTGTCCAAAGACCGGAATTGAGCAGGTTTTCTTTTACCACAGCTCGATCAAGACTAGATAATGCACTCTGATCAAATTTTTCAAATGTCTCTGAATCATCACCCTGTAATTCAATGACCACAGATTGTAGAACACGTTTTGCGCCACGGTTGATTGCTTTGATTGTTCCTGCACCGGGTGAAGTGAATTTGACACCAGTGTTCTTTTTATCAGTAAAAAGAGTTTGGCCTAGTTTGACAGTATCGCCTTCCTGAACCTGTAGCTTAGGTTTCATTCCAATATAATCACTGCCTAAAATAGCGACAGTTTTAACTGCTGCTGCATTGTCAATTTTTTGATCTGGTTGTCCTGAAATAGGCAGATCTAGGCCTTTCTTTATAGAAAAAAGCATTTTGATTTGATTATGTCGTTCTGCCGATATACAGAACTACAATGACTCCCATTCCCCAATAAGAGTGCGCATTATAGGTTCTGTTTGAACAGGTTAATAGGAAAATGTTGGACTGTCGTTAATTTGAGACAAAATTTAACCTGTTTAAATATAAGGGGCGAAAAGCCCCTTAAGAAATAATGAAGACAAGTTATTAAATAGCTAAAACGCGTATTGCACACCAACTGTGCCAAGCCAGTCTGTTTCCAACTGTGGGCCATCCAGGTGTTGATACACTGGCGCACCAACTTCAGCGGAGATTCTAAAACCGGCCATTTTATAATTGATGCCTACAAGTGCGTCAATACGATCCCCTCCACGGCGATTAGTATCAGCGGTTGGAATCAGATTTGGATTTAGGCGATCATCCCTGCCATCTATATTTCCCCAGCTCATACCAGCAAGTCGGAAAGAAGTACTAATATGATCATTCCATTTGCGTGCGACCCAGCCTGTTAATTCAACTTTATCACCGAGAGTATAGTCTTCATCATTTTCACCAAGTCGAATCACGCCAGATAGTTGTGCTCCCCATGACCATGCCGTTGTTTGTCCGTTATAGGTAATGCCTGGCAATAAATCGTAAGTTCCTGAGCCGAGTTGCATAGGGTAAGGAAGAATTGCATTTGCCATGACTGGAGTATCATCACGCTCATCAATAGAACCTGTCGGTAAACTGATCCCGGCATTAAGATGTACTCTATGATTGCCATGCTCATAGAGTGAATACAGGCCTGATAATTTGACATCTCCAAAGCCGTCAGTTTTTGTTGTGAATTTGCCTCCCATACGAGTTACATGATCCATCGATAGATCAATTATAGGAATCATAGCCATTAGAGTTAGTTTGTCGTTGGGAGCATACATAGCACCAAACATATGCATATCCATTGTCATTTTTTTTGGGGCAACGGGAAAGTCAGCTAAAACTTCAGATTCGCTGAGCCGATCGGTTCCATCACGGTTACCATCCATTTCCATACGCATAAAACGGTAAGATACCATTACCTCACCAAGCTTATGAGTATGATCACCCATTACACCATAAGGTGCGTGTGAGTCTGGGCGAGCACTTTCATAATCGTGTGCAAGAGCAAAAGATGAGTTGAAGATTACGAGGCCAGCGATTAAACACTTTTTCATTATTATTCCCTTTGGATTTCTTAAATTAAATTCGGGGTAAATTTTAACAAAGCGGAAGTTAGATCAAAATGCGACAAATTGTCGCATGACGATATAGTGTTACTAAAAGTAACTTTAACCAACCATAAGGGCTTTAATTAGAAGATCTCGAACAATGGTAATTCTTATGGAAATGATATAATTACAATCAATATTTAAAATTGTTTAGCTCAAATAAATACTTTTTCAAGTAAAAAAACTGTAAGAATTAAACTTATGGGAATAACACATCATCGCTATCTATATTACTTACTTGGTTTGTTTTCGATTGAGTGGATATATCTCGCGATCAAGCCATGGCATTTTAATGATTGGTTGCTAGAAAATGTTTTAGTCATAGTCGGTATTGCCGTGTTGTGGCTGACACATAAAAAATTCCCTTTATCTCGTGTTTCTTACACTTTACTTTTCATCTTCCTGGCTCTGCACGCAATCGGTGCTCATTTCACCTATGCAGAGGTGCCTTATGATGCATGGATACAATCCAATTTCGGTTTTTCATTGAATGAATCGATGGGTTGGGAGCGAAACCATTTTGATCGACTGGTTCATTTTAGTTACGGCCTTTTACTCGCTTATCCAATACGGGAAGTTTTTCAACGTGTTGTTGGTGTGCGTGGTTTCTGGGGTTACTTTTTACCATTAGATCTAACGATGTCTACATCGATGCTTTATGAGCTTGTCGAATGGGCGGTCGTTGGTGTATTCGGTGGCGACCTGGGAATGGCTTATCTTGGTACCCAAGGAGATATCTGGGATGCACATAAAGATATGGGTTTAGCCAGCCTCGGAGCCTTGATCGCAATGACCTGTACCGCAGGAATAAATATAAGCTTACAACGTGATTTTGCTGAGGAATGGAATGAAAGTTTACGGGTTAAAATCAATCGGCCATTAGGTGAAGATGAAATTGCTCGAATGATCAATAATCAACAGGACTAATTAAATTTTTCCTAATTTCAAGAAATAATTTCTAACTCTTGAGCTTTAAAGGCTAGCTGATGACAGTATTCTTTCACTGGACATTAGTCGTTTTTAAAATCTGAAGGGGTTTTCTTAACAATCTGAATAGTACGCGTCGTAAGTCGTACTTCTTTCAAAAACAGCATCAACGCCACCACTAATGCAAGCATGGATAAAACAAATAAGCCTGAAATGATGCTGCCAACATTTACGGCTAACAAACCTCCAAGAAATAAACTCACAATAAGCAAGCAAACTAATAAACCTGCCGTCGTACAAAAACCAATCGCAAGATTAATGTTTGCAAGACGCTGCCATATTACGGTGTGTTCTTCACGAGCAGAAGTTGTTTTTAACTCTCGTAAAACTCGAGAACGATCAACAATTCGTGCTAGCCGACCTGACATAACCGCCAGGAATCCCGCAATACTTGCCAGCAAGAAAACCGGTGCAATAGCAAGCTCGATAATGTGAGCTATATCAGAAAGGGTTGTGAGTGAGTTCATTTTTGACCTTAGTTAGATTCCTTATGAATTTTATGATCATTATTTCTTTGAAACATACTTTTTCCATAAAAAATAAACAGCGCAGATTCCGGTAACAGATACGGCAATAACAAGCATTGCGTACCCACCTAAGCGGTTAAGTTCTCCAGGAGGTGGGGGAAACAGATCGTTGTAGTATGTATATGATGCGCAATTTAGAGGGTTTATTAACCCGTTAATGCCTTCATATATTGTATCGACGCAACTGCTCGCAGTTGTGATTTTATATAAAAATAAAGTACCGCAAATTAGTAGCAGAGGTATGACAATTAATTTATTTCTTAATTTTTCCATTATTCAATAATATTATTTCTAACTGAAATACAAAAGTGTATTTCGACTGTTATTAACGCTCTCCTTGCAAACCTCCTGTATGTATTGCGATAACTTTAGATCCTCTTTTAAATTCACCGCGTTGGATTTGATCAAATAAGCCATAAAACATTTTTCCAGTATAAACTGGTTCTATTTGTAATTGAGTATGACTTGTAAATTCTTTAATAAATTTGATCAAATTTTGATCGGTTTTACCGAAACCGCCAAAGTGATAGTCGAGATTGATTGACCAGTTTTTCTTCAACTCTTTCTTATCTGCGTTCCTGTTTTTTTCTGAATTGAGATTGATCATTTCTTGTACTTCTTTATTCAGAAAGCCTGCTCCTTTTAATGCTGCAAAACCAATGGCATTTTTTCCTTCCGGTAAAGCACCAGCAATTCCGGCGAGTGATGTTCCTGTGCCGGAAGCAAGTGTGATCGTATCGTAATCTTGATTCAATCCTGTGATTAGTTCTGAAATACCTTTTAGCGCAAGAGGATTTGCGCCACCTTCAGGGATCCAGTAGCCGTTATATTGTTGTGCTGGCGCGCTGGCTGGATCTCGAAATTTTCGGAGTTCTCGATAGCTTTTTCGATCAAAAAAAATACAGTTCATGTTCCATTTTCGTAGATCATTTAAGGTTGGATTATTCTGATCATATTCACCACGAATCAACCCTGTGGTTTTTATATTTAGTTTATAACCGATATAGGCGAGTGCGTGTAAGTGATTAGAATAAGCACCCCCCATACTGATCAAATGATTGTGACCAGACGAGATTGCATCTTGCAAAATATATTTTAATTTACGCCATTTATTACCGGAAATGATCGGATGCAGAAGGTCATCTCGTTTAATAGATAATTGAATATCGTGCTTGACTAATAACGGGTGATCTATTGGCGTGAGATTTGAATTCTCGTTTTTGACCGAAAGTACTTTTTCTATATTTTCCATTGGTGCAGAAAGTATAAAGTAAACCTTCTATTTGTTTTGAGAGAATTTATAACTGCGCGGATAAAGAAGTAATGACTGGATTATTTGAGACGTAACTCCATTAGCTTTCCATCTCGATTCATTTGAAGTTTATTTAAAAAAGAATTACCAAGTAAAACCTCTGTTGGGTGATCCCCTTTCAACACGGCTGCTTTCACATCTCTTAGTAAAATTGATCCAACCTTCACCTTTTTTAGAGAGATATACCATGACTTAGTAGTGCCAGACGCTGTGCTGGAACGACCAATTTCACCACCCAGTTTATAGTCAAGGCCAAGACGTTTTGCCTGAGTTTCGCTCATGGCAATTAAGGTGGCACCAGTATCGACAAGAAATTTCACCGGAAAGCTGTTGATGCTGCCATTGACGAGATACATTCCCGAACGAGTAGGCGCAATAACAACGGCTTTGGAGCTTGATGGTGCTTTGAAATTATTTGAAATATGTCGGCCTAATTTATAGGTCTTTTGTTTACCTTCTATTTCGATTATCGCACTTTCGCTACTAGATTTAATCAATAAAACACCTTCGGGACTAGGCATCCCAACTTTAAGCATACGACGTTTGCCATCAAGCATAACTATGGCTGTGTTTTTGAATAAGCCTTGTACGATTATATTTTCAATCGCATAAGTAATGTTGATCTGAAATAGAAGCAAATAAAATACGAGTTTATGCATAAAACCAGACCAGAAATTTATAAATATTTTGTTTTGGAGATATAAATAATATCGGAAATAGTATCGATTTCTTTAAGTAAACAAGTATTCTAAGCGAGTATCAAATGTAATAGCATTTGAGTGCTGAAGTTACCGTAAAACTTTTCTGAGTGGTCTCGACTATACACATCTAAGTGTTTAATATACAAATTAAAAATAACTAAAGCATTTGCGTTGAGATACCGATGAACGTACAAGAAAGTTTTTTTCAGATTTTTTCAACTTATAAATAAGTTCAGGAACTTTATTATGTTTAACATCTCAGTTCTATTGATCGAGGACAATCTCGGTGATGCTTATTTATTGCAGGAATATCTAAGTCGAGGAAAATTAGCTTCTTATACTATTATGCATGTCTTATTGCTAGCTGATGGGATAAAAGCCATGCAAGAGAATGTTTATGATGTGGTTTTTCTGGATATGGGATTACCGGATGGTGACAGTGCCACCATTGTCTCTGAAGTGATCAAACACGCGAATAACATGCCTGTCATCGTTATGACGGGTAATGACGATATTCATACTGGAATTCTGTCGGTAAAAGCTGGTGCTCAGGATTTTCTCATTAAAGGTAAGTCGAGAGATGAAACTGTAGAAAGATCGGTTCACCATGCAATCGAAAGAAAGCGCCTTCTGGTCGAACTAGACGAATTAAAAGAACGTGAACATCAACTTGCGATGCATGACTCATTGACCGGATTGGTGAATCGAATGTCACTAAAACATCAAGTTGAAAATATACTCCAGCACGCCAAAAGAACGGAAGAAAAAATTGCATTTTTGTTTATTGATCTTGATCGATTTAAAAATATAAACGACTCGATGGGGCATGATATTGGCGATGCTATTTTGATTGGGGTTGCTGACAGATTGAAAGAGACTTTAAGAGAGTCGGATATTGTGGCTCGAATTGGTGGTGATGAGTTCATTTGTATTTTAAGAGATGTTGTTAAAAATGAGGGTATCTCTACTCTTGCCCAAAAGATTAATGCAACAATACAAGATGAATTCATCATTAACGATGAGGCTCTGTTTATCGGTTGTAGTATAGGTATTTCAATTTATCCTGATGATGGAGGAACTTGCGAGGAGTTAATCACCCTTGCAGATACGGCGATGTATCATGCTAAGGAACAAGGCCGTAATCAGTATCAGTTTGCAGACTCAGAAATTAAAAAGGCAACACAAAAATCAACAATGGCTAATGAGCTCCGACAGGCGTTTGCCAGAGATGAATTTGTCGTTTATTACCAGCCGGTGATAGATGCGGAAGCGGAAACTGTTCACAGTTGTGAGGCTTTAGTTCGATGGAGGCATCCGCAGAAAGGAATTATAGAACCAGGCTTATTCATTCCTGAGATGGAAAAAACGGGGTTAATTGTCCAACTAGGAGAAATGGTGCTGGAAAAAGTTGCTCAATTCTGGAAATCAAATGTGCAATACCAGTTTCCAGACTTGCGTATCTCGGTAAATATTTCTTCACTACATTTTCGACAAAAAACGTTTGTTGAAAGTTTGCTTTCAATTTTTGCAGAAGTTGATGTTGAAACCGATTGGCTAGATATTGAAATTACTGAAAGTGTTCTTTTACATCATGAGGCGTTGGTAACTAAGCATTTTAAATTGTTAAATGAAAATGGAATCAAAATCAGTATTGATGATTTCGGCACAGGTTATTCTTCGTTCGCATATTTACGTGATTACCCACTAACGGCGCTAAAAATTAATAAGTCTTTTGTTGCTCATATTCTATCAAATAGAAAAGATATGGCGATTTTAAAAGCAATTCTTGCACTTAGCGAACAATTGGATATTAAAGTTATAGTTGAAGGTGTTGAGACTTTAGAGCTTCTTAAAACACTTAGTGCAATGAATTGTAATTTTATACAAGGGTTCTATTATTCAATGCCGCTACCGGCCGACGAATTTGTGAAATTCATGAATGAAGGTTTTTCCAAGCTGAGAAAAATGCAAGTTAGTTAAAGAATATTTGATAATGGATTTAATGGTCTACACCGGAAATTCGACGACCCGCCAGTAGTGATCAAGCATATTAATTACCTCCATAAAATCACCACCTACACTAGATTTAAACAGATAACCAGCCACATTAAGGTCGTAAGCTGCGATTTTATCTTCTTCACTTTTAGAAGTGGTCAGGACAAATACGACGGTTTTATTGAATGCGGGGTCATTACGTAACTCTGTTATTAATTCGATGCCATCCATACGAGGCATGTTCAAATCCACCAAAAGCAAATTAGGTGATGGAATTTGATCATGACCATTTTCCCCATGCAACATTTCAAGTGCTTCTATTCCGTCTCTGGCGCGACTAATGGGGTTGGCAATTTTCATTTTAACGAAAGAACGACTAACAATTTCGGCATCAATATCGTCGTCCTCTACTAACAAGATGTGGACTGTTTTTGTCATCATTTAACCCTGAAATATTTAATGCGAATAGAATAATTGTTTATTTAGGCCAGGTAAAATTAAAACGAGAACCCTGACCCGGATCAGAATCAAGCGTAATTCTACCACCATGTTTGTACAAGAGTTTTTTCACCAGAGCCATTCCCATACCGCTTCCTTCCACTTCATCTCTTGGTTTTAAGGTTTGGAAGATCTCAAAAACTTTATGATGGAATCTTGGATCGATACCGGGGCCATCATCTTCAACTGTAAATTGATAATATTGATCTTTAGAAACTATGGAAATAGTGATATTTCCTTCAGGTTTGTCGTGATGTTTAATCGCATTTCCAATCAAGTTGCTAAAAATTAGATCAAGTGGCGATTTTAAGACGTTACATTGATTCAAACTTTCATCGATATTGATAACAAACCCATCGGGTATGTTTAATAACTCAGTGATTTCTTTAATTAATAAATTGGCCGTTATGGGAACGCCATTTAGTTCTGATTTACTAGCTCGAGAATAATCGAGTAAATCATCTAATAACAATTCCATACGGGTTACACGACCGCGTAATGTATCCATGTACTCTTTATTCTTTCCTGTTAACGCATCACCCAGATCTTCATCCAGCCATAGACTAAGGTTATCAATAGCGCGTAATGGTGATTTCAAATCGTGAGATGCAACATAGGCAAATTTTTCTAATTCTTCATTAGAAAGCTGCAAATCTTCCAATGTATGCATAAGTTTATTCTCAGCTTCTTTCCGTTCAGTAATATCGCGAACAATGCCACTGAACATTTTCTTACCATGTACATCGATCTCACTTACCGACAAGTCTAATGGAAAAGTGCTGCCGTCTTTGCGTTGTCCTTGGACCTCACGACCAATACCAATAATTTTTTTATCTTGGGTATCGCGATAGCTTTTCAGGTAGCCATCGTGCTCACCGTGATAGGGTTCGGGCATTAGCACTTTTACATTTTGGCCGATAACTTCATCTGCCTGATAACCAAAGATCCCAACGCATGCCTTGTTATAGTTCGCAATAGTACCTCTTTCATCTATAGTAATAATGCCATCTACAGTTCCATCCAGTACGGCTTGCAATCTTCCCTCACGTTCTTCCGACATAGCATTGGAATGTTGTAGATCTGTCAATGATTGCTTAAGTCTTTCTTCAGCTGCTTTCCGATCAGAAACATCACGAACAATACCACTGAACATTTTATCGCCCTGTGCCACGATTTCATTCACCGACAAGTCTAGTGGAAAGGTGCTACCGTCTTTTCGCTGCCCCTCTACTTCGCGACCAAGCCCAATAATTTTTTTATCTTGGGTATCGCGGTAGCTTTTCAAATAGTCATCATGTTCATTGTGATAGGGCTCGGGCATTAGCATTTTTACATTTCTACCAAGAACTTCCTCAACCTTATAACCAAATATGTTCTCGCAGGCTTTATTGAAAGTAGCAATATTACCTTTTTCGTTTATAGAGATAATTCCATCTAACGTTCCATCCAGAACTGCCTGTAAACGACCTTCTTTTTGCTGTAAACCTATGGAGGTAATTTTTTTGTAATAAACAATAATGGCTACTATCCAGAAACTGAGGATAGAGAGTCCGCGGTTAAGATGCACAGTCCATAAATCGAGATTTGTCTCGGCACTTAAAAAATAACCGGAAGTGGTGAGAACGGTAGATATTGCAGCAAAGATAAAAGTAATATTAGGGGAGCGGAACTCGGCTGCGCTCAGGACGAATAGTAAGTATATAACTCCGCCTGCAACACCTGCCGGCGTCATCAGATCAAATGCTATCCCAGAAGCAACAATAAAAAAGGAGGTGAAGAATGCCTTCTTATTTTTTAACAAAAACAGTCCCTCCCTACCGAATAGTTTGTACAATAGATTTTATTTTCTTTCCTTTATGCTCAGCTTATGTATTTTTTATTTGTTTTTAGTTAAATGACAGTTGCAGTTCGACAAGACTTGGTATTTTTCTATGATGCAAAAGGCATACTAATGGTTATGGATTTGTAGTATGTGCTTCTGGTTGTTTTAAATTCTTGTTCAATTCCGATCAGTTCAAAGATATTATAGTTGAGTAATATTTACATCAGCTTCTTCATATAGGAAACAGATTTTCATAGTGGTTTAATACGATGAAAAGAACAGCAAAAACTATGCCCAAAGCTTATCTTCTCAAATTAAAGTTTGTACTAAAATTCTATTAACCTATGGATTAAAGGTAAGTTTATCAACAAGAGCAGTTTATTCTATAAAAACCTGAATCTAGAATCTTCCTGTGTAAGATAGATGAGTCCAAATCAATATTTATTGATATACATCATTTTATGTTTAGTTTTATACTCTTGAGATACTTTATATGATTAATAATAAATAAACAGGCATCGAAAGGATCAAAATAGTGCTTATTGACTTACTTAAACAAAATAGACCTTTGATCATGGGGATTCTAAACGTCACACCGGATAGTTTTTCCGATGGTGGCAGTCATACAAATAGAGGCCGTGCGGTAACTGCAGCATTGCAAATGGTTGAAGAAGGGGCGGATATTATAGATGTCGGCGGTGAATCGACGCGACCCGATTCCGAAAGGGTTAGCTCGGAAGAACAAATCCGTCGCGTAGCAGGTACGATCGAGGCTCTTAGAAGAACCTTACCTGAAAATATTTTGATCAGTATTGATACAACATTATCTGAAGTCGCTAGCGTGGCGGTAAATGCTGGTGCAAATATTCTCAATGATGTGCGTGCCGGACGTGATGATGAGGATATGTTTAAGCTGGCTGCGGAACGTGATCTACCGATCATTTTGATGCACATGCAAGGTACGCCGCAGACGATGCAAAAAAATCCCACTTACGATGATGTCGTTGCTGAGATAGAATCGTTTCTTAGAGAAAGGTGTGAGGCTGCGATCAAAGCCGGCGTTAAGAAAGAAAATATCGTTATTGATCCAGGTATTGGTTTCGGAAAAACTCAGGAACATAACTTAATGTTAATGGCAAATCTTGATCGTTTTGTGAAATCTGATTATCCAGTACTTTTAGGAACCAGTCGCAAACGCTTTATGGGATCAATTTGTAAAGGCGCGGAGCCGAAAGAATTGATCGGCGCAACCTGTGCGACCACAAGCATAGGCATAAATGCCGGAGTGCAGATCTTCCGTGTACATGATGTGAAGCCAAATCGTCAGGCGGCGGATGTGACCTTTGCGATCAACAATAGCGATCAATAAGCCCCAGTAAAAAGCGATAGATAACTCGATCAAAAATGTCTGAACATCTCCTCATGTTGACTGGCAAACTTGCCAAGAAGAGCCTTGAAAAAGTGATGGCTTCGATTGAAGGTGAGGATTTCACCTATGAGATCCATAATCCTGGAATTAGTGTAGCCGCTTTAATGACAACCGATATGATCCAACGACGATTAGATGATGTACGAGGAGCGGATCGTATTATTGTGCCCGGTCTTTGTGCAGGGAATGTAGATGAGGTTAGTGAAAAATTAGGTGTGCCTGTTGTACGCGGACCCAAAGACCTGAAAGATCTACCTGTTTATTTTGGAAAGGGTGCTGAACCACCTGATTTAAGTCAATATGATGTGCGGATCTTCGCAGAAATTGTTGATGCGCCTGATGTCAGTATTGAAAATGTACTGGCGCAAGCGTCTTCTTATAAAGCGGATGGTGCTGATGTAATCGATGTTGGTTGTTTGCCGGGACGCGAGTTTCCGCAAATGGAAGAGATCATCAAAACGCTTGTAAGTGAGGGCTATACCGTCAGCTTGGATTCGGTCGATCCCGATCAATTAGTTCGAGGTGGGCAAGCAGGCGCGCATTATCTGCTCAGTTTAAAAGAGAGTACGCTCTGGGTTGCAGACGAGGTCAATTCCGTACCGATTTTGATCCCGGAATCACCAGAAGATCCTGATTCACTTTATCGTGCTATCGATGCGATGCAGAAAAACAGTAAAGCGTTTATTGCTGATAGTATTTTAGATCCGATCCATTTTGGGTTCACTCGCTCAATTGTTAGATACCAACAGCTTAGAGATAAATATCCGAACATCGAGATCATGATGGGAACCGGTAATTTGTCAGAATTAACTGAAGCAGATACGGTCGGCTTGAATACAATGATGCTGGGGATGATGTCAGAAATGCGCATCACAAACTTATTAACTACAGAAGTCAGTGAACACGCAACCAGGAGTGTCGCAGAACTGGATTTGGGTCGTCGGATTATGTATCGAGCTCGTGAAGATACCAGTCTGCCGAAAGGTTACAGTGCTGGTTTGACTGGGCTACATGAAAGAAAGCCTTTTCCATACGATCTGGAAGAAGTTGAGGATACTGCGTCACAGATCAAAGATGCTAATTACCGAATCCAGGTGACAGAAGAGGGCATTCATATTTACAATCGTGATGGCTTAAAAACTGATACAGATCCATTTGCATTATTTGAACATTTGAAAACGCTAGAAGAAGATGCGCCACACGCTTATTACATCGGTGTAGAACTTGCCCGCGCACAGATCGCCTGGCAATTAGGTAAGCGATATATACAAGATGAAGAGTTGGATTGGGGCGTGGCTTATAAATCGCCTCTTGATAATGGTAAGGCTGACCCTCATATGTTGCACAAGGCTGAAGGCGCAACCATGAAAGCTCGTAAAGAGCGTCGCAAGAAAGTAAAAGAAAACAAAAAAGCAGTTAAAAAATAAAGTTCCAAAAAAAAGGGAAAAAAGATGATCTACGAAGCCGTAATTATTACTCGGAATGAGGATGGATCAAATCAAATCGCTCCACTTGGATATCAGGAAATAGATGGTTTTATTGTCTTATCACCTTTTCGTCCTTCGACGACGCTGGCAAATCTGGAACGAACTAATCAAGCGGTCATTAATCTGACTGATAATGTTGCTGTAATTGCGGGTTGTTTGACTGGTCACTACGAATGGCCGACTGTTGATGCAAAAGAAATTGATGGAGCAAGGCTGGAAGACACGCTAGCACATATGGAGCTAGAGGTAGATCATATCGAGGAAAATGAGGTAAGACCTCGTTTTTTCTGTAAAATTAAGCATCATGAAAACCATAAATCGTATAAGGGGTTTAATCGCGCAAAATCAGCAGTTTTAGAAGCAGCGATACTCACAAGTCGTTTACATATGTTATCAGATGACAAAATTGATACGGAAATTCAAT
The DNA here is from genome assembly GCA_045110495.1 of Gammaproteobacteria bacterium. GTDB lineage: Bacteria > Pseudomonadota > Gammaproteobacteria > CAJXQU01 > CAJXQU01 > CAJXQU01. The sequence goes on from JBGCGE010000007.1 coordinate 104,149, forward strand.
ATCTTAAAATATCAATTGATAAAACTGCAGGCAATCAAGAGTTGGAAGCCTGGGGTTGGTTGATGGACAAGATAGACAGTTTTCGAGAACAACTAGATAAAAAAGAAGGAAGGAGTAAAAACTAAATGACAGGATTTCTTGCCAGTGTGCGATCTGTTGATGAAGCGATGATCGCGATAAAAAATGGCGTAGATATTATTGATCTAAAAGAACCAGATCAAGGTGCGCTAGGAGCTGTTCCTTTTAAGGTTATGCGAGAAGTTGTAAGTAAAGTAAATGGTGAGCGGTTGGTAAGTGCGACTGTGGGTGACCTTCCTTGCGAACCGTTACGCGTTGCAGATATGGTCAGAAGGGTTGCAGATACTGGGGTCGATCTGGTTAAAGTCGGGCTTTTTGATCCTTTAAGTGAAAATGTTGAGGATTTGCTCTGGGCTATTAGTCGGCAATCTACCAAAGGCATTATTATTGTTGCGTTTGCAGATCAATATCCGGGCGATCAAATTATTGATTCTGTTGCCGATGCCGGACTCGCTGGAATTATGCTGGATACGGCTGATAAAAATATGGGCTCACTCCGTCAGGTAATGAATGATCAAAAGATCGGGCAATTTATTTTAAATGCAAAAAAGCAAAATTTAATCACAGGTTTAGCCGGATCATTAAGGCAAGAAGATATTGTACCTTTAGCAAAACATAAGCCGGATTATTTAGGTTTTAGAGGTGCGCTTTGTGATGGGCATCAACGAAAAACAGATCTGGATGAGTCTCTCTTGAAACTGATCTGTACAAGCATTCATAATGAGGAAGACGGCTATGGCGAAGTGGCGTAATAAAGAAAAAGACGAGACTTACTCTGATGAAGAAATTACAGCTTATCTCCAGGATCAACTTCCGAAATGGAGCTACGAAAACGGCTGGATTCGACGTAAATATAAAACATCAGGTTGGAAAGGAACATTGATGGTCGTGAACACGGTCGGTCATTTAGCTGAAGCAGGATTCCACCACCCAGATCTGACAGTGTCATATGCTTTTGTTACTGTGAAACTAATGAATCATGCTGCAAAAGGAATTACGAATAAAGATTTTGGATTGGCAAAAAAAATCGAAGAAGTGATCATGTGGCAACCAGGGCTTGATGAAGAAAGTGGGTTAGAAGGAACACCTGACGATGCAAGATTTAAATATATTAAGTACGATTAGGATGGGCAGTATTCTACTCTGACTAAATACATCAAAAAAGCTCGACCATCTCATCAGATTCCGAGTTTGTACTTTCTTTAATTTCAGAAATACAAAGTTTGTTTCGACCGGTATCTTTAGCTTTATATAAAGAGGTGTCGGCACGATCTAGCAGGTTTGTTGGGAGTTCGTTATCTAATACTTTTGCTAAACCAATACTGACAGTGACTCGTCGACCAGAAGGAAAGATATAATTTTCGATAGCTTTTCGAAAACGTTCCATTGCGGAAATAGCACCTTCTTGCTTAACTCTAAACAGGCAAACTACAAATTCTTCACCTCCGTAGCGAAATAACAAATCATTAAAACGAAAAGTATTTTTCATAATGTCAGCGAACAGTAATAAAATTTCATCACCATACATGTGTCCATAATGATCGTTTATTTTCTTAAAATGATCGATATCAAGAATAGCTAACCAATTATGTGAATCTTCTTCAACCATGCGGCTTTCATCCACATAATTTGATTGAATCAATTGCATCACCTTTTCGTCAAAAGTAAGCCGATTATAGAGACCAGTTAAGTGATCCCTCTCAAACTTATTGAATAACTCAAGCTGATTCTTATAAATATCAATGAGGTACTGAATATTTATGGCGTCTATTTCAGAGGCTTGTTTTGAATGTAATTCGATCAATTTTACGGTTTGTTCATATCCTCTGAGAAAATAGAGATCAATTTGTCCTTCAGCCGAAATTACATTAGATTTAATTCTGACAGGTTTAGTGATTTCGTATTCATTTTCAGGCCAATATTCTAACCAATAAGGATCTGAAACCTCTTCCATATTGTCATAAATTTCTAAACTGTTCTTATCAAACAAACTCTTTTGCAGACTGAATATCTCATAAACATTGATTTTTTTGATGAAAGATAAACTTTCCAGCTCGTTCTTAAACGTGTTCTTCAGATCGACTGTTGAAGATTGTTTAGTTAATCTCAGTGCTATCGTTTGAGAATAGTGCATATTATTTGATGATTACAACTTTTAGTAATGTCACTGATGTATATATATATCGGCAATCTCCATCTAAACTTGATTGATATGCCACCCTTTGCCGCTTACTCGGCGACCCCTTGCCGCTTAACACGATAAATGCCATTCGATCTGATTTTAACTAGTTGAAAACAATGAATTAATTGTTTATGGCATGGCCTATGCTATGTAACAACCAGAATAGAAAATATTTTGGAGTTATTTAATGAATTTAGACAACGCTTTCGGACTACATGCAAAAGCAATGAGTTTGCGAACACACCGTGCAGAAGTGTTAGCAACAAATATTGCAAATGCAGAGACGCCGAATTATCTGGCTCGTGATTTTGATTTCCAGCAAGCATTAGAAAGTGCAGCTAGTGGACGATCAGAAATGAAGATGACCAATGCAAATCACATGCAATCGGGCGAAGCAGAATTGATGGGACAGGATCTTATGTATCGTCAATCTGAGCAACCTTCAATCGATGGCAATACCGTTGACATACAAACAGAGCGAGCTGAATTCACGCGAAACTCAATGCAATATCAGGCGAGCGTCAGATTTTTAAATGGGAAAGTGTCCGGATTGCTTAGCGCAATTAAAGGAGAATAAAAATGTCATTAATGAACGTTTTTAATATTTCAGGTACGGCAATGAGTGCCCAGTCTGTTCGCTTAAATGTGACGGCAAGCAACATGGCAAATGCGGATGCAATTAGTAGCAGTATTGATAAAACTTATCAGGCTAGACATCCAGTATTTGCGACGATTATGGATGATTTTAATTTTGGAGATTCGGGTACTGTCGGTGGTGTTCGGGTCGAAGGTATTGTCGAGAGTCAAGTTCCTCCAAACAGGGAGTTCCAACCTGGCAATCCGCTTGCTGATGAAGAAGGATATATCTACAGGCCCAATGTCAACATCATCGAAGAAATGGCAAATATGATCGCCGCTTCAAGAAACTATCAAACAAACGTAGAAATGGTTAACGCATCCAAGCAAATGCTGAGTGAAACACTCCGTATTGGTCGTGGTTAATAAGAGGTAATTAAAATGCAAAATCCAGTTAATGGCGTTGGGCAAGGTATAGAAGCACTTGCGATAAATCAAACGCAGAAGAAAGTAGATAATAAAAATCTTGGTCAGGACGACTTTATGAAACTCATGGTCGCACAACTGAATAATCAAGATCCTACTAAGCCGGTGGAAAATGCTGAATTTCTTAGCCAGTTAGCACAATTTGGAACTGTTAATGGAATAACTGAGTTGCAGAATTCATTTAGTTCGCTTTCCAGCTCTTTACAGTCAAATCAGGCGCTTCAGGCCTCAACTCTAGTTGGACGTGAAGTACTTGTTCCAGCAAAAACGGTCGATTTTAAAACAGGTGCTGTTGAAGGTGCAATTGAGTTAAGTGGGTCTACAGGTGAACTTAATCTTTTGATCAAAAATACATCTGGTCAAGTAGTCAAAGAATTGAAGCTTGGTGCTCAGTCAGAAGGAGATGTCAGCTTCAAATGGAATGGCCTGGATGAAAGTGGAGCAGCTGTTCCAGCAGGAAAATATTCAATTAGTGCAGAAGCTTCAATTGATGGTGAAAGCAAATTAATGGCCACGCAGCTAAGGGCAAAAGTCGATAGCGTGACATTGTCGGGAGCAAGTGGTCCTTTGTTGAACCTGGCAGGAATAGGTTCAATCGGAATTAATGAAGTTAAACAAGTACAGTAAATTTAGAGAATCAGGAGGAATAAGGAATGCCTTTTCGAACTGCAATAAGTGGCATGAGAGCCGCGCAAGTACACTTGGAAACGATAGGACATAATGTCGCAAATGCCAATACGGCTGGTTTCAAACAAGGTCGTGCAGAGTTTGCTGATATTTATGCGGTAAGCCAGACGGGAACTGCGGATAACATCCCCGGCAGTGGTGTTACTGTCTCACAGATTTCGCAACAATTTGGTCAGGGGAATATCAGTACGACGGATAATGCGATGGATCTGGCGATTGATGGTGATGGTTTCTTTGTTCTAGAAGATCAGGGTTCACGAGTTTATTCTCGTGCTGGAGCCTTTGGCCTGGATAAAGATGGTTTTATCGTAAATGCTCAAAATCAACAATTGATTACCTACCAGGCAGATTCAGCAGGAAATATCACAGGTGCTGAAGGGCCAATGCAAATTACTTCCGAGACATCTGATCCAGTGGCAACCACAAGCATGTCGCTTAAATTGAATCTTGATGCAAATGCAGCAGATACGACTGTTGGTGGCACAGTAGCAATCGATCCCGCAGTTCCAGCTAGCTATAACAATACTGCATCGATGACAGTCTATGATTCTCTGGGAAATTCTCACTTAGCGACTTTCTATTATCAAAAGACAGCAACTGCTAATACCTGGAATAGTCAGGTTTCTTTTGATGGAGGGGCATTATCAACACCTGCGCATACTTTAGCTTTTACCTCATCTGGGGCATTGGATGCTGGAGCAAGTACTATTGGCGCCTTAACGTTCAATCCTACAGGTGCAGCCGCAATGACTTTAGCATCTGATTATTCTGGTTCAACTCAATTTGGTAGTGATTTTTCTCCAAACTCATTAACGCAAGATGGAAATGCTGCTGGACTTTTTAGTGGTATTAGTATCGATAGTGAAGGCTCTATTTTAGCAAATTATAGTTTTGGGAAACCAGTTCTTCAGGGACAAGTTGTTTTGTCCAAGTTTCCTAATCCGCAGGGACTAGCCCAGTTGGGAGATAATTCCTGGGTTGAAACTGGTGATTCTGGAGCAGCTTTACGTTCAGCACCGGGGTCATCTGGCGTCGGCACCATTAGTGCTGGTTCATTAGAAGATTCAAATGTTGATCTGACAGAACAGTTAGTCGCAATGATAGTAGCGCAACGAAATTTCCAGGCAAATGCACAGGTAATTTCGACCGCAGATACGCTTTCACAAACCGTAATCAATATTAGATAGTTATAGATAATTTTATAGGCCAATAAAAATAGGCCGGGAATAGATAATAACCATGGATCGAATGCTCTATCTTGCAATGTCAGGCGCTAAGCAAACCATGAATGCACAGGCGATTGCTACTAACAATCTTGCTAATGTGAATACGACAGGCTTTAAGGCTGATCTAGCCGCGGCTCGTAGCATGCCAGTGTTTGGTGACGGACATGCATCGCGGGTTTATGCAATGACTGAACGACCGGGAATTGATTATGGACAAGGTTCAGCGCAGTACACAGGGAATGATCTTGACTTTGCGATCAATGGAAATGGTTTTATTGCTGTTCAATCAGCAGATGGATCTGAAGCCTATACTCGCCGTGGTGACATGAAACTGAATGCCAGTGGATTGCTTGAAAATGGAGCCGGACAATTGATTCTGGGTGATGGTGGTCCTATTGCTTTACCACCAGCGGAATCTCTACAAATAGGGGTCGATGGCATTATTTCTATAAGACCGCTAGGTCAAGGTGCAAATACCTCTGCACAAGTTGATCGAATCAAATTAGTTAATCCGCAACTTTCTGATCTACAAAAAGGCGCTGATGGTTTATTCCGAATGAAGGATGGTAGCCAGACCCAGGCCGATGCGATTGTCAGAGTTATTCCTGGTTCATTAGAAGCCAGTAATGTCAGTGCCGTCGGTGAAATGGTGAATATGATCAATTTACAACGTCAGTTTGAAATGCAGATTAAGGCAATGAAGTCAGTCGAAGAAAATGATTCTGCCTCAGCACAAATGATGAGAGTGTCATAGAAAACCTTAGAGAGATTTCTGGCATAGAACTTGAGTTGTTTTATTTAGAACTTATAAATTTTTAGATATTAAAAGAATTAAGAAAGGAGATTTAAGATGGTACCTGCTTTATGGATCGCAAAAACAGGATTGGACGCCCAGCAAACGCGAATGGGTGTTATCTCAAATAATCTGGCCAATGTCAGTACAACTGGTTTTAAACGTGGCCGAGCATCATTTGAAGATTTGATGTATCAAACGGTTCGTCAACCCGGGGCTTCATCATCACAGAACTCAGTGCTGCCATCGGGGCTTATGTTAGGAACAGGTGTTAGAACCGTATCGACCGAAAAAATTCACGCACAGGGAAATATGGTGCAGACAGGAAACTCGCTGGATCTGGCGGTTCAAGGCAGAGGTTTTTTTGAGATTCAATTACCAGATGGAAGTTCAGGGTACACACGTGATGGTTCGTTTGAGCTTAGAGGTGAAGATGGCGCTTTAGTAACATCGTCTGGATATCAACTATTGAATGATTCGATCATTATTGAAGAGGGCGCCCAAAGTGTTTCTATTGGCTCTGATGGCATAGTGACAGCACAATTTGCTGGTGAAAATGAACCGAGGAACATTGGTACGATCAATCTAACCGATTTTGTTAATCCTGCGGGTTTACAACCGATAGGTGAAAATGCATTTAGAGAAACACTATCCAGTGGTGCACCTACATCTGCTATTCCAGGTACGGAAGGTTTAGGAACATTAACACAAGGTTCATTAGAGAGCTCTAACGTTAATGTCGTTGAAGAACTAGTCAATATGATTGAAACACAACGTGCCTATGAAATGAATTCCAAGGCAATATCCACAACGGATCAAATGTTGCAGTACGTAGGTCAAAACTTATAGTTTTTTACCTGATTAAGAAAAAAACGAGATCAATTATGAATAAAAAATTCCTTCTTCTTTTTAGCAACTGCGCGGTACTTTTTTTTGCGCTAAGTATGCTGACGGGTTGTAGTTCCGCTCCAAAACATGATCCGGAATTTGCTCCAAGCTTACCGGTGGTGGATTATCGTTATGAGCAAAATGAAGAACTGGTGACGGGAGGGATCTATAAAGCGGGTCAGGAAATCATTTTATTTGAAGATCTAAAAGCACGACGGATTGGAGATACTATTACAATTAATTTGCAAGAACGAACAAACGCTACAAAATCGGCGATTACTAATACAGCTCGAACACAAGAAACCTCTGTTACTAACCCAACGCTTTATGGATCAACTCCCCTATTTAGTACTTCTGGCCTCATCCCGCTAGTCACTAATGATGATAATACTTTACAAACTGAACTGAGTTCCGATCATAGTTTTAGTGGGACTGGTATAAGTAACCAAAGTAATAGCTTAACGGGTGATATTACGGTCACAGTTTCCGATGTATTAGCTAATGGAAATTTGGTTGTTCGCGGTGAAAAGCGTTTGAATTTTAATGAAGGTAATGAATACATAAAAATTGCCGGTATTGTTCGTCCTTATGATATCGGGCCGGACAACACACTCGCATCAACCAAGCTCGCCGATGCTACGATTGTTTATAGTGGTGATGGGACAATCGCTGATTCCAATAGAATGGGTTGGTTAGCGCGTTTCTTCATCGGCAAATGGAGCCTGTTCTAGGATTTACTAATGAAATTATCTGCAAAAACCACAACCTTAAGTAAACTTTTTCTCTGTCTATTTTTTATTTTGTTTGCCAGCAACTCTATGGCCGAGAGAATAAAAGATCTCACTTCTATTTCCGGCGTTCGTGATAATCAGTTAGTCGGTTACGGGATTGTTGTTGGTCTTGATGGAACGGGTGATAAAACAAATGGAACGCCTTTTACCGTACAGAGTGTAAAAAGCATGCTCAACCAATTAGGCGTTACGATTCCGATTGATGTGAATCCGCAATTGAAAAATGTTGCGGCTGTTATGTTGCATGCAACGTTGCCACCTTTTTCAAAACCTGGACAAAAAATTGATGTCACTGTTTCTTCTCTGGGTAACGCAAAAAGTCTGCGAGGCGGCAATTTATTAATGGCGCCTTTGAAAGGAGCAGATGGCCAGGTTTATGCGATTTCTCAAGGTAGTTTAGTCGTCAGTGGTTTCGGTGCAGAATCATCGGACGGATCAAAAATCTCGGTGAATATTCCGAGTGTCGGTCGTATACCAAATGGTGCGACGGTTGAACGAGTAGTACCAAACTCGTTTGGACATGGCAATCATATCGTTTTTAATTTACACGAACCTGATTTCACGACATCAACAAGAATGGCTGAAGTAATTAATGAAAATTTAGGGCAGGGTAGTGCAGTATCTATTGATGGATCTTCTATCAGTGTTATTGCTCCAAAAGATAATGCACAGCGCGTGAGTTTTGTTTCTTTAGTAGAAAACCTTACTTTCACTCCTGGTCAAGCTGCGGCAAAAATTATTGTCAATGCAAGAACGGGAACGGTTGTTATTGGTCGGAATGTGGTTGTCTCTGCGGCTGCTGTAACGCATGGCAGTTTGTCGGTAACGATCAGTAATAATCCTATCGTCAGTCAGCCAGAACCTTTATCAAATGGTGAAACCGTTGTGATCGACAATCAAGATATTCTGGTTGAGCAAGAAGATGCAAAAATGTTTCTTTTCGATCCCGGTGTATCTTTAAAAGATATCGTCAATGCGGTTAATAGTGTTGGTGCTGCGCCGGGTGATCTGGTCGCTATTCTGGAAGCATTAAAACAATCAGGTGCATTAAGAGCTGAGCTAATTATTATCTAAGTGCTAGTTGATAATTGAATTACTTGCTGTTTAAAAATATTCAAGATAAATATAATAATAATAGGCTTAGTGATGGCGTAGTTTGTACCACCAGTGACCAAGTATTTCATGCAAACTATTACGGCTTGAAGCTAAAAAGTTAGATGTCGGTAGCCACCGCATTAAGTCTGGCATATCACCTTCTTTAGATAAAAAAATTGTTGGTGCGGGTGTCACGATAAAACCATGTTTTTGAAAAATATCTGCGGCTCTGCCCATGTGTGAAGTATGAGTTACAAGATAAATATGCTTGATCTTTTCCTGGCTAAGAATATCAAAACTATACCTGGCGTTTTCTGCGGTATTACGACTTTTTTCTTCTAACCATTTTGCTTCAGTTTTAAAGTCATTAAGCAATACCTGGTTCATAATCCATGCTTCTGATTTACTGGTTGGAAATACTTTTCCACCAGAGATCAATAAAGGTAATTCAGTTTGTTTTTGAATATGCATTGCATATCTTATTCGTTCAAGTACGCTGGCTTGTGGAACCGATATTCCATATTCAGGCATGACATCATAGTGACCTCCGCTGAGCACAACAATCGCTTGTGGTTGGGATCCAGTCTGTTCAAATAATAAAGATATTTCAGGTTGGAGAGGAGTTGTTGTTTCGAGTGTGGCCGCTAATTGTCGGCTAACTATATTAGTGCTCAAAAGAAATAAAGAAGCTATCGAAAAGAAAATAAAAAAACAACAGATCTTTTTATATTTATTTAAAAATATAAATCCAAAAATCAGTAATAAAATATTTATCCCGGGCGGTAGAATAAAAGCTTTGATAATGTAAAGCAGGGATGTTTCCAATTATTATTAACCAGTTGTTTTGCCAGAGTTATTAATTGATCGTTGGCTTGCCTGTAGATCTGCATGGTAAGAAGAACGAACCATCGGTGCACTTGCTATATTGTCAAAACCAAGCTCGATTCCAAACTGTTGTAATTGATCAAATTCTTCAGGAGTTACAAAACGTTCTACAGGAAGATGGTAGCGAGTTGGTTGCAAATATTGGCCAAGCGTGATCATATCGCAGTTATGATCTTTTAGATCGCGTAATACATCTTTTACTTCATTTAGTGTTTCACCTAAACCTAGCATAAGACCAGATTTGGTCGGTACTGTTGAATGACGATTTTTAAATTCTTTGATCAAATCAAGTGACCATTGATAATCTGCCCCAGGGCGAACTTGTTTATATAAACGTGGAATTGTTTCAAGATTATGATTAAAAACATCGGGTAAACCTTGTTCTAAATTATCAAGCGCTTTTTTCATTCTCCCACGAAAATCGGGCACTAAAATTTCGATCTTAATTTCTGCATTTTGTTGGCGAATTTTATTAATGCAATTCGCAAAGTGTTCTCCGCCACCATCACGAAGATCATCCCGATCAACTGAAGTAATAACGACATAATTTAGCTCCATTGTTTCAATTGCATCGGCTAAATTTTGAGGTTCGTTTTGATCTAATGGTTGAGGTCGCCCGTGTGCCACATCGCAAAAAGGGCAACGTCTTGTACATAGTTCGCCCATGATCATAAAGGTTGCTGTTCCATGCGCAAAACATTCGCCGAGATTAGGGCAAGAAGCTTCTTCACAAACGGTATTCAGTTTTTTTTCTTTTATTAAATTTTTTATTCTTAATACATTTGGATCGGTAGGCGCTTTTGCTTTGATCCATGCTGGTTTACGTGGAATCTTTCCTTCCGTTGGAATAATCTTTATGGGAATACGTGAAACTTTATCGGCACCACGTTGGGCTTTATGAGGATCAGTTTTCATATGAATAAGAATTCCGGCAATGAAGTTTCCAAGTTAATATCTTCAGGTTGGTAATTTAAGTGAGCACATAATATGCCAATCAATTCGAGGTGAATGTTTTTAAGATTTTGCTCGGAAACCAAATCAGACAGTTGAGTAACCTTCATTCCAGCATAACCACAAGGGTTAATTCTTTGAAAGGGCTCTAGATCCATTTTTATATTCAGAGAGAGGCCATGGTATGAACAACCTTTACGTACACGCAACCCTAGTGCAGCAATTTTTTTTTGATTAACATAGATACCTGGCGCTTTATCACGGCGCTCTGAAATTATATTGTAACTTTCTAGTAAATCTATAATAGATTGCTCTAATAAGCTCACCAGTTTTTTTATTGTTAAATCAAGTCGGCGAAGGTTAAGCAGAACGTAACAGATTAACTGTCCGGGGCCGTGATAAGTCACTTGACCACCACGATCGATCTGAACAACGGGAATAGAACCTTGATCCAAAATATGTTCTTCTTTCCCCGCTTGTCCCTGTGTAAAAATTGCCGGATGTTCTAATAACCAGATTTCATCTGGAGTGTTTTCATTGCGTTGTTGTGTGAATTCTCGCATCGCTTCCCAAGTGGGAATATATTCGGTTAGACCAAGCTGTTTGATGTGTATTTTCACAGGGCCATTGTGACTCTTTCATGGTCACTTAAGTCATTATAAATATCATCGAGTTGTGCTTTACTCTCGGCGGTGATGGTTATGCTGACGGACAAATATTTTCCATTACTGCTTTCACGTTTAGTAACTGAATAATCTAAATATGTATTGAGATGATTTGTAACAATTTCTACCACCAGAAGATCAAATTCATTTTCATGGATACCAAAGGCTTTAATGCTAAATTGACATGGGAATTCAAGCAGGGTATCTGAACTGTCTAGTTCTTTGTTATTTTTTTCAGGCATGGAAAGTAATTATGAGTTAGTCGTTTCGCCAAGTGTTATAACATCATCATGATCAATTTTACGCATGAATTTTTTTGTAAATGTTTTGGCATCTACAGGTTCGCTATAAAAATATCCTTGTCCATAATCACAACCAATATTTTTCAAAAAAGTGAGTTGTTCTTGATCTTCTATACCTTCAGCAATTACTTCTAATTGCATATTGTGCGCCATGGCCGTCACACCTTTAATGATAGCGGCATCATCTTGATCACTTGTAACATTTTCAACAAAACTACGGTCTATTTTTAAACTGTTTACTGGAAAATGTTTCAGATAAGTTAATGAAGAATAACCTGTCCCGAAATCATCCAGAGAGATCTGAGTTCCAAGTAGACGGAGTTTTTTCAACATTGAAATTGTTCTATCAATATTATTCATCAAGGAGTTCTCAGTGATTTCAAATTCGATCATCTGAGCTTTGACTTTTGTTTTTTTCAGGATTCTGCCTATGCGTAAATGTAGATCCTTCTGTCTTAGCTGGACGGGCGAAAGGTTAATTGCGACTGGAGCCAGCTGGTATCCTTGGCTTTCCCATTGTTTTATTTGATCACAGGCAGCTTTGATTATGCGTTCGCCTAAAGAAATTACAAGACCGGTTTTTTCAATAACATTTATAAAATCATCGGGTGAAATCAGGCCTAACTCTGGATGTTCCCAACGTAAAAGTGTCTCCATACCAACTAATTTATTTGTCGATAAAGACATTTTTGGTTGGTAAAAAAGAATAAACTGGTTTTCGTCAATCGCTCGGCGAAGTTGTGTTTCCAACGTCAAACGTTCAAAGGCTCTGGTGTTCATTTTCGCGGTATAAAATTTGTAACCGTCTCCACCTTGTCTTTTTGCATGATATAGAGCCGTCGCGCTACTTTTTAATAGCGCATCAGAATCTTTTCCATCAACAGGGTGAACACTAATTCCAATGCTGGCTGTGGCTCGAACTTCTTGTCCATCAATAAGATAAGGTTTGGATAAACTGTCAGTTATATTTTTTGCAATAAGTGCAGTGTCATCCACCTCGGAAATTTCTGGTAAAAGAACAACAAATTCATCCCCACCACAATGTGCAATGGTTAGATGTTTTTTAAGATTTGGTTTTTGAAAGATGTTTTCATAGTCGTTTCGAGCATAATATACGGAGTCTTTAACACTACGAATTAATCTTATTGCAATCTTTCTAATCAGGCTTTCACCAAACGCGTGCCCATAAGAATCTGTGATTAACTTATATCTGTCTAGAGTGATCGTTAGTACAGGTATAGCTTGTTTGGGATGTGCTTTTTGAATATATTTTTTGAGTAATCGTTTTAGAAGTTTTCTATTTGGGAGACCGGTTAATTTATCGTAGTATGAAAGCGTTTTAATTTTGTCTTCGGACATTTTTTGATCAGTAATATCTTGTAAAGTACCGACAACTTTTTCAACATTACCCTTTCTATCTAATAATATTTTGGCCTCTTGTAATACCGTTTTTATCTGATGGTTCGGTAAGGTTATTCTATGCTCCACCTGATAGCCGGTTTTCTGCTGAATAACACTCTTGATCAAATCTTTAACACGGGCAGCATCGTCTACATGAATTTTATTTGCCATCTCGTAGTGGCTAGCTGACTTTGTTGACGCAGTGAAGCCCATAATCTGACATACTTCGTCAGACCAAGTGACAATATTGTCATTAAATGACCACTCCCAGTGCCCCAGGTTTGCTATTCGTTGAGTGGTATCTAATCGTTGTTGTGTACTCTTTAATTCTTCATGGATTCGTTTAGATTTAAGCAAAAATTTAATCTGGTATTGAAGTAATGTTGGATTAAAGGGTTTGATCACAAAGTCGGTTGCGCCAGCATTGTAAGCGTTATTGATCGAGTCCATATCATCAAGAGATGACATGATCAGTATTGGAACAGGGGTTCCTTTTTCGTGGTCACGGATCTGCACACATGTATTAAACCCATCAATTCCGGGCATAATGACATCAAGCATGATCAAATCTGGAGGTGTTTGTTCGATTATCTCAAGCGCTAATTCGCCGCTTCCGGCATGAAGAAAGTCAAATACTTCATTCGATAAAGAATGCTCTATCAGCTTACGAGTATCTGGATCATCATCTATGATTAATAATGTTAATTTTTTAGTCATC
>JBGCGE010000008.1:0-4867 GCA_045110495.1 Gammaproteobacteria bacterium
TGTCATGACATTAATCTGCCATCCAGTTAACTGACTCGCTAAGCGTACGTTTTGTCCGCCACGACCAATCGCTTGCGATAATTGATCTTCAACGACTGCGACATCCATACTATGAGAATCTTCATCTACAATAATTGAGACTACTTCCGCTGGAGCCATTGCATTTATGACGAACTGGGCTGGATTATCATTCCATAGAATAATATCAACGCGCTCACCGCCTAGTTCATTTGAAACAGCCTGAACTCGGGAGCCTCTCATTCCAACACACGCACCGACTGGATCTGTTCGTGGATCTTCTGATCTAACGGCTATTTTTGCACGTAAGCCAGGATCTCTTGATGCACCCAGAATTTCGATCAAATTCTCTCCGATTTCTGGGACTTCAAGCTTAAATAGTTCGATCAATAATTCATTTGCAGTACGACTGACAAAAAGTTGTGGACCTCTTTTTTCAAATCGCACCTCTTTTAAATAACCACGCAATCGGTCACCAGATCTTACCGACTCTCTTGAGATGACGTCTTCACGAGGAATGAAGGCTTCTGCATTTCCACCAAGATCAAGAATAATATTTCCACGATCAACTCTTTTTACCGTCCCCATGATCAATTCGCCGACACGATCTTTATAGGCTTCGACCACTTGAGCACGTTCGGCTTCTCTAACTTTTTGGACGATAACCTGCTTTGCCGTCTGTGCCGCAATTCGACCAAACTCTGCAGCTTCAATAGGTTCTTCTATAAAATCACCAAGTTTTAACTCAGGTTTTTCCTTAACGATATCCTCAAAGAAAACTTCACGTTCTGGAGCAAACTCATCAACTTCACCTTCTTCGTTGATAACTGGCGCGTCGCCATCGATCACTTCCCAACGTCGAAAAGCCTCATAGTCGCCAGTTGTGCGATCAATACTCACTCTAACGGCAAGATCCGCCTTGTGAAATTTTCGAGTCGCCGCAGCCAAAGCCTCTTCTAATGCTTCAAAAATAACTTCTCTGGAGACGCCTTTTTCGTTCGAAACCACATCAACAACTGTTAGAATTTCTTTGCTCATATAATCACTCTTGTCGTCATATTTTCTTAAGATATACGATTTTATAACTCTTTCGCTATTAACCGTCCCTTATCAATCATGTTGAACGGAATACTTATTTCTTCTTCCTGACCAGTAGAATCGTCTACCGCAATAATAACATCTTGTTCATCGACTCCACGTAACTCGCCTTTGATACGGCGTCGGCCATTAAATATTCTGGTCAGTCTAATCTTAACCATTGAGCCTCGATATTTTTCGTAATGCTCTAATTTAAATAATGGTCTGTCTACACCGGGAGAGGATACCTCCAAAAAGTACTGTCCCCTCACTAGATCTTCAACATCAAGCACGCCACTAATATGTCGGCTAACAGTTTCGCAGTCCTTTATTACAATACCATTTTCATGATCAATATAGATCCTTAAAACGGCACCGCCAGTGTCTTGAACTTGTTCAAACCCCAGCATTTCATAACCCAATCCAGAAATACTGGAATCGAGCAATTTATAAAGCGGCGAACTATCATTATGCATCCCTTAAATCCCACAAAATAAAAAGCCCCGATAGCGGGGCCTTTATTGTTGGTAGCGGGGGTAGGATTTGAACCTACGACCTTCGGGTTATGAGCCCGACGAGCTGCCAGACTGCTCCACCCCGCACTTGTTCAGGCGCGGAATGTTACCTTCAACTGCTAATTTATTCAAGCAAGATTATTAAAGAATACTGAAATAAATTCCGCTTGGCTAATTTCTTTGCAATCCTTTAGCTAAAGGATTGTGTTGAATATGCCGACAACCCTCTATGGAGCTAGAGATATTAGTGCTTTTATCTTAATCAAACCTTCTCAAGGATGAGTTCAAAACAATACGGATATGCTAGAAAATTACTCAATCCCAAATCACAAACTAATCAAAAAGATCTGTCATACCGGAATGTCATCCGTTTTTCTGGCGCAAAACCTGGTCAATTATGAATTCGTGGTTATAAAAATTCTTGATTTTGATCCAGATGACGAAACTGATTGTAAGGCTGTTAAACGGTTTGATCAGGAATACGATCTCTTAAAACATTTAAATCATCCGAGTATTGCAAATATCAAAGACAGGGTCGTAAGTAGTCATTATGTTTGCATTATTATGGAATATTTCCCTAATGGTGATCTATCACAAAAAATATCTGAAGGTATAGATACGTCTCAAGCCATCGATCATTTTATTCAGATGGTTCAAGGATTAGAAATGATCCATGAAAGAAATATTGTCCACAGAGACATAAAACCAAGAAATATTTTATTCCGTTCAGATGATTCACTTGCAATTTCAGATTTTGGTATTGCGAGGGTGATGGAACAATCTTATGGGTTGACACTGAAAGGAATTATTCTCGGTTCACCTTATTACATGAGCCCAGAACAAATTGATGATGAGAAGGTTGATCGGCGGGCTGACTTATATAGTCTTGGCGCTGTGTTTTATGAGATGTTAACTGGTAAGAAACCATTTCGGGGTGGCTCTTTAATGAAGATATTTTACGCTCACCTGAATGATCCTGTCCCAACCTTGCCAGCTTTACTAAAAGATTATCAACCGATTATAGATCTGTTACTGGCTAAAAGCCCTGAAGACCGTTTCGATTGTGCCGCAGATCTATTACATGCCTTGACCATGATCAAAACTCCTCATAAAGAATCTACGGGTTTAATGCTAGCCTAGTTCCAATCAGATCTAAATATATACACTCAGATGTAATAAATAGATCGATTTTCCAATAAGAAAGCTTCGGTATTTGCTCGAAGCTTATTAAAATATCAGCTACCCATTTCTCAGTTTTAAAAAACAAGCAATAATATAATTACAACATCATTCCTTGTTGCAATGCTTCCCATGGAATTGGCTGATCTAACATATCACCCAACATATCTAGAATTGGCATAGGCTCACCATTTACACTGACTTCGCCGGTACCGAGAACAGCATCTAATTCAATTGTTTCTCCCTTGTCGACAGCAAAGCCCATTGCTACCGGCATGCCAATCGCTTCTTCAGCTGGAGTGCCAGCTATCATGCCTTTACTTACACTGATGTTTAATTGTCCTTGAAGCGCAATGATCAAATCTCTAACTGTCTTGAGCTCCATCAAACTTTTAGTGTCTGCATAATTCAAATCGAAATTAATAGATGCCTTGCCAGTTTCATTACTCACTTCTAGCAAATTATTTGTACCAACACCTTGTCTTATCGTGTCTGACAACACAGAAAAATAAGCTGCTACTGATTTCATCATGGCATCTTGTGACGCTTCTAAATTATTATTCCCCATCATTTCAAACTGGGTCTTATTCATTTGTTGGCTGACATCGAGTAGTTTAATAATATCCGCACGATTAAAACCTTTAATACCCATACTCAAATGCACTTTTGATTGAGGAAGTTTTATTCCTGTAGCTGTTGATGGAACGAGCAATTTTTCAATATCAAATATTGCGTTGCCAGAAAAACTGTCATTTTCATTTTTAGCGATTGAGGTTAGCGTCATTCCATGAAGCTTTAAACCTTCAATTGATCCATCAGAAAATGAAAATTCAGGAAGCTTCATGACGATATTCCCATCAATCATTGTGCCTTTATATGCTTCCTTAATATCTATTAAAATCGAAGAAGGAGCCATAGACATATTTATGTTCTCGCCTTCTTCTTTGGCTTCCATATTTATTGCACCAATGTCAATGGTTCCGACTAATTGCGTTCCTTCAAGATTTCCTGTGAAGTCGCCTTTGATGCCTGCCACGGCCATTTTAAATGGATGCTCCGCGTCATAATCTTCGCCACTTAACTTGGCTATTGCCTTTGCATCAATCGATATTGGTGCTACTTCGAGATCAAATTCTGCCATTTCACCCAAACCAGTTTGTATGCCAGAGGTAAACGGTTCTTGTTCTGAAAAAAACCAACTGACCATCTCTCGAACATCGTCAGAAAGGGATGATTGATCGAGGGTTATTTGTGTATAACTAGTACCAAACTTTATTCCCTTCGGCGTCACCATTACTGGCCCATGAAAAATTTTAGTATTAAAAACAACCTCAATGGACTCTTCATTTTCGTCGAAAAATCCCAGATCAATTACCATTACCGATTTTGCCAGACTAGTAGTAAAGCCTCTTTCGTAGGACTGTTTCTGTACTTTAATAAAGGGCAAGTTTTCTGTGTATTGCTGACTGGCTTTGGCCAATACATCATCAAACATTTCTTCCGTTTGATTTGATGCATACATGGTTATACCTGCCCAAAGTACTGGGATGATCAAAACAATACCTATGAGTAACTTTTTCATATAAACGAGAGCTCTTGAGTTTTATTTAAAATTTCGACCCTAAGTAGAAGTTTGTCAGGGTCTTAAGCTTGATAATGTTTCGTCAAGAAACAGGAAAAACTTAAGTTACCTGCTTTTATCGATTACTTTACTCTTTATCTTGATCAAAAAAATAATTACGATTTTCTATCTACCTGATTTATAGCCTGTTATGAACGATAGCTCTTTTCTATCGCTTCCCGATCGATAATACCCTGGATTAGATCACCATCTTGATCGTTTAATAGTGCGCTTATACGAATAACAAAAAGCGCCTCAACTTCTGAAGCTTCCATAATTTCTCTTGCTTCTTGTAATGTTGCTCTTCGATGAACAGATGTAAGTTGTTGTCTATGGGAAGGGATCTCCATTAGATCAATTTCTTCTGATTTATTTTTAACCTGCTCTTCTTGTGGTAACGGCTCTAGTTCCTGCTTTCGCACTTCCTCCAAAAACCGTGAAAGATCAGCCGCGGGCA
>JBGCGE010000009.1:0-72767 GCA_045110495.1 Gammaproteobacteria bacterium
AACAGGTGTTTGTGATCCACATCTACATAATCTGTCTACGACAATAAACGACCAAAAATATTATCTGCAAACCTCACCAGAATTTGCGATGAAGCGGTTATTAGCTGCGGGGTCAGGATCTATCTATCAGATTTGCAAGGCCTTTCGTGACGATGAAAAAGGTCGTTTGCATAATCCGGAATTTACAATGATTGAGTGGTATCGGGAAGATTTAGATTATCTCCAACTAATGGATGAAGTTGAGGAATTGATCCTTAAAGTCACAGAAATAAAAGGAATTATGCGGATAACTTATCGAGATGCTTTTTTACTAACAATCGAAATTGATCCATTTATTACGACGGTTGAAGATTTGTCTAAAACCGCTGGAAATGTTTCCGGAATTATGACTAAAAATGATCTGCTGGATTTGATATTGATCGATCAAGTTCTCCCAAAATTAGACAAAGCAGTTTTCCTCTATGACTTTCCTGAAGATCAAGCTGCAATGGCTAAAGTTCGGGGGAATATATCTGAACGATTCGAATTGATCATAAATGGTATAGAACTAGCCAATGGCTATACAGAATTGATCGATCCGGTTGAACAAGAAAAGCGATTCGAAAATGAAAATAAGCAAAGACAAGAACAGGGAATGGAACCAATGCAAATTGATCAAAAGTTACTTAACGCTTTGGATGAAGGAATACCTGAATGTGCAGGAGTCGCATTAGGACTTGATCGATTGTTGATGATAATGCATGAGAAGAATTCATTGGCCGAAGTTTTACCTTTTCCAATCGAGAAAATTTAAGATGAAAAAGTCATCAGAAATTCTTAGTGAAACTGGACCTGTCGCGAATAGCATTGAAGGTTTTTCTCCGCGCTTGCAACAACAGGAAATGGCTGATCAGATTGGCGAGGTTCTGGATCAAAATGGGATTTTGATCGGTGAAGCAGGGACAGGAACCGGTAAGACCTTTGCTTATCTGGTTCCGGCATTAATGTCTGGCAAGAAAGTGATCATTTCAACCGGAACCAAGCATCTTCAAGATCAACTTTTCCATCGTGATCTTCCAGTGATTAGAGAGGCACTTAAATTACCGATCAGTATTGCACTTTTAAAAGGCCGAGCAAATTATCTTTGTCTGAATCGTTTAGGCGAAGCCGGAGGTCAAGGTAATCCGATGACTTCCAAACTTTATGTGCAGCTAACGAGTATCAATGAGTGGGCTGAGAAAACCACGATTGGGGATGTGTCGGAACTTAGTTCAGTACCAGAAGACTCGATGATCTGGCCGATGGTGACTTCCAATGCGGATAATTGTCTGGGTCAGGAATGTCCACAATTTAGCGATTGTCATGTCTACAAAGCACGTAAAGAAGCGAATGATGCCGATGTATTGGTCGTCAACCATCATCTTTTTATGGCAGATATGTCGTTACGCGAAGGCGGTTTCGGAGAAGTTTTGCCGGGTGCAGAAGCAGTAATTTTTGACGAAGCGCATCAATTACATGATATCGCGTCACAATTTTTTGGTAGCAGTGTTACCAGCCGTCAATTATTAGATCTTTCAAGAGATGTCTTCGCTGCTTATCTACGCGAAGCATCAGACATGCCGAACATTGAAGATGCGGGAAATGATCTCGAAAAGCTGGCAAAAGATTTTCGTTTGGCTTTGGGTCGGGCGAAGCAACGAGCACCCTGGCATGAAATCAAAAACAAACCGGAGGTAAAGCTTGGACTAAATGATCTAATCGAAGGATTGCAGCTCATAAGAGATTGCTTGAAACCAGCCGCCGAAAGAGGCCGGGCGATCGAAAATTGCTTAACACGAACGGAAGCTCTATTAGGTCGGTTGATATTGTTTTCTGATCAACAACGACTTGAAAAAGAGAGTGAAGCTGAGCAAGAAGGCTCTGAGGGTACGATCCAGTGGTTCGAAACTTATCAACGCGCGTTTGTTTTAAACATCACACCATTAGAGATCTCAAGCGTTTTTAAAGCACGTCGAGAAAGTTATCAGTGTGCCTGGATTTTTACTTCTGCAACGTTAGCCGTTGGGGAAAACTTCAAATATTTTACTCATCGACTGGGTTTAGATGATGCAGTGACTAAGCTTTGGGACAGTCCTTTTGATTATCCTAACCAGGCTTTATTGTATCTGCCCAAGCTTGGAGTGGAGCCAAATCATCCTTCATATACGCAAACTGTTGTTGACGCTTCAGTTCCTGTTTTACAAGCAAGTCAGGGCAGGGCATTTGTACTTTTCACCAGCCATCGAGCTTTAAAAGAAGCGGCTGAATTATTTGCCGCGAGACTTGATTTTACTTTACTCATTCAGGGTGAAGCCCCTAAAGCCGAGTTGCTTGAGCGTTTCCGAAATACGCCTTCAGCTGTGTTGTTAGGGACTAGCAGTTTTTGGGAAGGCGTTGATGTGCGCGGTGAAGCGTTGTCTTGCGTTATTATCGACAAGTTACCTTTCGCCTCAATGGGCGAGCCGGTAATGCAAGCCCGCTTGGATGCGATGCGCAAACAAGGTAAAAATCCATTTATGGAGTATCAATTGCCCGAAGCCGTAATAACTCTCAAACAAGGAGTAGGTCGTTTGATCCGCGATGTCAACGATTCGGGCGTATTGATGATTTGTGATCCTCGAATTTCAACTAAATCTTATGGCCGAACCTTTTTATCATCATTGCCTGCGATGCGAAGAGTAAATGAGCAAATTGAGGTGGATCGTTTTTTTAAAAGTAAAGACTGAATTAGAACTAACCGTGCTTTTTATTTACCGTTAAATTAAGAAGCAGATTATTTTCAAAGAAAGTGTTTTCGAAAATTAATGAAAGAATAAACCGCAACAAATTTAACGATCTAAAAATTTTAATTTCTTAAAATACTCAATAAAATAAGTCGCGATAAATAACAATAAAGCACCTAGTGCAAATAACCAGCGCATGTCAGCGGTACTCGTTTTAGGAATACTAAGATCTCGAGTTTCCATCTCATCGAATAAATCTTCTGAACTTCCAAGGCGATGATAGATCAATCCGGTTTTATCCGCCAAGCCTTCAAGATACGTTTCCCGTAGTGACGACAAATGTTCCGTACCTGTAGTCACTGTGTCAGCTCCAGCATTTGCCTGGCTGTAAACATCGGTATGTTGTACGTCTTTTTCTTCCCAGAAGCCTTCTTCTTTGCCAGTTTTTTTATTAAATTTCGGGATTTGGACAGGTTCGTTTCCTCCAACGCCTACAATCAGGCCGTTAATTTTTCCTAATTCGCCAGGGAAACGTGGTGGTATTTCAGGATTGATTGGTGGTGACTCATGACCATCAGTTATGAATACGAGTCGAGTGGTTTGATCTAATTTTTCAAGCAATGTAATGCTTTTGAATAATCCTTTTGCAATTTCGCTACGAGCCTTCCATGTCATACGCCAATCGATATTGTTAATCATAACGGACAGTTCGCGGTGGCTGTTACAAATTTCAACCGGAGTGATTAATAAAAATGCACGGTGACCTGTAAATAATGCAAGACCAGCTTCGGTTCCACAGGGCATTTCCGATAGTGCTTCTAGCGTCATTTTTTTTGCATATTCCAGGCGTGTAATTGATTCATCCGTTTCTGGCACATCCATCACATTCATGCTTTGTGATATATCAAAAACAAAAACATATCGATAGGAAGATCGTTCAAGCTCAAGGGTGGGTTTCGTGAAAGTTATAACAAGTAATAGCAATGCAATTAGCATTAATATTACTTGTGGTCTACGTAATATCATTGGTAATGTTTTCATAGACAACTAGCAACTATTGATAGACTCACGGTAAGTTATCCTCAGAATCTGAGGAGAGAACGGTACGTGCAGCTCTTCTTGCGCCTTCAACTTTTTCACTAACGAATTCACTGGCGTCAGGAAGAGTTTGGAGTGCGCGTTCGAGGTTATACTTTGCTCCCCAATGATGGCTATTTATCGTTAGTAATTTACGATAATTAGTTTTTGCAAGTTCAACTAAAGGCATTGCACGATCAGCATTTTTTTCCAGATCTTCAGCTAGTGCTTGTTGAAGGTAAGTATTAGCCATATTGAACATGGCACTTTGACGTAACGTTTCATCTTTTTCTAGCTTTGCGTAAATTACGCGAGCTTCTTGATAAAGACCTTGTTGTTGCTGAGCGTATGCCATAGAAAATAATCCGTTTGTTCCCTTATAATTTTCACCGGCTTCAAGAAAATTATTTTCTTTTATTGCGCTGTTGTAATTTTGAGTTTGATTCCATTGCTCAAGTTCATAGATCAATGCTGTGCCAGATAATAAGGCAATCACAATACATAAAATCATTAAAGGTTGTTTTAGCGCCATCGTTGGATCTCAAATAATTTTGCAGCGGTTAATAAAAGTAACAATGTAAAAGCTAATCCATAACACCAGTTTGATAGATCGCGTTTAGGAATAATATCTTGATAATGAATTGGTAAATTTTGTAGCTTACCTACTTCAGTTACCGCATCATTTAAAGCATCAGGATTTTCTATTGAATATGCTCGGTAGGGTGATTTCATTTCAGAAAAAAACTTGTGCACTATTTGTTCGGGCGTGGATTTTTCATTTGCTTCTTTATCCACTTCTTCAAACAGGTTTGGCCCATTATAACCGCGTAAATAAAACCAGTATAAAGTAACCCGATGCTTTTCCATTAAGTATTTTATTTTTTCCTGGGCAACCATAGATAGCCGAGCAGCCCCGTCTGAAACCAACATCAAAATACGTGAGCCTGCGAATGGTTTATCTTCAAAAAAATCCAGAGATCGAATTAATCCTGCGGCAAGATCTGTCGAAGCAAGTCCTTTCTCAATGCTTCCAGCCGCTATCGCTGCTTGAACGAGATCTTGTTTTTCTGTTAGTGGTAGTACTGCAATTGGGTTGCTGCTAAATACAAATAATGAAAACATGTCTTGCTGTCGTTGTGATGCGTAGTCGGCTAGTACACGACGTGCCGTTTGACCTTTAGATTCATATGTCCCAAATTTTGCGACACTTTCAGCTGCGGTCTTGTTCTTTTTTTTGTCATAAAAAGGCTTGTCCATACTGCCACTGCTATCTAACAATAAAACGGTTTGTGCACCTTGACCGATTCGTTCGATCGTTTTTTCAGATTGAAAAAGACCAGAAATTCCAAATACAAGAGCGGTAATACAAAGTGATGCAAACAAGCGCAATAGCAGGGTGGCTAGATCAGAAAGTCGATCAGGTGGAAGCAGTGCTAATGATGAGTACGAAACACTTTTTTGACCGTGTAATAAAAACGGTAATAAAGCTAGTGGTAATAATAACAGGCCTGAATGATGTGCAAAACCAAACATTAGACAATACCGCGTTCAATATCACGACACTGCTCTAGAAAATTGATCAAGTCAGGTAACGTATATTCATCATTTTCTTGATCCGTTAGTCCTTCAAAAAAATATTTTCTGGAATAAGTGAAGTAATTTTCAATTGAAGATCTCAATGGCGTGAATTTTTTATTTTCATCAAAAAAATTATCTAGCTTTTCGATAAAGACAGTTCTTTTCGCAGTTTGATTAAAAGCCTTATGTATTTCTTCTAAAGCCTGACGATGGCGAACATCATTCCATTTGATGTGACGCTTATTATTGAGTGCTTTATAGGCATTCGCAAAAGGGTGGTTTTTTGACAACAATGGCATGCCCCATTTCAGATAGGCCAGCCCAACGAAACTACTCAAGAACAATAATAAAAAAAGCATTAATCTGGAATTGTCAGTTTGAAGTAAAGAAGGCTGTACGTCTGCTTCTAAATTGTTATTTGAACGATCAGTTAACGTTGAAATTCCTATTCGCGTTGTTGGAATTAAAATATTAAATTTTTCATCACTGGCATCACTGTTTTCATCTGATATGGAATTTTTATACGTCAGTATGTGTGATGAAACCGGTATATCTTTCAGATCAGGTTTTACATTGACGATTTGATAAACTAATTTGATCGAATATTGAGGGGAATCTTCCAACATTTCAAAATTAACTATTGGAGTTTCTAGTTTTAACCATTCAGACAATCTGCCTGCCGCCGGTAATGATTTTTCATCAAGCACATAAGGCAGTTGTAATTTTAAATGGATCACTCGCTCAAATTTATCACCAATCTGATAACCAAATGATCGCGGTTGTTGAATATCGAGTTGATCAATTTTACTGTTTACATTCGCGGAAAATATCGCAAATAAAAAACCTGTAATAATAGATCTTGATAAGTTTTTTGCTCGAATAGCAAAAATATTTTTTCTAACCGAAGAAATAATGTGTCACCTCATCTGAATTAAAACCATCCTCTAACAATAAAGGACTTCGCCCGTACTCCCCAAAAAGATCGAAAAGCTTTTCGCGCCTATCTTCAAAAGTTTGTTGAATACGTTTTTTTAAACTTGGCCGCATTAATAACATTCGGCTTCTCGTAGTTTCTGGATCAGTGACTCTGGCAATCCCAAATTCGGGTAAGTTCTCATGCTCATGCCGATCCCATAACATTACAGGTACTACGTGATGATAAGCCAGAGATGCCAGTGTTTGCTCTAACAAACTTTCAGGAAAGTGAAAATCTGAAACTAAAAATAC
The DNA here is from genome assembly GCA_045110495.1 of Gammaproteobacteria bacterium. Classification (GTDB taxonomy): domain Bacteria; phylum Pseudomonadota; class Gammaproteobacteria; order CAJXQU01; family CAJXQU01; genus CAJXQU01. The sequence goes on from JBGCGE010000009.1 coordinate 6,624, forward strand.
TAATGCACGACGACCACCTAATTGTTCAGCGGCATGTAGTAAACCTTCTGAATTTTTTGCCTCTAGTTTTTTTGTGTACAGTTGCTGCGCAATTTCATGTCCAGCGGCTCTATTTAAAGTCGGAGGTGAAATCCAGAGAGCTGAGTCTTTATCTGTACAGCCGACAAACCCAAATTTATCACCAGTTCGATATGCGGAATAACTTAAACAAGATACAAAATCTGCGAGTACTTTTTGCTTGGAATTAGCACCTTTAAAATTCATAGATGCTGAAAGGTCTGCAATTATATAAACAGGGATGGAGCTGGTTTGTTGGTAGACTCTGACTCTTATCTGCTCAAAAGGATCTCTAAGACTTGCACGAATATCAAAGCGTCGTGGATCCGGCGCATCAATCAAAGGTACGTGATTACGAAATTCTAAACCGCCTCCTTTTTGCAGGCTGGCATGATGTCCAGGATAACTACCGCTTGCGCGCCATGGAACCAGGTAATGTACTTCTCCCAGACTCACTTTAAGGGGCTACAACTTGATTTACGATCTGCTCCATCAGAGCCGGCACTAGTTCAGATCTATGTAATTCATAGATAGGTGTCAGGAAGACTCGGTGAGCGATTGTTTCGTGTAAGACGGCGTGAATATCTTCTGGTACTAACGAATCGCGCTCGTGTAACCAGGCAGCTACTTTAGCGGCTCGCATTAACATGCCCATACCCCGAGGACTTACACCCGACATGACCATTTTGTTCATATCAACACCGTCAAGCTTGATCCCAAATTCCGCCGGGTTTCGTGTCGCGCGGCATAAATTAAGTGCGTAATTTTCTATCGTTGGTGTCGTCTTAATATGTTGTTGGATCATTGCGGAAATATCATTCAACTGATCAAAAGGTAAAACTGCAGATTTCAAACTGTCGATCAATTTATCGACGTCAAAAAAACGCGTATCAAACATTAGTTGTCGCTGTAGATCCAGATCGCTCGGCATAGCGATATTCAGCTCCATTAAAAAGCGATCTCGCGCTGCTGCAGGTAACTCAAATGTTTCTTCTTTTTCAACTCGGTTACGATCTGCAAATACTTGAAGATGGGGAAAATAATACTCACGATTGAACGCGGTTACACTTCGTTCGGCCATTACACGTAATAATAATGAATGTACTTGAGGACGCGCTCGGTTTATTTCATTGAAAAAGAACGTGGCAAGTTTTTCTTCATATTTTAATAATGGACCAGGATCAACTGAAGGACGACCTTCTTCATTAATATAAGTGTGATAAACAAGATCATTCGGCATCAAATCGATTGTGCCTTCTATACGTTCATAATCACCACCGAGAACTTGAGCAAGGGCGCGCAGTATAGTTGTTTTCCCTACACCAACGTCACCTTCGAGTAATACATGACCGCGTGCAAAAATGGCTATTGTCAGCAATCTGATAGCATGATCTTGACCAATAATAGCTTTTTTGATTTCTGTTTCTAGTTCTGAAGCACGATCGTGCCATTTACTAAGAGTAGAATCTGATGCTTTCGACATTGTTTTTATATTTACCTAAATTGTTTTAATACGGTTATTAAACTGATAATCAAACTAAAATTGCAGGATTATAGCAAGATGTTCGGGTCTCAACTATATCGATGTCGAGTCTCTTAAGAACTACGATGTAACCATTTTTTTGAAGTTTTCAATCAACTATATAATTTATCTATTATTCACACCAGATTCTCAGGTATTAATGGCGAGTATCCTAATTTACCAGAGCTGCCAGTAATCTGTGCATCATTATTATAATAATTTATTACCCTGGAGATTTGTCGCTTGCTTGTCTGTGTTAAGTCATTTGTTGGATTGATAATATGTCTCTTTACTAGAGAATGATTAGTACCAATTATTAAAAATGATGTGGTACCAATTTAAATCGATGATTTGAGACCATTTTTTTAAAAACCTGAATATTTTAATATTGAAAAGCGAGAAAATTTATTGAACAGACGAGGCGATACGAGAAACACCTTTTCGTATATTACCTTTTGTCATTGCAGCATAGCCGAGTAAAATAATTCTGTTGTTATTTTTAAATGATCGCCAATTATAAATGGTGTTATGTTGCAACGTATAAACACCTACTTGTTTCTGGCGAAGTTGTTTTTGTAATTCTTCTGCGCCAGGTGATTCAGCCGGTAAATTCCAGACAATATGGGTTCCACATTCAAGCCCCTTTAAATTGATCTCACCAAAGGAGTTTTGTAATGATTCAACTAAACAATCTCGGCGGCTCATGTACGTTTGTCTGAGTCGATTTATATGATTCTCGAAACCTCCACTGCTAATGAAATCTGTCAGAATAACTTGATCCAGCCAGGGTAAACCGTAATCAAGTAAGACTTTGCTGCTCTTTGCGTGCTCAATAAGAGTGGGAGGCACAACCATGTAACCTATACGTAAGCCTGGCCCTATTGATTTTGCAAAAGAGCTTACATAAATAACCCGCTGATCTTTGTCAAAAGATCTAATGGCTCGTAATGGCGAACCTTCGTATCTAAAATCACTATCGTAATCGACTTCGAGAATATATGAGTCCGTATTAACTGACCACTCAATTATTTGCTTTCTTCGTTCGATGGGAAGCGTTGCACATAAAGGAAATTGTCGAGAAGGCGTTATCATTGCCACATCAATTTTTTTATCAGGTAATTTATCAATGATTACACCATCTTCATCGAGCGCTACTGGTATTATTTTCGCACCATAGTTTTCAAACAAATAACTGGCGCCTTTATAACCTGGTGATTCCATTACAACATTAGAACCCTTTCTAATGAGTAGTTGAGAAACGATATTCAGGCCTTGTTGAATACCGGTTAGCATAACTACTTGTTCTGGATCTACCTTCATCCCTCGTGTTGAACCGAGACGTTTAGCAATAGTTTCTCTTAACTCTAATAAATGGTTCATCCCTTACCTTACTCTTGTACCAGTAAGATTGTTAGCATCGTGGATCAAAAGAAAGCCGATGAAGATTTTGAATTCAATAAATAATCAAATGAAACTTAATATAGCCCTGAACAGAATAACCTAACAAAATTTATAGGAAGGTATTTTTATGCTTGATGACTTTAAACTACTAATTAACGGTAAATTGGTTGAGGGCGATGGGGTAATGGACGTCATTAATCCGGCTACTGAAGGTGTCGTAGCATCATGTCCTCGTGGATCAGAAAAGCAAATCGATTTAGCTGTTCGTTCAGCAAAAGCTGCATTACCAACCTGGTCATCTACTAAAATTGAAAACCGTCGTTCAATATTAAATACCATTGCAGAAGCGATAGAGAAAAATGCCAACGAGATGGCATCTCTATTGACGGCGGAACAGGGAAAGCCCCTCAATGATGCCCTTGGTGAAGTGAACGGTACAGCTGCTTTTTTTCGTCATGCTGCCGGCCTTGAATTTGAGCCTAAGGTTATCGAAAGCAGCGGCAAACGACAGATTGAGTTGCATCGTCGCCCGATCGGCGTCGTGGCTGCTATTATACCGTGGAATTTTCCTTTAATGATTATGGCTTTCAAAGTGCCTTTGGCGCTGTTGGTCGGGAATACGGTCGTTGTTAAACCTGCTGCAACAACTCCACTCGTAACATTAATGTTTGCTCAAATTATCGCGGACATTGTGCCAGCAGGAGTAATTAACGTTGTGACGGATGCGAACGATCTTGGTGATTTCCTGACTAGTCACCCAGATGTTGCAAAAATTTCATTCACTGGTTCAACTGCTACGGGTCAAAAGGTAATGACTTCTGCAGCAAAGTCGATGAAGCGATTTGGGCTGGAACTTGGGGGTAATGATCCTGCAATAGTCCTTGATGACGCTGACCCATCCGCAATTGCACAAGGTGTTTTTAATGGTAGTTTTTTTAACACTGGACAGGTGTGTCTTGCGATTAAAAGGCTGTACGTACATGAGTCTAAATATGACGAGATGTGTGAAGAGCTTTCCAAACTAGCCAATGAAACCATCATAGGTGATGGAGCCGAAGAATCATCAAGTTTGGGGCCATTGCAAAATGAAGTGCAATACGAAAAAGTAAAAATGTATCTTGATGATGCCCGTGCAAACGGCCGTATCATCTCCGGAGGTGAAGTTCCTGATCGTCTTGGCTACTTTATTCAACCAACTATCGTTACTGATATGGCTGAGGGTACAAAACTAGTAGATGAGGAGCAGTTTGGTCCGATATTGCCTATACTGAAATATACAGATCTTGATGACGTAATTAGACGTGCCAATGATACAGAATATGGGTTAGGCGCCTCTGTCTGGTCGTCAGACCGTGATCGTGCTAAAAAGGTTGCTCTACAACTAGAGGCTGGAACTGTCTGGATCAACCAACATATCGATATAGCTCCTCACGTACCTCAGGCAGGAGCAAAGAATTCTGGTATTGGTGTTGAGATCAGTGATGAAGGTTTGTTGGAATATACTCAAGTTCAGGTTGTCAATGAAGCTTTATAATTAACTAAATATTTATAAATAATAATAAATACGCAATACCAATACCTCGTTGTAAGTAATGGATAATAACAGGTGGATAAATAAGGACTCGTCTTAACTAAAACTGATAACTTAATTTCTGAAATCGAATAGGTACTTATAAGTAAATATTTTTTTATTAATCGTAGTGTTTATATTTAGAATTGGGTTTAGAACCGAAATAAAATGGCGCGCCCGGAAGGATTCGAACCTCCGACCACCTGGTTCGTAGCCAGGTACTCTATCCAGCTGAGCTACGGGCGCTCAATTTGATGTATTACGATACGAGTCAGTGCCCGTCAAATACTTTTATTATGGCGGAGAGAGAGGGATTCGAACCCTCGATACGGGATAAACCGTATACTCCCTTAGCAGGGGAGCGCCTTCAGCCGCTCGGCCACCTCTCCACGGATGCGTAGGATACTTGTCCTGATAACTTTGGTAAAGAGTTGTTTGTCTATTTTTTATTGCTCTTACAAGAGTATTATTATTGTCTTAACTTAGTCTTCAGTTGAAGCACTTTCACCGCCTTCATCTTTCTCGTCTTGAATGCGCTGATAAATTTCTTCTCTGTGTACAGCTACTTCTCTTGGTGCATTAACACCCAGGCGTACCTGATTCCCCTTAACGCCTAGCACAGTGATGGTGACTTCATCACCAATCATAAGTGCTTCTCCCACTCGTCTTGTCAGTATAAGCATCTGGTTTTTAGCTCCATGTTTTTATTGGCCGATTTTTATTATGTCGGTTTAATTAGAGATGCATCGAGAAGGAATTATATACTCTACAGAGTAATTTCGGTATGTTTTTATCACATTGTTTATCTTAATAAGGATCCCCACCCGAACCGTATTATTAACTCAGTTCTCTCCAACGTCTAGTCCAAATGCGGAATGGAGTGTTCTAACGCCTAGCTCAAGGTACTTTTCATCAACAACAACAGATATTTTGATCTCAGATGTAGAGATCATTTGAATATTGATACCTTCGTCCGATAGTGCTTTGAACATTTGACTGGCAATACCTGCGTGAGATCGCATACCTATACCGACTACTGAAAGTTTTACAATTTTCTCATCACTTTTCACATCTCTTGCTCCAAGTGTTTGTTTGATTTTGTTCAGAATTTCTAGTGTCTGTGTGTAGTCTGGTCGGTTAACTGTAAATGTAAAGTCAGTTGTTCCGTCTGCACTTACATTTTGTATGATCATATCGACTTCTATCGAAGCCTCAGCGATTGGGCCAAGAATACCTACAGCGACTCCTGGTTTATCAGGAACACCAAGTAGCGTTACTTTTGCTTCATCTTTGTTAGCAGTGATCCCGGAGATCATTACCTGTTCCATAGCATCATCCTCAGAGGAAATAAGTGTGCCTTTACCTTCTTCGAAAGAAGATAGTACACGTAGGGGGACATTATATTTTTGAGCGAATTCAACAGCTCTTATTTGCAGTACTTTTGCACCAAGACTGGCCATTTCAAGCATTTCTTCATAGGTCACAAAATTTAATCGACGTGCTTCGGGCACTATTCTCGGATCTGTTGTATAAACCCCATCGACATCAGTAAAAATTTGACATTCGTCAGCTTTTAAAGCTGCAGCCAAGGCAACTGCTGTAGTATCAGATCCACCCCGGCCTAAAGTTGTAATGTTATTATTCTGATCGACACCTTGAAAACCCGCCACAACGATGACTCGACCTTCACTTAGATCATCTTTTATGTTTTTCTCATCTATACTTAATATTCGTGCTTTATTATGCACAGAGCTGGTTAAGATTCTAACCTGACCGCCTGTATAAGAGCGGGCTGGAACACCCTTTGCTTCAAGTGCCATAGATAAGAGTGCTATTGTAACTTGCTCACCGGTGGAGAGGAGTACATCTAATTCACGACCTTTTGGGTTTGGTGATATGTCTTCAGCCAGGCCAATTAATCGATTGGTTTCGCCGCTCATTGCAGACACTGCAACAACTACATCATGACCCTGTTGTTTATAAGATAGAACTTTATCTGCAACTGCATTGATCCGCTCAATGCTTCCAACGGAAGTTCCTCCGTACTTTTGAATTATTAACGCCATAGTTAAGTTTTAAAACTTTTACCTGTGAAAGTTTAGTACCCGTTTCTGATATGCTAAAAATCCGCAACTCTAACTGAATGATCGTGAAATGTTAAGTTTGTCTTAATAATGTAGGCCATTCATACTTTCATATATGAATTTTGCGAACTATAATGGTTTGTCGAATGGGAAATTTAGGGTATCATTCGAAGTTAGTGCGAGAGTGGCGGAATTGGTAGACGCGCTGGATTTAGGTTCCAGTGGGGCAACCCGTGAGAGTTCGAGTCTCTCCTTTCGTACCAAATCCCAATAAATTCTGAGACAAATAAAATTCTGAGGCATAAAAATGCAGGTTTCTGTTGAATCTACAGGGGCGTTGGAACGCCGTATGCGGGTTGATGTACCCGAAGATAAAATTGAAGGCGAGATCAAAAATCGCTTACAGTCGTTAATGAAAACTGTACGTATAGATGGGTTTCGTCAAGGCAAAGTCCCACCAAAGGTTGTCCAACAACGCTATGGCAAACAAATACGACTGGAAGTCCTCGGCGAGATTATGCGTAAAACATACGCCGAAGCACTTGAGGCTGAAAAACTAACACCTGCTGGCGAACCTTCTATTGAGCATCACGATGAGGAGGGTTCTGATCAAGGGCTTTCATACACCGCTGTTTTTGATGTTTTCCCTGAAGTAAAGCTTAACCCTCTAGATCAGATTAAGATTAGTTTACCTACTTGTGATGTAGTTGAAGCAGATGTTGATAAAATGATTGAATCCTTACGAAAACAGCAATCTAACTGGAAGGAAGTAAATCGTAAAGCGGCCAAAGGTGATCAAGTAAATCTCGACTTTGCTGGTTTTATTGAAAATGAAAAATTTGAAGGTGGCGAAGCTGAGGCATTTGATATTGAGCTAGGTTCAAAACGATTTATCGCAGGCTTTGAAGAAGGTTTAGTTGGGCTTAAAGCTGGCGAAAGCACCAGTCTAAATCTTGAATTTCCTACTCCATATCAGAATTCTGATCTTGCTGGAAAGGCTGTTCGTTTTGACGTCAGTGTCAATAAAGTTTCTGAAGCCGACTTACCTGAGCTTGATGATGACTTTTTCCAAAAGTACGGTGTGGCGGAAGGTGGTATAGAAGCCTTCAAACAAACTATACGTGAAAATATAGAAAGAGAGAGCGAACAACGCGTCAATAATCAGGCTAAGACTCAAATCCTGAATGCGTTACATGACAGTAACCCGATAGAATTGCCACAATCATTGGTCAGCAGTGAAGCAGAACAACTAATGGAAACCTCAAAACAACGTTTGGCTCAGCAAGGGTTGCCCGCAGAACAGCTTGATTCATTGGATAAAGAAACTTTTGTTGATGAAGCAAAGAAAAGAGTGGCATTAGGATTGCTTATGTCTGAGATAATTAAGTCGAATGATATGAAAGCAGATCCAGGTAAAGTTAGAACTATGATAGAAGCGATGGCTACAGGTTATGAAGATCCGACAGCGTTAGTACAATGGTATTATGCTGATCAAAGCCGCCTCGCTGATATCCAAAATAGAGTACTTGAAGAAGAAGTAGTGAACTGGATTACAGAGCAGGTTCAAACAGTATATGAGCCTGTGACATTCGATGTCTTAATGAATCCTGAAAACGTCGAATAAAACTTTAAAAGAGGTGAGTAATTACATGTCAGTTTATGACCCGAGTACACAAACAAGCCAGGCAAACGAGACAAAAGCATTAAATTTGGTGCCGATGGTAGTAGAACAGTCAGCTCGTGGCGAACGTTCTTATGATATTTATTCAAGACTTCTAAAAGAACGTGTCATTTTTCTTGTTGGCGGTGTTGAAGATCACGTAGCAAATGTAATTGTCGCCCAGATGTTGTTCTTAGAATCAGAAAACCCAGATAAGGATATTCATTTTTATATCAATTCACCCGGTGGAGTTGTAACCGCTGGTATGGCTATCTACGACACCATGCAGTTTATAAAAGCAGATGTCAGCACTATGTGCATCGGACAAGCCGCAAGTATGGGTGCTTTACTACTTACTGGTGGAGCGCCAGGCAAACGTTTTGCTTTACCTAACTCGAGAGTTATGATTCACCAACCTTTAGGTGGTTTCCAGGGTCAAGCTACAGATATAGATATACATGCTAAAGAAATTCTGAAAATGAAGGACAACCTTAATAGCATTATGGCTTCTCATTCAGGAAAACCTCTCGAAAAAATTCAACAAGATACAGAACGAGATAACTTCATGAGTGCAACCGAAGCTGCTGAATACGGTCTTATTGATTCTGTTCTCGAAAATCGAAGTCAGATCAGTGAAGATAAATAATACAGATTGTTTCACCGATTGTTTCGTAATATTGGAAAGTGATATGATTTCACCAGAATTTGGAGTAGGGGAAGGTTATGAGTGACGACAAACAGGACGATGGAAATGACGGTGAAAGACTGCTGTATTGTTCCTTCTGTGGTAAAAGTCAACACGAAGTAAGGAAGCTGATCGCAGGACCATCAGTTTTTATTTGCGATGAATGTGTCGATCTTTGTAATGACATTATCAAAGAAGAGATACAGGATAAATCTGTCAGTGGTTCAGATGGAAAACTTCCAACACCTCATGAAATAAAAGATCTGTTAGATGATTACGTCATCGGACAACAAACTGCTAAAAAGATACTTTCTGTTGCAGTCTACAATCACTATAAGCGTTTAGATGCTGACATCAGAAATGATGATGTGGAACTTTCTAAAAGTAATGTATTACTTATTGGTCCAACCGGCAGTGGTAAAACATTACTTGCTGAAACTTTAGCAAGAATGATCAATGTGCCGTTTACCATGGCTGATGCAACAACATTAACCGAAGCGGGCTATGTCGGTGAAGATGTTGAAAACATCATTCAAAAATTACTACAAAAATGTGACTACGATGTCGACAAAGCTCAGAGAGGCATTGTTTACATTGATGAAATCGACAAGATTTCACGTAAATCTGACAATCCATCTATCACACGTGATGTGTCTGGTGAAGGCGTGCAACAAGCACTACTTAAACTTGTTGAAGGTACAGTCGCTTCTGTCCCTCCACAAGGTGGGCGTAAGCATCCACAGCAAGAATTTTTACAAGTGGATACTGCTAACATTCTATTTATTTGTGGTGGTGCATTTGCTGGGTTAGATAAAATTATTCGAGATCGATCAGAAAAAGGTGGGATAGGTTTTTCTGCAGAAGTCATCAGCAAAGATGAGAGTCGTAGTGTGGGTGAGGTTCTAAATGAAGTTGAGCCTGAAGATTTGATCAAATATGGGTTGATACCTGAGTTTATTGGTCGATTACCTGTGATCGCGACCTTAGAAGAGCTAGAAGAGGAGCAAATGGTTGAAATTCTTGTAGAGCCAAAAAATTCGTTAACAAAACAATATTGCAAATTGTTTGAGATGGAAGGGGTTGAATTGGAATTTCGAAAAGAAGCACTGCTAGAAGTGGCAAGAAAAGCACTTGAACGAAAAACCGGTGCACGTGGATTGAGATCCATCATAGAACAAAACCTCCTTGAGACTATGTACGACATACCATCTTTGGAAAATGTAACAAAAGTCGTAGTCGATGAGACTGTTATTAAAGGTGAATCGAAACCAATTCTTATCTATGAAGATGCTGAACTACCAAAAGCAGCCTCGGAATAGTTACAGCCAGCGAAAAAGGTGCATAAATAATAGTGACTGAAGCTAAAGAGTTAGATGTACCCTTATTGCCACTGCGCGATGTCGTTGTCTTTCCACATATGGTTATCCCTTTGTTTGTCGGTAGAGAACGCTCAGTTAAGGCGCTTGAAACTGCAATGGAGTCAAACAAACAAGTTTTCTTGTTAGCACAGAAAAATGCCGGTGATGATGATCCCACAATCGACGAGGTCTATCACGTAGGCACGTTAGCCAACATACTTCAGCTACTTAAATTACCTGATGGCACAATAAAAGTGCTTGTTGAAGGTGAACAAAGAGCAAGCCTGATTGATTTACATGAAAACCAGGAGTTTGCATCAGCCACAGTTGAATTAATTGAAAATGTTGTTGAAGATGAGCGCGAAATTGAAGCCATTATGCGTTCTGTCACGAGCGAGTTTGAACAATATGTCAAACTTAATAAGAAAATCCCTCCTGAGATTATCTCTTCCCTGAGTAGTATTGATGAACCTGATCGACTTGCTGATACCATTGCTGCGCACATGTCTATCAAGCATGAAGACAAACAAGAAGTGCTGGAAATAACGAATGTGGCCAAGCGTCTTGAGCACTTAATCGGATTAATGGAAGCTGAGATTGATCTACTTCAAGTTGAAAGAAAGCTACGCGGTCGTGTTAAGCGACAAATGGAAAAAAGCCAGCGCGAGTACTATTTGAATGAACAAATGAAAGCCATTCAAAAAGAGCTTGGTGAGATGGAAGATGGTGGTAACGAACTTGACGAACTAGAGAAAAAAATCAAAAAAGCGGGCATGACCAAAGAAGCTCGTAACAAAGCTAGTTCAGAGTTAAAAAAACTCAAAATGATGTCTCCCATGTCAGCCGAAGCGACAGTGGTGCGAAACTATATCGATTGGATAGTAGATCTTCCCTGGAAAAAACGTAGCAAGGTCAGTCGAGACATTGGTCAGGCGGAAGATATTTTAGATGATGATCATTACGGCTTAGAAAAGGTAAAAGAGCGCATACTTGAGTATCTTGCCGTTCAACAACGAGTAAAAAAACTAAAAGGACCGATATTGTGTCTAGTCGGACCACCAGGGGTAGGGAAGACTTCTTTAGGTAGATCAATTGCCAGGGCGACTAATAGAAAGTTTGTTCGAATGTCATTAGGCGGAGTGCGGGATGAAGCTGAAATCAGAGGTCATCGACGAACTTATGTCGGCTCTATGCCTGGCAAGCTTGTTCAGAACATGGCTAAAATTAAAACCAGAAACCCACTTATCTTGTTAGATGAAATCGATAAAATGGCATCAGATTCCCGTGGTGATCCTGCTTCAGCCTTACTGGAAGTTTTAGACCCAGAACAAAATAGCACCTTCAACGATCATTACCTTGAAATTGATTACGATTTATCAGAAGTAATGTTTGTAACAACGGCAAACAGTCTCAACATACCTTCACCTCTTTTAGATCGAATGGAAGTTATCAGAATTTCGGGTTATACCGAAAATGAAAAAATAAATATTGCGACCAAATATCTACTAGCTAAACAGATCAGGAATAGTGGATTAAAGGATGCGGAGATCAGTATCTCTGAAAATGCGATTAGGGATATTATTCGTTACTATACACGAGAAGCTGGAGTTCGTTCACTAGAGCGAGAAATAGCGAAAATATGTCGAAAAGTAGTAAAACAAATTCTCACCGGATCAGATTCAAAAAAAGTCCTGATCAGTTCACGTAATATCGAAAAATATCTTGGTGTTAAACGCCATCGTTATGGTATTGCTGAGGAGCAAGATCAAATTGGTCAAGTCACAGGACTAGCTTGGACGGAAGTTGGTGGAGAACTATTAACTATTGAGGCGGCCGTTGTCGCTGGTAAAGGCAAAGAAACATTTACCGGTCAGTTAGGAGACGTCATGCAAGAGTCTATCCAGGCGGCAGTTACCGTAATACGAAGTCGTTGCAATTCACTCGGGATAGATTCAGATTTTTATGCTAAGAATGACATCCATTTTCATGTTCCAGAAGGAGCAACACCAAAAGATGGGCCGAGTGCAGGTGTCGGCATGTGTACAGCCTTGGTTTCTGCACTGACAAACATTCCCGTAAAGGCTAATGTCGCTATGACAGGTGAAATAACTCTGCGTGGTGAAGTCTTGCCCATCGGAGGGCTAAAAGAAAAGCTGCTCGCCGCCTTACGTGGTGGTATCAAGACGGTCCTTATACCTATTGAAAATAAAAGAGATCTTGCAGAAATACCTGACAATATTACACAGAACTTGACGATCAAACCTGTTAAATGGATTGATGAAGTTTTACAGATCTCTTTGCAGTCTGTACCAGAACCGACAATACTAGAAACAAAAGAGAATGTAATAAAAGAAGACGACACTTTAGATAATAAGAATAAAAGCAGCTCTAGAACTCATTAAAAACCCAACACCATCTAGCTAAAAATTTATTCCCTCCTGTACAACCAACTAATTCACATTGAAAAAACTGTTTGATAGTTGAAATACATTATCGAAGCTTATTCATTGATTCTACGAAAGTAATACAATTGATTATAAAAAAGACACACAATTACTGTTGTGTAGCAAACCTTTTATTAACAAAAATGTTCATTTAATCAGTTGACGTTAACGGGGGCAGTTGGTATAAATTCTGTTCGCTCGCGGGCCGCCCTAACAGCGTAGATCTTCTAAGTGTGTAAATAAATAACGATAATATAACTAGAGCAACAAAGGGGATAAAAATGAATAAGTCTGAATTAGTAGATGCGGTTGCCGACTCGGCTGATCTATCGAAAGCGTCTGCAGCTCGAGCAGTTGATGCCGTCGTTGAATCAATCACAACGACTTTAAAAAAAGGTGACACAGTCGCATTATTAGGTTTTGGATCGTTCCTTGTAAGAGATCGTGCAGCACGATCAGGTCGTAATCCAAGAACTGGTGAAACTATAAAAATCAAGGCTTCTAAAGTACCTACATTTAAAGCTGGTAAAGCTTTAAAAGATGCCTTAAACTAGCGCGCCTTCGGGTGCTTAGCTCAGCTGGGAGAGCATCGCCCTTACAAGGCGAGGGTCGGGGGTTCGATCCCCTCAGCACCCACCAAACATAATGGAGCGGTAGTTCAGTTGGTTAGAATACCGGCCTGTCACGCCGGGGGTCGCGGGTTCGAGTCCCGTCCGCTCCGCCATTATTGTTTAGGGCGTTCCATTTATGGTCCGCCCTTTTTTATTTCAACTTTAAATAAAGGTTTCTGCTCATGCTACAAAGCATTCGAGAACACTCTCAAGGCTGGTTGGCCTGGCTCATCGTAGGGCTAATTTCGGTTCCATTTGCACTCTGGGGTATAAATTCATATATGGATGGTGGATCGAATGTTACCGTCGCCAGTGTGAATGGAAAAGACATTGGGTTAAGCCAATATCAAAATGCCATACAAAACTACACAGAACGTCTTCAGCAAATGTTTGGAGATAAATTTGATGTGAACAGCCTCGATCAAAACAACATAAAACAAGAAGTGATTAATAGCCTCGTAGAGCAAAGAGTAATTGATCAAGTTAGCAGGAAATCTGGTATGCGTATCAGCAATAACCAGCTTGCGGCCAGGATTCAGTCGCTAGAATCTTTTCAAGATGAAAATGGAAAGTTTTCAAATGATCTTTATGAAAGAAGATTGACTCAGTCGGGTGCCAGTCCCGCATCATTTGAAATACAACTCAGGGGAGATATGCTCCAAAATCAGTTACTCAAAGCAATTTCGGACACCTCTTTTGTCACCAAACAAGAAGAAAACCAGATTGGCTTATTACAAACACAAAAACGAGATATCATCTATACCACTATTTCAGCTGATCAATTCAGAGATCAAGCTAAAGTCAGTGAAAAAGAAATTACGGATTATTATCAGAAGAACAAAGAAAATTACAAAACTGAAGAATCGGTACGTGTGAATTATATCGATCTTTCTACTGAAGAATTGGCCAAGCAAATAGATGTAGATGACAGTATCCTACAGGCATATTACCAATCGAATCTTCAGGACTATACACTTGAAGAGCGCAGAGTAGCTCAACACATTTTTGTTGCTCTAGATCCCGATGCAGCACCTGAAATTGTTACAAAAGCGACAGCTTCTGCAAAAAAACTCCTCGAATTAGTCAAATCCGGAATCGACTTTGATGACATTCCACAGAAACATGCCGGCTTACTCAGTTCTGAAGATGAAGTAGGAAAAACTGGCGCAGTTTCAAAAGGGGTAATGGATGCCGAGTTTGATGAAGCTCTGTTTGGTCTTAATGTTGGTGAAACTAGCGAAATTGTCAGAAGTAAGCGTGGTTTACACGTAATAAAACTCGTTGAAATCCAGGAAGGGAAAACATCTACATTCGCAGAATCAAAAGGCGATGTTGAAACTAAATATAGACAATCTCAAGCAGAAGCTAAGTATTACGAAGTTGCAGATGAATTACAGAATTTGGTCTTTGAAAATCAAGATTCACTGGAAGTCGCTTCCGATACGCTTGGTCTTGAAATCAGACAATCAGAAGCATTCACTCGTAGTAAGGGAGATGACCTTACAAGCCTGCCAAACGTTGTAGAAGCCGCTTTTAGCAGCAGTGTGCTTGAAGGGGGTAACAGTGAGCCGCTAGAATTATCAGATACAAGGTTGATTGTGCTACGTGCTTTTGATCATAAACCTGCCGTGATAAAAGAGCTTTCTGCAGTTCGTGACACTGTCAAAACAACCATTCTAAATAATAAGCTCAAGGATATGGCGCAGGCTCATGGGACGGCAGTCTTAGCGAAGTTAAATGAAGGCGAAACCCCTGAACAATTAGCTATTTCAGAGTCAATCGAGTGGACTAAAAATGAATCCGTAAGTAGGGAAGATCCTGATGTGAAACGTTCAATTTTAAGATCTGTTTTCAAGTTAGGGCGTCCTTCAAAGGGCAAGGCAGTTTATACTGGTTTTACTGATGGATTGAACGATTACACTATAGTTGGTGTCTCAGCTGTAAATAATACAGATATTGAGTGGACTGGAATAGATGAATCAGCCGGTAAGACTATTGAAAGTCTTAAAGAACAACGGAGTAGTAGCGATTGGTTGGATTTTATAGCTAATCTAAAAAGCAATGCTGATATAGATATTTTCTCTGAGTCACTTTAAGGCTTAAGTAATAAAAATTCTACTTATCGTTTCAGGTGATAAGTGTCGTTAAAAATTAAGACAAAAGATTTTCTGGAAACTGAAGAAGGGCTAATATTTGCCGTCGTTTCGGCGACTCTGGAAAATGAGCAATGCTTAAGTTTCTTACGCTATGTAAGATCTAAAACCAGCAGTAAATGGCAAAAACTTGATACTACACAAGCAAACTCACATCTCAAAAAATACTATCCCTCCTACCTTTATCACTCTTCAGTGCTTGATGCAGACCTGCATGCAGTTCCAATTACAAAAATAAAGAAACATCACCGGGCAACAAAAAAGATGTCTGATTTGGTCAGCAGTGAAGTAGCTGACAACCCACTACAAGTTAAGCTGATTCAACTGGTTAGCCTATTAGTGGAAAATGGTGCTGAACTTGATTCTCTCGGGGTTACAGGTTCATTTTTAATAGGTGCTGAGAATGAAAAATCAGATATTGATCTGGTTGTTTATGATCGTGATGCCTTCCATCGTACACGCGATATTTTTAAGAATCTGATCCAGCAAAATGACCTTTCAGCCTTAGATCAAAAATTTTGGGAAGAAGCTTACCAGAGACGTTCACCAAGTCTGGCTTTTGATGAATATGTCTGGCATGAAAAACGAAAATACAATAAAGCAGTTTTTGAAAATATTAAATTTGACCTGAGCCTGGTTACAGATGATCAAAAACAGGATCATTCTAATAAACCATACAAAAAGATGGGGGATGTAAAAATAATCGCGGAAGTATTAGATGATAAATATGCCTACGATACACCTTCATCTTATTCTCTAAACCATCCTAAGTACCAGAGTTTAATTTCCTTTACCCCAACTTATACAGGCCAGGCTTTTATTGGCGAGACCGTTGAAATTTCTGGACTTATTGAAGGATCCGAAGATAGTAATGATCGACGTATTATTATTGGCTCAAGTCGTGAAGCACCGGGTGAATATATCAAAGTCGTCCGGAGTAAGAACTAGGCTGCTAATGATTCAAGCCCTGAACTCGCATCGAGTAATATCGGTAATTTTTCAGTAAGTTGATTTTGATCAAGTCCTAGCTTAGCAAGAACATCAAGCGGGAATGAAGTCATCATTTCTTCAATACTTAAATCATCCCTTCGACTAGTACTTAAATATTGAGCAATATTTACAATACATGCTTCCGGTGTAACTTCTTCAAAACTCAAAGGATCTTTACATTGAGAGACTGTGTTGGCTAAGTCTTCAGGGAATTTCCAGCGACGGCATAGTTCTGCACAAACCTCGGAATTGGTGTAGCCAAGTACTTCTTTCTCCATCTGAGCTCGAACCTGACCATTTTTCACTGCTTTATCGATCTTAGCAATTGCTTCAGGCAGGCCCATGTACATCAAAACTATACCCATTTCACTTATCAGACCTACCGTAAATGCCATGTCACTATTAGCATTAATTTCATCTGCTATCCACTTCGCGTAAGTGGCTGTGCGGAAACTGTCAGACCAAAAATTCTTAATATCAAAACCTTTAATTTCAGGCATAGATTGAACCATACCTGAGGCGATTATGATCGATTTAAGTTGCTTCATTCCCAGCGTGACTACTGCTTCTTCAATCGAACTTAACTTTCTCGGTAAGCTGAAATGTGCGGAATTAACAAGGCGAAGCACTTTCATTGAGATGATTTGATCACGAGTGACATTCTTCGCAATTGCATACATGTCCAAATTCGGATCATTAAGTTGGATAATAAGATCACGAACAACTTCAGGGACTTGGGGTATATTATTAATTTGTTCAAACAATGAATTCATTTCAGCTGACACTTTCATTTTCTCCATACGTGAAATTGATAAGGAATATTAACTTTATATCGGCTGTTTGATTTGTTTACTTGAATATTTTAAAGCGGAATTTACTATAAAAGTGATGTCTTTCACTTAATTGACTTCAGTTTGAACGTTTTCATCTCTTTTTAGATCATCGATTCTTTCTAACCACCACTTTGCTTGAGGATTTATAGATTTATTTTCAAGTGCGTATTGAAGTGCAACTTGGGACTCAGTGTAGTTTTTTTGGTGAAACTGTGAAATTCCAAGCAATAATTGAGAATAACCCTTTTGTGTTAAATGGTCTTTAGACAAGGCTTTTTTTAGCTGAATCGTGGCTTGAGGATACTCTTCAAGATCAAAATAGATCTGCCCAATTCGAAAATGAAGATCGGCTTGATCAGATAATTTCACAGCCTCTATTAAAGCCTTTACGGCTTTCTCACGTTCCTGTGCCTGTAGCCAACAGTTACTCAACAATTCCCAATTGGATGCATCCTTAGCTAAAGACCCTGATTCAATTTGATTTTTTAATAAGTTTGCCGCTTTGTAGGGCAAATCCTTGTAAAGATACATATTAACCAATTGCCTGATTTGCTCAGCATCAAAAAGACTTTTTGTGTACATCAACTCCATTGTGGCTAGTATTTTTTGGTCGTTATCCATTTTCTGCCAAATTGCTAGTAACTGTTGCCAGTAAGATTTGTTATTTGGCTGAATTGTGAGCATAGATTCCAATAAAACTGCTGCATTTTCATACTGACTTGTTTGCAGGTAACAACTAAGTAGTATCTGATGCCATGTTTCATCAAATGTACTTTTCAGATCAATCACTTTTTTTGCATAGGGAATGGCTTTTTTATATTGCTTTGATTCATAGTAAGCTGTTCCAGCAAGGATATAGACATCCATAGAAAGGTTGGGCTCAGAGACAACCCAGCGATTAAAATAATCCAACCCTTCTTTATATTTTTCCGTATAGATCAAAAGCTGAGCCAGGTTAAATTCCAGATTATGGACAACGGTTACTGGTAAGGCATTTAAATTTAGCGCCTGTTTAAAGGCGCTGATTGCATTTAGGTAGTCATTTCTGGAGATATATGCATGGCCTAATGTTTGTTGGATGACCGCCAGGTTATAAGCTATTCCCTGAGATTCAACACTTAAAGCGTTAAGTTGATTAATCGCATTATCTGACTGGCCTGATTCAAGTAATTCATTTATTTTTGATAACTTATTCCAGATTTCTTCCGTCAATAAATATTTATTTTTTTCCTCAGCAGCTACTGTATTACTTACATAACATAGTGTCAGCACGACAATAAAAACTGATAATAAGTAAGAAATTCTATTCTTCATTTGATATTGAAATTTATATTCAATTGGGCGCGTCGACTGACTGGTTTGCCTTTATAAACTTTGGGTTTGAATTTCCATTTCTTAATTGCCTTTAGAGCCGATTTATCGAATATTTTAGGCGGATCAGATTTAATTATTATTGGATCTTTTACGATTCCTTTTTCTGTGATTATAAACTCAAGCGTTACCACACCGCTTATCCTTGCACGTAAGGCTCTTGATGGATATTTCGGTTTAGACTTATAAGTAGGAACGACATCTGTTTCAATTTGTGGCTCCGTAGGACCAGGATCGATTTCGGATTGTTCTACCGGCTCTTGCACAACAGGCTCAGTGACTTGTTCTATTATAGGTTCTGGATCAGCTTCAACGACGGGCACAGGTATAGGTGCTGTTTTTTGAATGATCGTTTTCTTTGGCTTTGGTTTTTTTAGAAAGTCACCCAGGTGTGGGCCATTAGTCATATGTAATGGCAATTTTACCTCGGGTGTAGGTAATTTTATCTTTTTTGGTTTGGGTTTTTCAGGATCCGGTTGTTTCTGCCTGGGAGGAGGTGGTGGCTTTTTTGGTGGTTTTGGCTTGTCTGGAAGCAGTTCATGCAGTTTTGGTTCTGGCAATTTATCTTCTTTTTTAAAGCGAATAAAATCAACCATGGTAACCAATTCGGGTAGCGAAAAAGTTGAGTGATCTGGTTCGACTAATCTTTGTATTGCGAAAAAAAGTAGCAGGTTGATCAGCAAAGCCAGCGTTAAGCTCATAAACAGGCCCGCAGATGAGCTATAAGACGAATTCATTCAGATCCTGACGTCGTCGTTGCAGCAATAGACACATTGGTCACTCCAGCCAGTCTGACCTGATCCATAATTTGTACCATCACACCAGTTTGGGATTTCTCGTCAGCCAGTATCACAACTGAGCCTTCGGGGTTTTCTGCACGCAGCCTTTCTATGTGTGATCTGACAGTGTGGATATCAACTTTTCGTTTGTCTATCCAGACTTCACCTTTATTATTTGCTGCAATAATAATATTGGCGCGTTCTTGTCTTTCGGCTGTTTTAGCACTGGGGCGATTGACTTCGATACCCGATTCTTTAACAAAAGATGAGGTAACAATGAAAAAAATCAATAAAATAAAGACCATATCAATAAGTGGTGTCAGGTTTACTTCTGCGCTACTAGTCGCTTGATCTGTATGTGAGCGTCGCATTTTAAAGTAACAAGTCCGTCATTTTATTTTTTTCATTTTCAGCCTGGCTTTGCAGTTGTGAGCTGAAGTAAAGTCCTGAAATAGAGGTCACAAGGCCCGCAGCTGTGGTGATGAGTGCTTCAGAAATGCCGGCAGACATACCTCTGGCATTTCCGGTTCCAAATACCATCATGACTTCAAAGGTTGAAATCATCCCGGAAACCGTTCCTAGCAAACCCAAAAGAGGCAGAATACTGACTAGTGCTTTGATAATTAGGAGATTCTTTTGTAGGTTTAAATTTATCTCACCAATTAAGCCCTGACGAAAACTATGTGCATACCAGGAAGTGTGATCATTTCTTAATGACCAATCATCAATCTGTTGTCTAAGTTGTCGAGGATGGATGACATACAAATATAAATACCGCTCGATGATCAATGTCCACATAATAAACGAGACCAGCATGATCATAATTAGCACTACGCCACCATGATCAATTAGTCGCTGAAAGCCCTCAAACAGATGCACTGCGCTTCTCCGCCAGTCTTGCCACTATAGCGACACTCTTTTCATCGAGAATCTGAACAATGTCGTTGCTGCGACCAGATAGCATGCTGTGCAATAACAAGATCGGGATTGCGACGACAAGGCCAAGTACGGTTGTTACCAGAGCTTGTGAAATTCCGCCGGACATCAAGCGCGGATCTCCCGTTCCATACAAAGTGATTGATTGAAATGTTTCGATGATGCCAGTGACTGTTCCCAGCAGACCTAGCAAAGGAGCAATTGCAGCTAGAATTGCCAGCGTTCTAAGGCCACGTTTGATCTTAGGAAGCTCACGTAAAATGGCTTCATCCAGTTTTAACTCTAAGGTCTCTGCATTTATATCGGGATTTTCTGTATATGCGAGCATGATCCGTCCTAAAGGATTTTTAATATCAGGATCATTTATTTTTGTCTGTTTTTTAACTTTTCGACCAGTCGCGAATAAGACGGTAAAGCGCTCAATCGCGATGAGCAGGGCAATAATTCCGATGGCAATGATGATGTAACCAATAACGCCACCTTGTTTAATTCTTTCATTAAGATTGGGCTTTTGTACCAAGAGCGCAAGCATTGCTCCCCGTGTAGGATCAATTACCATAGGCATCAACTCTTCGTTATTGTGCTTCTCAAGATTTTCTGCCAGTTTCTGAAAACGGTAAGAAGGTTGGCGTCGTGGTTCGATTAACCGACCTGTTTCGGGTAGATACCGCAGAAATTGACCATCAGCACTGGCGTTAAACGTACCAACCCGAGTGACCATCTTTTCTATCTCATCTCCATCTGTAGTGACAACGCCTGCTTTAAACTGGCTTACTTTTCCAGATTCGATCATTTCCTCCAGAATGGTCTGCCATAAGGTTTGTAATTGCTCAGAAGAGGGCAGTTCTTTACTGTTAGCCAGTGCTTCAATCGCGCTTATCCGATCAGTTTTCTCAGCAGAAACTAATGATGCGCTAATTACACTCTTTATATCTCTGGCCATTTGACGTGTGACACCTTGCAACTCATTAATGGCGCCTGCAGTTTCTAACAAGATTTCTTCTTGATCTTCGGCTTTTTGCTGGTTTTCTTCGTACTCCAATCTTAGTTGTTCACCACGAAGTTCTTCTTTTAGTAGATCGGCTTTTGCTTTTGCAAGTATCGAAGCTTGTTGATTCTTATTGTCTTCAAAACGCTTTACCCGCTCTTCATTGTCGATTTTTTCTGCGGCACGGCCTTGACGTACTTCGTTAAGCAAATCTTCCAACGTTTGTGGTGCTGCTTGGCTAGCAGAGCTAAATGAGACAATTAAAAAAAACAGAAATGATCGAAGGCTCATTTTGCACCTCCCGATAAACCAACTTTACTTAGATCGAGTGGTATTTTGATTAGATCAGGTGGAGATTCTTTTCTGGCTATCCGTAAACCATGGTTGATGGACTCGTTATACTTGGAGGGTAATTCTTGCCATTGCTTGCTATTCTTATTCCAAAAACCAGTTTCTGATCCGTCGAGGTTAGAATAGATTAAAGAGACACGTCCTATACGTAAAAACTCGACCGAACGATTTTCCCCTTTAAGTGTGACCTCACCATTATACGATTCTATTGTTCGACCATAATCTGCTTCAATTTGATAAGCCTCCAGAATTCGGCGATATTTCTCAGAGGTTGTCACTGTAGGATCATCAAGCATTTCCTCCAGAGCAACTAAACGCATGGAACGTTCTTCATGCAGAAATGGTGTATCCAGCTGGATAAAACGAGTCAGCACTTTTACCATTTTCAACATCATCGGCACAATGTTTCTTTGCGCCTCTCTGGCATTTTCTAGTTGTTGATCAAAAGAGGCCAGCTTCTCACGTTGTTTTTCAACTAACTTTTCCAATTGGTTGTTATAGACTTGCAGATCGCCCAATTGGATGGTGGCTTGTTGGTAATCCTGAACCATGCTGAGTTTTTGATCGGCGAGTTGATCAATTTCTTTTTGAGAATCAATTGACTCTTGTTGTCCTTCTAGACGTATGTCGATGGCCGATTCTAATTGTGATCCTGATAGATCTTCTGAATGAGTTTCAAAGGCAATGACTGCGATCGAAAAACTTAGCAATAACGATGAGGAAAGTGATAGTTTTCTAAAAATCATGGGTTATTTATTATCTCGGTATATCTAGAGGTGAATCCTTATTTCCTGGCGTATGTCAAAAGACTGTATGGACTTTGCGTTCATTTTATCATGACAGAAATCCTTATTGAGAATAATTCTTACTTATGAGGTAGGAAATTTTCCTAAAAATAATACAAAGCTTTGACGAGGCGACTGCATAGCTTTGGAAATTCAGGTGTGTTTATAGTGGGGTAAAAATGCACTGTGAATGTTTATCAGACTGTAGTTTGATTTCTGATGATTCACTTGTATTTATATTGATGACAACTAAGGCGGCCCAAACTTTCGGATCAGTTAATGCATAATTAACAATATGACCTACAAGCTTATCTACCCCATCGTCTGCAAGGACTAATGACATTCCTTCGCTAATTTCATTTTCAGATGTTATCTCAGCCCGGTAAAGTTGTTTTTTTAACTCACCGCGATATTTTACCCGTGCAACTATTTCCTGGCCTGGATAACAACCTTTCTGAAAGCTAAGGCCTCCGAGTCTTTCAAAATCAAGCATTTGAGGTAAAAACATATCGGCAGTTTCCGGGGTTATTTCCGGCAGACCTTCTTCAATACCCAGCAGGTTCCATTGATTCAAAAATGGTTTTTGATCGGCTTGAATAGAGAGGCCGTAAAGTTCCAGATTGTTATCTTCTGTTATGATCAAATAACGCGATGTCTGTGCAGCTAACTTAATCATTATTTGATCATTAATTTCTGAGACATGGTTAAGTTCATTAGAATTTGAAATTAATTGATCTGAATTATTTCCGTACAGCCCATAAACAAATTTATTTTCTAAAATGTTCACAGTCACATCTGATCGTAAAATGAACATTCTCAGTTTTTTAACAAAAGTCTCAGTCTGAGATTTAAGTAATATCAGATAGAAAACATTTTCACGACGCCAGATTCTGAAGCTATAGATAACGCGTCCTTTTATTGAGCACCAGGCGGCCAGTCCGAAGCTGTTCTGTGGAAGTTTTTTTAGATCATTAGTAAATTGATTGTGTAGAAATTCCAGTGCATCGCCGCCACTTATTTCTATTAAGTCATATTGGTCAAGCTTGAGTAGAGCCGAGGAGTTAGAAGTGGTCAATTGAGTATGATGAAACTTATTTATGATCCGATAGGTTTATCAAACATATTTTGTAGCTTGTGAATTATCAACGCATGATGTTTGTTTTCTGGTGTTGTACGTCCCATGATCCAGGAAAAAATCTCAGGATCTTCAACTTCAAGAAATTCTTTGAAATAAATTTGATCTTGCTCTACAAGTGACTCGTAATCGTTTTCAAAAAAACGATTGATGACTAAATCGAGCTCTTTCATACCACGTCTGCATAGCCAGCGTACGCGATTATGTTCGCGTACGCTTAATTGTTTTTCTTGCTCTGACACTTCTTGCTCAAGCACCCTTACTGATCTGTAGCTTTTTGATCTCAGCAATCGCTTTAGCCGGGTTTAACCCTTTTGGACAGGTTTCCGTACAATTCATTATGGTATGGCAGCGATAAAGTTTGAATGGATCTTCCAGTTCTTCTAAACGCTCGCCTGTTGCTTCATCGCGACTGTCCGCGATCCACCGATATGCTTGTAATAGTGCAGCTGGGCCGAGGTATCGATCACTGTTCCACCAATAACTTGGACAGCTTGTTGAACAGCATGCGCAAAGAATGCATTCGTAGAGTCCATCAAGTTTTGCTCGATCTTCTTTAGATTGGAGGCGTTCTTCATTAATCGGAGGCGTTGGACTATCCGTTTGCATCCAGGGTTTAATCGAAGCGTATTGCGCATAAAAGTGCGTTAAATCTGGTACCAGATCTTTTACCACAGCCATATGAGGTAGAGGATAAACTTTCACCTCATCTTTTATATCAGCTATTGCTTTGGTGCACGCGAGAGTATTCCGGCCATCAATATTCATCGCACAAGATCCACAAATTCCTTCACGACAGGATCTTCTTAATGTAAGTGTAGGATCTAATTCATCTTTGATATGTAGTAGTGCATCGAGCACCATTGGACCACAGTTATCCAGATCAATTTCGAAGGTGTCAGTACGTGGGTTCTCTCCACTATCTGGGTCCCATCGATAAATTTTAAACGTCTTTTTATTAGTTGCGGAATTGGCCGCAGTAACGGTTTTACCTGTACCGATTTTTGAATTCTCTGGAAGTGTAAATTCAGCCATATCTGCTTTCCTTTTTAATAAACACGTGCTTTTGGTTGGATATATTCGATTTCTCTTGTCAGCGTATACGTATGAACAGGTCTGTACTCAAATTTCACGCTCCAGTCATTGTTTAATGTGGCTAAGGTATGTTTCATCCAGTTTTCATCATCTCGATCAGCGAAGTCTTCACGAGCATGAGCGCCACGACTTTCTTCACGATTCAATGCTCCATGGATACTGACACTTGCACATTGCAGAAGATTTTCTAGTTCCAATGTTTCTACTAGATCGGTATTCCAGATCATTGATCTATCAGATACTTGTACATCGGAAAATGAATCACATACTTTTGCTAGCTGATCGATTCCTTCCTGCATTACATCGCCCGTTCTGAAAACAGCTGCGTTGTTCTGCATTGTTCTTTGCAAGTTATCGCGGATTTTTGCCGTTGGTATTGTTCCATTAGCATTTCTAGCCTTATCGAAACGAGCGACTAACTTATCTACCGTTCCTTCAGGAAGAGGAGTGTGTTGCTGACCTGGTTGTACTTTTTCAGCGGCTCGAATTGCGGATGCACGACCAAATACGATCAAATCAAGTAATGAGTTTGACCCCAAACGATTCGCTCCATGAACAGAAACGCAAGCGGCTTCACCAATTGCCATTAATCCTTGAACAACATGATCGGGATCTTTGTCTTTTAAAGTAACAACTTCACCATGGTAGTTTGTTGGAATACCACCCATGTTGTAATGAACCGTAGGAATAACTGGAATAGGTTCTTTTGTCACGTCTACACCAGCAAAAATTTCAGCAGATTCTGCTATTCCCGGTAGACGCTCATTAATAACTTCCGGGCCTAAGTGCTCAAGATGCAAATGGATATGATCTTTATCTTTACCAACACCACGACCTTCACGAATTTCTATGGTCATGGAACGGCTAACAACATCGCGTGAAGCCAGATCTTTTGCGTTCGGGGCATAACGTTCCATAAAACGTTCGCCTTCAGAATTAGTGAGATAACCACCTTCTCCACGAACACCTTCAGTAATCAAGCAACCCGAGCCATAAATACCTGTTGGATGAAATTGAATGAATTCCATGTCTTGTAATGGTAATCCAGCACGAAGCACCATTGCATTACCATCACCAGTACAGGTATGTGCAGACGTACACGAGAAATATGATCGTCCGTAACCACCTGTGGCCAGGATAGTTTCGTGGCCTCGGAACAAGTGTAAGGAGCCATCCTCAAGACACCATGCGAGTACGCCTTTACAGCTACCGTCTTCATCCATTACCAGATCTAGTGCGAAGTATTCGATAAAGAATTCTGCATCGTGTTTCAGTGATTGTTGATAAAGTGTATGCAGTATGGCGTGGCCAGTACGATCGGCTGCTGCACAAGTTCGCTGGGCAATTCCTTCACCAAAATTAGTTGTCATTCCACCGAACGGTCGTTGGTAGATTTTACCTTCCTCTGTTCGAGAGAAGGGAACACCATAATGTTCTAGTTCGATCACAGAAGGTACAGCTTCACGACACATGTACTCAATCGCATCTTGATCGCCTAGCCAATCTGAGCCTTTGACAGTGTCATACATGTGCCACTGCCAGCTATCTTCGCCCATGTTTCCGAGTGAGGCGCTCATACCGCCTTGTGCCGCAACCGTGTGACTTCTTGTAGGGAAGACTTTGGTCAGACACGCTGTTTTCAAGCCTTTTTGCGCCATGCCAAAAGTAGCTCGCAGACCTGCTCCACCAGCGCCGACTACGATTGCATCGTACTTATGTTCAATAATTTTATATTCGTCGGTCATTTAACCTTGATCTCCCATAGCAATTCGCAAAACAGAAACAATACTACCGAGTCCGATCAGAATTGATCCGAATTGGGTCAGAAGCAAAAGTGTAATTTTTATCCAGGTTGTACTCACGTAATCTTCAATAACAACTTGTAAGCCAAGTGCCATGTGATAAAAGAGACTAAAGAGTAGAACGATCAATAATGCGGGCGTCCAAGGTTGTTGGATCCAGCTAATAACATCAGCATGAGAACCACCTACCAAACAGGTGATTTTGCAGATAAACCAGATGCTTAAAGGAATTAACGCTATTGCGGTTAAACGTTGAGCCTTCCAATGATGCGCACCTTCTTTAGCAGATCCGAGACCTCGTGCGACTGAAAGTGGTGTGTTTAAACTCATGATCCACCTCCAATGAAAGCGATAGCAACAGTCACTATAGTTAACATCACGGTAGCAATCAGTTCAATCATTGCCAATCTTTCCCCTTCGGATTGTTCAAAGCCTTTACCTGCATCCCAAAACAGGTGGCGAATCCCATGACAAAAATGGAAGTAGAACGCGAAGGTCCAGAGAAAAAGTAAGATTTTCCCGAACCATGATCCAAGCAAACTGTTGATCGAAGCAAAGGATTCTGGTCCAGATGCGGCTGCCATTAACCAATAAGCTAACAACACTGTTCCTACTGACAAACCAACACCAGTGATACGATGGCAGATGGAGATAATTGCCGTCAGTGGCAGTCTGTACACGTCCAGATGTGGTGACAACGGGCGGTTTTGTGCGGACATAAATAAGCTTCCTTAATAATTATATTTAGAAATCAATACAGCGACCCTTAAACTCCCAATCTCCATATCGAGTGGGCTCTAGCCCTTCAGCTCGACCACCGACTTCTTTAGAAGCTGGCTTATTGGCGAATTCCTTCTCTCGTTTCTTATTATGGGATTGTTTCGTGTCGTTCTGCAATGTGACTTTGTTATCTTGCGTTTTATTATTCATATATCTTATGGTTACACATATTGCAGACAAGATGCGTAGTATCTTTTTATAAGCAATATATATCAAGTCAAAAATCATAAAATTTATTCTCAGATGAATCATTTTACAGGCCCATTTAAAATCATACCCAGCTTCTCACAATATCTTTTTATTGGCTTCTGCATTCTTACAGCTTTTGCTCTAATAATAGTGATTAGTTTATCCATTGAATTATTGATCAAATTAATTGCTTGTTTTTTGATATTTATCTGGTTCGTTGTTACGGTGAGAGAACATTGTTGGCATTATGGAGTAGCCATTCGGGAGGCCGTTTTGAGAACAGATAATGTCTGGTTATTATTGACAAAAGAAAATGATCAAAAACCTGTGAAAGCAGAATTATTACCTGGATGTCTCGTTCAACCATGGTTGACCGTTTTGCATTTTAAAATTCCCCATCAACGCAAAAAATCTTTAATCTTGCTTAAAGATAATATTGATCCTGATATATTCAGACGGTTAAGAGTCAGGTTGATTAAACAAGATGCTTAATTTTTGAGCGTAAGCCAATGTTTTAGTTAGATTTTTTGGGGTTATGATAATTTTAAGTAATCTAATGTCTGCATAGCATGATTAATCATTCCATCAGCATGCCAGTGTTCAGGTTCGTCTTCCATTCCGATATAACCAAATAGTGCTATCAGGGATTTCATACCGGCATTCCTGGCGGCTTGAATATCGCGTTCAGCATCGCCGATATAAAGACATTCATACGGTGCAAGTCCAAGCAATTTAGCGGCGTAGAGTAGGGGCTCAGGATGGGGCTTTGAATGTGCAGTCGTATCGCCACTGACAATACAATTGGTTCGATCAGTTATTTTAAGTGCCTCCATCAAGGGCAGGGTAAAGCGTTCTGGTTTATTGGTAACAATTCCCCAGGAGAGATTGTTTTGATCTAGATAATTGATCAACTCTTCTATGCCTTCAAAAAGCGTTGTATGTTGGGCAATATTATTGCTGTAATTATTTAGTAGATTGTCTTTTAACTCCGCGAAACCTTCGTCTTCGACATTAAGATCAAAGCCTAATTTGATCAGTGCATTAGCACCATTGGATGTTTGTAGTCGTACTTCCTCCAAAGGTAATTCGGGAAGTTTTTGATCTGCACGACATTTATTTAAAGCCGCCGCCAAGTCTGGTGCTGTGTCGGCAAAAGTACCATCGAGATCAAATAATACGGCTTTGATCATGATTTTATTAGAAAGAAAATTAAAATTGTTAGTATGGCAATTAAGGAAATGCCTCCAATAAATGTACTTAAATTACTGTCTTCTTCAACCATGTTTTTGGGTAAAACTCTTTTTAGTAAAAAAGTTACCTATTGGTTGAATAAATCCAATAATAATTTCAAGAACAATATCCATGAGCTTATTGTTTTTGAGCACAGACCAGATAATTGACTTTTAGATCTTCTGTTAGAGCCGCTTCGTTATTGATCGGGTTATAAGACATTCCAGACAGATCTTTTAAATCAAGGTTATGCTCTCTTAGCCAGCTAGCTATTTCAGCTGGTTGGATAAATTTTGCGTAATCATGTGTTCCTTTCGGCAGCAAATTAAGTATATATTCCGCCCCTAAAACCGCAAAAGCATATGCCTTTAAAGTTCGATTTAGAGTTGATAAAAATATATAACCGTTTGGTTTGACGAGTTTTTTGCATGCGATAATTATACTTTCAGGAGATGGAACATGTTCGAGTAACTCCATGCAGGTGACAATATCAAATTGTTCTGAATAATTCTCCGCCAGCGCTTCTGCAGTGGAATGTAGGTAATGTACTTTTGATCCACTCTCCAACTGGTGCAGACGGGCGACTTGCAGTGCTTCTTCGCTTGCATCGATAGCAGTAATAAGTGCGCCTTTGCTATCCATGCTTTCTGCTAAAATCCCACCGCCGCAACCGATATCTGCGATTGTTTTTTGTCTGATTCCACCAGAGAGTTCATCGATATAATCAAGTCGAATTGGGTTGATATGATGCAGCGTTTTTAGATCGCCCTCTGGATCCCACCAGCTTGATGCCATGGCACTAAATTTGTCTACTTCTTGTCGATCAATATTTGGATTATTCATTCGGCCATTATATCAACAATCGAGACGGTAATATTATCTGTTCCACCATCGTTTAACGCCAATCTGATCAATTTTTGTACAGCTTCTTCGCGATCATAAGTATTCAGTGTTTCTTCGATAACAGAATGAGGAACATGCTTATCAAGACCATCTGAGCTTAGCAAAAAACGATCACCTACATTTAGGTCAATCATACCGGTCTCAAGTCGCAGATCGTCATCAGTTCCAATGCAACGAGTAAGAACATTTGCTGAAGAATGCCGACTTGCCTCATCACGGGACAGCATTCCAAGATCAACATATACCTCGGCTTGAGAATGATCACGGGTAAGTTGGGTAAGCTCTTGATCTCTCAATAGGTATAATCGGCTATCTCCAGCCCAGAGAAAATGACATTCTCCGTTTACAATATGCATCACAACGACCGTACTTCCATTAATACGATCATTTTCATTGCCTAATTTAATTAAGCTACTATTCGTATTATAAAGTGACAGTTTTAATTTTTTGGTTGATTCCTCAGCACTTATAGTGGGATCCGCAAAAGAGCACTGATTCATAGAGGCGACGATTGATTGACTCGCCACATCACCAGCATCATGGCCGCCCATTCCATCTGCTATTACCCATAGATTTGCTTCTGGCTTATCAAGAAAAGAGTCTTCGTTATACTTACGAATGTGGCCGACGTGTGTGGCCGAAAAAGATGCACTTACAAAGCTCATGATTGTAGTGAGGAATTTATTCGCGGGTTATTTGAAAGTGAATAACATGATCTGGATTTTCTTTGAAGGATTTGCCAAAGCTTATTTCTCCCTCTGGTGGCATCAACATTTCATCTCGACGCAGAAAAATTTCTCGACCCTTTTCATTTTTTACCCAGGTTCCATTGGTACTTAAATCTATAATGAAAAGCTTACCTCGACGATTCTCCAATGTAATATGTTGCCGCGAGGCTAATTCTTCATCCAGGACTATATCGCAATACATGCTTCTACCAACTGCAAATTGGCTCTGCTTATCACGAAAAATATATTCTTGATTTTTGTATTGCATCAATAAGGTAGTTGGTATTTTGTTTCTGCGAGTAGCACCAATCGTCATTTGAGTAAGATCTTCTTCGTCATCAAATATTTCATAAAGATCAATATCTTCTGATTTCCCCTTCATCTGTGTTCTATCAATGTGACGACAATTTTCAAAAAGCTTTGCTGGTAATTGTTTCGCAGTTTCTCCTGAAGTTAAGATTTGACCAGGTTTTGAAAGTGAGACGATTCTTGCAGCCGTATTAACTGAATCACCAAAGACATCGCCATTTTCCATAATCGTTGGTCCTGAGTGAAGACCAACTCGGATATCTAATCTTTTATGTAGTTCAACTCTCATCGTTTCTTTTTGCATTTGACAGGCTGCATTGGTTGCGTCCTCCACAGAAGCAAACCGAATCATTAATTCATCTCCAATGGTTTTGACAATTATTCCACGACATCGTTCTGCTATTGTTTCAATACTCCTTAAACATTCCGAAACACGTTCTTTAGCTTTCTGATCGCCAAGCCTTTCGTATAACTGGGTGCTATTACAAATATCAGCAAATAATAAGGTTTGGTTAGAGTTTTTAACTGTTGAGGTCACTTGAGTCGCTTGCATATTAAGAATAAGGATGTTGTTCATTATGTGTAAAACACCAAGGATACAGTGCTGCTGTCATTAACTATTTGCAACTTTAGTTAAATATCGTCAAATCGACGCTCTGAATGACTGTTTACTGACAATTATGAGAAAAGATAGGCTATTCTGTCAAAGTTATGGAAAGTTCTATACGCCTGATAGCTGCACATTCTACTGAATCTCAATTGACGCAGGGTGTTTATGTGAGAACAAGTAATAGCTCGGCAAGTGCATCAATCAAACCGTCAGTTGATCAAAACTCAGAAAATGCAGATCATGGAACACAAAGTAGATCACGCTGGCAGAACACTCCAGGTATTCGGGTCTCTTTACAAAGTTTAAATACTGAACCGCAAATTGAAGAGTATCGAAGCCTTAAGTCTGATGGACGTAGAAAAGCTTCAACAATGGTTTCACCTGAAACGGTTATCAATCCAGATAGATCCAATATAGGTTCATTCGGAGAAGTGAATTTTCGTTCAGTAAACCCCAGATCAAAAATGGTTCTGGATGATTTTATCCAACAAATGGGAGGCGCTGCACAACCAGTTGATCAGAATAGAGCAACTGGCAGCCTTATTAATACTTCAGTTTAATTTGTTGTCTTAATGCGTTTAACTAAGAACCATGAAAAAACACTAGGGCTTTTTGCCCATCTTCGGCGCTTCGCCATATTTTTCTATATAGTCATCGGCCAACTGTTGGGCGGCCGCTAGTTGCTCATCACCAAGCTTTTCACGTGTAGGATCTAAAGAAACTTTTGATTTTTTATGCCCGAGGTGTGTGGCTACTTTGAACCAGGCGTAAGCCGCTTCATAGTCTTGCGGGACACCTTTACCTTCAGCATACATTTTTCCCAATCTATATTGTGCTTCTTTGACGCCTTGCTTTGATGCTTTTAAATACCACTGAGCGGCTTCTTTTTCATCTTGCTCTACTCCCTGGCCTTTTGAGAACATAACACCAAGATAATATTGAGCGTAAGGATGATTGCTGCTTTGTGCTAGTGGCATCATCGTTTGCCAGGCTTTTTCATGATCACCATTTGCATAGGCAAAGACGCCATCATTAAAGTCTGCATGTGCCGCAGTTGAAAGTGTGAGAAATAAAATGACGATTAGGGATGGTTTTTTAAACATTAATCCTTTCCTGTTAAGTGGTTCCGCGTATTATTGTTATAAATAGGTGAATGTTATATGAACGGGGCGAAGTCTACCCCAATCTGGTAGAGGATTATATGAAAAAATTCCGAGTATTTCGAGTCTATAGAAACGATCAAAAAATAACAGGTCGTATTGAAGATTCTACGTTAGATGAACTGTCAGCTGGCGAAGTTGTGATCAAATCTGAATATTCAAGTGTTAATTATAAAGATGCCCTGGCAGCAACGGGAGCTGGAAAGATTATTTCCAAATTCCCATTAATCGGCGGTATCGATGTTTCCGGAATAGTCAAAAATTCTGAAGACGATCGATTTAAATCAGGTGATAAGGTATTAGTTACAGGTTATGAGATGGGTATGTCACATGACGGAGGCTATGCAGAATATGTACGCGTGCCGGCTGAATGGGTAATCCCATTACCGGAGTCTATAACAACGAAGGAAGCAATGATTATAGGAACCGCGGGGTTCACTGCGGCACTTTGTATTGATCGAATGGAACAGAATGGACAAACTCCCGAGCAAGGTACGATTTTGATCAATGGTGCTTCCGGTGGTGTCGGTTGTATGGCAATCGATATGTTTTCTTCGACAGGATATGACGTTACCGCCCTGACGGGTAAAATGAGTGAAATAGATTATTTACGAAGCCTTGGTGCGAAAGAGGTTCTTGATCGAAATGAACTGTCCTTTTCTGGGAGACCGTTAGAAACATCATTATGGGCTGGCGCGGTGGATAATGTTGGAGGAGCTATACTCAGTTGGTTAACTAAAACGGTTCATCCCTGGGGGAATATTGCCTCTGTTGGGCTTGCTGCCAGTGCTCAACTGGAAACTACTGTACTTCCATTTATCCTAAGAGGCGTCAGTTTGCTTGGCATCACTTCTGCAGGCTGTCCAACAGCATTGCGCCATAAAATCTGGAATCGAATTGGATCTGATCTTCGTCCACAACATTTTGATCAAATTGCTCTCCAGGAAGTGGTTTTGGAAGAGTTAAATGAAGTGTTCAGCGCGATGCTAAATGGTCAAACAAAAGGGCGAACTATTGTTCGTTTGTAATGTTATAATTGTTGGCTTTTTAATTTTAACTTAATCTATCATACGAAACTATGTCCTCAGCAAAGACTTTATACGACAAGCTATGGAATGCGCACGTTGTTCGCGAGAATGATGATGGTACTTCCCTTATTTATATTGATCGTCATTTGATCCACGAAGTGACATCGCCGCAAGCTTTTGAAGGCTTGAAACTGGCAGATCGAAAACCTTGGCGTATCGACGCAAACCTTGCGGTTTCTGATCATAACGTACCGACGACTGATCGATCTGAACCTATAAAAGATCCTGTTTCAAAATTACAGCTGGATACTCTGTATGATAATTGTTCTGAATGGGAGATCACCCAGTTCGATATTCACGATCCACGGCAAGGTATTGTCCATGTTATTGGACCAGAGCAGGGTGCTTCTTTACCAGGAATGACAATAGTCTGCGGCGACTCGCATACGTCTACTCATGGTGGTCTTGGTGCATTGGCTTTTGGAATAGGTACCTCTGAAGTCGAACACACCCTTGCAACACAATGTTTAGTGTTGCAGAAATCAAAAAATATGTTAATCCGTGTTGATGGACATGTCGGCAAAGGCATTACAGCGAAAGATATTGTCCTTGCGATTATTGGTGAAATTGGAACGGCAGGCGGCACTGGATATGCGGTGGAGTTTGCAGGTTCAGCAATTGAAGACCTATCCATGGAAGGCCGTATGACCTTGTGTAATATGGCAATTGAAGCCGGTGCAAGATCAGGTTTTGTTGCTGTTGATGATAAAACCATCGAATTTGTAAAAGATAGACCTTACTCGCCAAAAGGTGAAATGTGGGATCAAGCGGTTGAATATTGGAGAACATTGCATACTGATGAAGGTGCAAGTTTCGATAAGATTGTAACGTTAAAAGCTGAAGAGATAGAACCTCAAGTTACTTGGGGGACATCGCCAGAAATGGTTGTTTCTGTTACAGAAACTATTCCTGATCCTACGAAAGAATCTGATCCTGTCAAAGCGGAAGGTATGACAAATGCCTTAGCTTATATGGATCTAAAAAGTGGTACGCCGATTTCTGAGATAAAAATTAATCGTGTCTTTATTGGTTCTTGTACAAACTCACGAATTGAAGACATGCGTGCAGCAGCGGAAATAGCTAAAACGGGTAAAGTCGCTAGTAGTGTAACGGAAGCCATTGTCGTTCCTGGTTCGGGACTTGTGAAAAGACAGGCTGAAGAAGAAGGTCTTGATCAAATATTTATCGATGCGGGTTTTGAATGGCGTGAACCCGGTTGCTCAATGTGCCTCGGAATGAATCCTGATCAGCTTAAAGCTGGCGAACATTGTGCGTCCACTTCCAACCGTAATTTTGAAGGGCGACAAGGCCCCGGTGGTCGCACACATCTGGTCAGTCCAGCCATGGCAGTCGCAGCCGCAATTGCGGGTCATTTTGTAGATGTTCGGGAGATAAACTAATGGAAGCTTTTACAACATTAAAAGGATTAGTCGTGCCGTTGGATCGGCCAAATGTCGATACAGATGCAATTATCCCTAAGCAATTCCTGAAGTCGATCAAACGAAGTGGTTTCGGCCCGAACCTTTTTGATGAGTGGCGTTACCTGGATCAAGGCCAACCTGGACAAGATTCTACCAACAGGCCATTAAATCCTGATTTTGTACTAAATCAGGACAGGTACCAGGGTGCTCAGATTATGTTGGGTAGAGATAATTTTGGTTGTGGTTCATCTCGTGAACATGCGCCATGGGCTTTTTATGATTACGGAATTAGCTGCATCATCGCACCTAGTTTTGCTGATATTTTTTATAGCAACTCGTTCAAAAACGGTATCTTGCTAATAAAACTTGATTCAGAAACTATTGATCAATTATTCAAAGAAGTTGAGATAACTTCTGGTTATAAATTAGAAATAGATCTCGCATCGCAATCAATCAATACTCCGAGCGGTGAGGAAATCAAATTTGATGTTGATGAATCACTAAAACATCGGCTTTTAAATGGATTGGATGATATTGGTCTCACTTTACAACATGCAAATGAGATCAAAGCTTATGAACAAAATCGAAACAAATTAACCCCTTGGTTGTTTAATCAGTAGTACTGCCTTGTGCTTTCTTGAAAAGTGGTAACCGATAGATCGTATGGGCGGCGCCAGCGACGGCGACAAATGACAGGATTTTGATAACCCCGACGGTAGAAAGACCCCATTCACAGATTATGACTGTCGTTGTCAGGAAAAAAAGCATTACCGTTGTTTGTATAAAGTTATAACCCGCTAAAACAATCCCTAGCTCACGCTCTTTTGCATGCAGTTGGATTAGTGCGTTTAGCGGTACTATAAATAAACCTCCAAAAAATCCAACCGAAAAAAAGTTGAATGCGTGTGCTTGTGGTGTACCTAAAAAAGGAATAATTGAAATCGACATCGCAATTCCAATTGAGCCAATTAAGACTAGCCCCGTCACACTGTGACTTTCTGCATATTTGCCAGAAGTAATCGATCCAAACATTATCCCAATACCCGTACAGGCCATCATGCCCTGGATAATGATCGTATTCAGCATTCCCATCGTTTCTTTGGCAAAAGCAGGGAAGGAGGCAAGCATTACCTGACAAATCGCCCAGAAGATAGATAAGCCAATAATCGATGTCCAAATAACCTTGTGATGATAGACAAGGCTGAGATTATTTT
The DNA here is from genome assembly GCA_045110495.1 of Gammaproteobacteria bacterium. Classification (GTDB taxonomy): domain Bacteria; phylum Pseudomonadota; class Gammaproteobacteria; order CAJXQU01; family CAJXQU01; genus CAJXQU01. The sequence goes on from JBGCGE010000009.1 coordinate 42,866, forward strand.
TCAGATAATCGCCCCGCTTGTAGCGATCAAAATCAAAATGTAATTCTTCATAAACATTTTGTTTTTGAGGCAGACGGAATGTGAGTCCGAACTCAATTAAAGCACCGATAATCAAGACCCAGCCAACGGGTGCGATTATTTTGATCAATTCTGCTTTATTTTCATAAGTTACCTCTTTAAGTAGACTTTCAAACATGATCGAAAAAATGAATGTACCAGCTAGTATCGCAATAATCGTTACTGCCTGAACCAGGCCATTCGCAGATGATAGATGGTTTTTACCGACAAGTTCTCTAATAAAGCCGAATTTTGCTGGAGAATAAATAGCACTTTGAATAGCCAACAAAAAAGTCATACCGAATGCTGCCCAAAAATATCCGAGGTGATAAAAAAGCGTGATCAGACACGTTAGACAAACGGCAATAAAGGCGCTTATTCTAATAACATTATTTTTCGGGTATTTATCGGCTAAAAAACCAGCAGGTGTGAAAAGAAGAATAAAAGGCAATAAAATCAATGCATTAACTATGGCTGTCAGGATTATTTGCTCTTGCCCATCATAGGTCTTGAAAACTGTATTCTGGATAATGATCTTATGTCCAAGATCAACAAAGGCATTAAGAAAGACCACTAATATATAAGGTAGAAACCCAGCAATTTTAAACAGTTTTAGCATATCGATATCCTTTGTAAGAGTTGACCTGAATAAAATGCACTAACAACTCTTTGACGAGATTCTTTTTCTCTTACACTGTATGAATGATTTTATTTACAACGAACTGTTGATAGAGGCTGAAGAGTCTATCAATAAATGAGGTAGAATCCAGTCTATGAATTCACAAACAGACAAAGCTGATCAAATTCCTTGTTGGATCTACAGAAGTAGTCGTAAGGAAGATATGTACCTTTATCTTAGTAAGAAGGACGATTTAGAAGAAGTGCCAGACGATTTACAGAAGAGTCTTGGGGAGCTGGTTTTTGTCATGCAATTAGAGTTGTCTGAGCAACGCAAATTAGCAAGAGCTAATGTCTCTGAGGTAATGAAGTCACTTAACTCTGAAGGATATTACTTACAACTGCCTCCAAAATTAATTCCTGATCTGCATTTTGGTGATTAATAACCTTTCAAATTTGATCGAACAGTTTTTGGACACGGCCTGGTCTGAACAAGGCTTGAGTGATAACACGTTATCTTCATATCGTTCTGATCTAAGTTTTTTTAACAAGTGGCTGACTAGTAACGATAAGCATCTTAAAAAAATCGACTGGCAAGATTTACTGAGCTTTCTTGATCATTTTGAGAATGCTTCTCCACGCAGCCGCGCTCGTCGTTTAACCAGCTTACGACGGTTTTATCGATTTTTGATCCGCGAGGAATTGGTTGAAGAAGATCCGACTCGTCGACTTAAAACCCCTAAAGCTGGCCGTAGTCTTCCCAAAACTTTATCCGAAGACGAAGTTGAAGCTTTGTTAACTGCTCCAGATATAGATAAAGCTTTAGGTTTACGTGATAAAGCAATGATTGAATTGCTTTATGCGACAGGCTTGCGCGTTTCTGAATTGGTTAATCTGACGATGCAGGAGATCAATTTAGATCATGGCGTGGTCAGAATTACGGGGAAGGGTGATAAGGAAAGAATCGTTCCTGTAGGGGAAGAAGCAGTTCATTGGCTAGAGACGTATTTGCAGCAAGCGCGTGCCGATTTATTAAAAGGACAGTCTTCAGATGCCTTATTTCCCGCTCGACAGGGAAAACCCATTGGCCGGCATGCATTCTGGCATCGTATTAAGCAACATACGTCAACGGCAGGTATTAATAAGTCGATCTCTCCTCACACTTTACGCCATGCTTTTGCGACACATTTACTTAATCACGGAGCAGATTTAAGAGTTGTTCAGATGCTCTTAGGACATCAAGATATTTCGACAACACAGATCTATACACATGTTGCGCAGGCAAGATTACAAAATTTACACGCAACCCATCATCCAAGAGCATAATTGCTTTGTTGCAACCTGCTTCCCGCTAACATAGAATACGCCGTTTTTAACCCTTGCCTTACCGAAAATTGAAACGGAAGGCTATAATCCGAGAGGGAATATAGTGAGACACTACGAAGTCGTTTTTCTGGTCCACCCAGATCAGAGCGAGCAGGTTCCTGCCATGCTCGATCGTTACCGAACAATTATTGAAGCTGATGGCGGTCAAGTCCACCGCCTGGAAGATTGGGGCCGTCGTTTATTGGCCTACCCAATCAACAAGGTTCACAAAGCCCATTACGTGATGATTAATATGGAATGTGATCAAAAAGCACTTGATGAATTGAACAGTGCTTTCCGTTTTAATGACGCAGTCATCCGAAACTTAATTATGAAACGCGATAGTGCTGTTACGGAACCTTCATTCCTGGCTAAGAGTAAGGAAGAAGAGGAAGAGCGAGCAACTAAAGAAGCTGCAATTGCCAGAGCTAGAGAAGCAGAAGCCGCTGCTAAAGTTGCTGCAGCTGCGGCAGAAGAATCTGTCCCTGAAGTTGCAACCCTTGCCGCTGTCGCTGATAGTTCAGATGAAGATGCACCTGCTGCTGAAGAGACTTCAACTAAGGAACCAACTGACGCTGAAGTTATCTCTACTGAAGATCACGAATTAAACTACGTACTTAAAAAGTATGGCAAACGTCAGACTGCAGCAAATCGTAAGAAGTTTGTAACGTTACTTGATGAGTGCAAGGCTGATGCTGAATATGCACCACACCTTCGTGAACAATTTTATCGCTATATCGAAGATAAAAAAGCCTTCGATATTATGGAAGATCTAGGTTAGATCAGAGGAGAATTAATATGGCACGTTATTTTCGACGCAAACGTTTTTGCAAATTCACCGCTGAAGGCTTTACCGAGATCGACTACAAAGATCTAAATACGCTGAAAGCATATATATCCGAAACAGGAAAGATTATGCCAAGCCGTGTTTCCGGTACAAAAGCGGGTTATCAGCGACAATTAAAAACAGCGATCAAACGAGCAAGATTTCTTGCTTTGATCCCATACTGCGACTCTCACGAGTAAAGATTAAGCTGGTAGAAAACAAATGAAAGCATTGGCCGCGTATATTCTACGAGGACCAATACAAGCAGCCGGTGTTATTGGTTTATTTGGCTGCATTGGTTGGGTTTTCCCACCATTGCTCATCATTAGCTGTGCATCATTAGCATTAGTAGTGCTTAAGCAGGACTCGAAAACTGGTTTTTTAGTAATGTCAGGTGCTGTTATATTTTGCGCCTTTATTTCACAAGTTGGTTTTGGGTCTTCAGTACTCGCTTTCTACACCGTTATGGTGTTGTGGCTGCCAGTATTAGTATTAGCCAATGTGTTACGGGTAACGCGATCGCAATCAAGCACTTTAGTGGCGGTGATTATAGCGTCTCTAATATTTGCATTAAGTATTCGCTATTTTAGTAACAACATTGAAGAGTTCTGGCAACAAAGTCTGACCCAGTATGCTGATAAAATAGCATTGCTCGCTAATGCGGAACGTCAGTCAGAAGTGATCAATGCACTTTCCGTTATCATGAATGGTTTTGTCGCGGCGATGCTAGGAACCTTTCTAATGCTTAGTTTGTTACTGGCAAGATGGTGGCAAGCAAAGCTCTACAATCCCGGTGGGTTTGGAGAGGAATTTCGTAAGATACAGCTGCCTGTTTTGCTAACTATACCGCTGTTTGCTTGTGTGGTTATAGTAGCGTTATTTAAAGTTTCAGTACCGCCTTATGGATTCTTACTGGATGTGCTTGTAGTAGGCAGTGCCTTAATAATGTTTCACGGTTTGGCGGTGATCCATTTTTTTGTGCAAGAAAAAAAATTAGCAAAAGGTTGGTTAGTTGGAGTTTATATATTCCTTGTCTTGGCGGCAGTATATGTTTTTAGTCTGCTAACAATGTTAGCAGTGACAGATAGTTTCTCAGATTTTCGTAAGCTACGCGCGAAGACTGTTTGAAAAAATATTTTAAAGTTATAAAAGAATTGAGTGAGGAAATACGATGGAAGTTATATTACTGGAAAAAGTTAACAATCTTGGTGACCTTGGAGACAAGGTTAACGTAAAGTCTGGCTATGGCCGAAACTTTTTGATCCCACAAGAAAAAGCGGTTCCCGCAACAGCTAAGCATCTTGAAGAGTTTGAAGCTAGACGTGCTGAACTTGAAAAGGCAGAAAAAGAGGCTCTTTCAAAAGCTCAAGCACGAGAAAAAGCTTTATCAGAATTATCGGTGACTATCTCACGTAATGCCGGTGCGGAAGGTAAACTGTTTGGCTCAGTCACAAGCGCTGATATTGCAGCTGCTGCATCTGAAGCAGGTGTTGAGCTTGAGAAACGAGAAGTTCGTCTACCAGATGGTCCTCTACATGAAATTGGTGAATTTGATATTGATCTACATTTACATTCCGACGTTAACACTACTGTTAAGGTAAATGTTGTCGCAGAAGAAAGTTAGCTAAGAATTGATCAAAAGTATTTATTATTCTAACTTTTGATCTTTTCCTCATTATTTTAACTTTTTAACGAGGTATAATCTCCAGATGAATGAACCATATCCAATGGATATGGGATCTGGAGAGCCTACTCAAGCACTTAAGATCCCACCACACTCAATCGATGCCGAGCAATCATTGCTCGGCGGTTTGATGCTCGATGAAAATGTCTGGAGTGAAGTCTCAGACAAGGTTTTAGAAGCTGACTTTTACCGTTCTGAACATCGTTTAATCTTTCAAGCCGTGCAAGCCCTCGCAGCTAAAGATACACCCGCAGATGTTGTTACCGTTTCTGAGTGGCTAGATAACAGTAATAGTCTGGAAAAAGCAGGCGGTCTTGCCTACATTGCTTCTTTGGCCGAAAACACCCCAACTGCTGCGAATGCGATTGCTTATGCCGCTATTGTCCGGGAACGCTCGATTTTACGTCAGTTGATTCAGACAGGAACCTCAATTGCCGGAAGTGGTTTCAATACCGAAGGTCGTTCTACTAAAGAATTGCTTGATGATGCAGAAAAACAAGTTTATGCCATTGCTGAGCAACAAACGCGTGGTAAAGGTTTTCGACCAATTAATGAGTTACTAACCAGCGCGATTGAGCGCATAGAAACACTTTACGAATCTCAAGATCCAATTACAGGTGTATCAACTGGATTTAGTGGTTTTGATGAAATGACGTCAGGTTTACAAGAATCTGATCTTGTCATTGTTGCTGGTCGACCTTCGATGGGTAAAACCTCATTTGCAATGAATATTGCAGAATCAGCTGCTATCAAAGATGGCGCGTCCGTTGCTGTCTTTAGTATGGAAATGCCGGGTGAGCAACTTGCTATGCGGCTTTTGTCTTCCCTCGGAAGAATCGATGCACACCGAATGAGGACCGGAAAACTGACGGATGAAGATTGGCCGCGTCTGACTTCTGCTATTTCTATTATGCAAGATGCTAAATTCTACATTGATGACACTCCAGCGCTGTCACCGAACGAAATACGCGCACGATGTCGAAGAATTTCACGCCAGGAAGAAAAATTGGGTTTGATCGTGATCGATTATCTACAATTAATGCAAGTGCCTGGTTCGAGTGAAAATCGAACTACAGAGATTTCAGAAATTTCCCGATCATTAAAAGCACTGGCCAAAGAATTAAGCGTGCCCGTAGTCGCGCTTTCTCAACTTAACCGTAGTCTGGAGCAGCGGCCCAACAAACGGCCAGTAATGTCAGATCTACGTGAATCAGGTGCTATTGAGCAAGACGCGGATGTGATCGTCTTTATCTATCGCGACGAAGTTTATAATGAAGATAGCCCAGACAAAGGAACGGCTGAAATTATCATTAGTAAACAACGTAACGGCCCAATTGGAACGACACGATTAAGCTTTCTTGGCGAATATACACGCTTTGAAAATTACATTTCGGATCCCTACGGCGGTGGAGATTTTGGATGACGCGTCCCGCTCGTGTTGTTATTGATCTAAAAGCCCTTCGATCAAACCTGCAAATTGTCAGAAAGCACGCCCCAAATCAAAAAGTCATGGCGATTATTAAAGCCGACGCTTATGGTCATGGTTTAGAACGCGTCGCGAATCAACTTGATGATGCAGATGCTTTCGGTGTTGCCTGCCTTGAAGAAGCTGTTCGATTACGTACTGCTGGATTCACAAAACCGATCATCCTTTTGGAAGGTTTCTTCTCTGCTGACGAATTAGATCAATTTTCAGAACTTAATCTTCAAACTGTCATACATCAAAATAATCAGTTGGAATTGATCGAACAACTTCCTGCTGATAAAGCAGTCAATGTCTGGCTAAAAATTGATACAGGAATGCATCGATTGGGATTTGATCTTGATCTTGTTTCAGCTGTGTATAACAGATTAAAAAAAGCCAAAGGTGTCGATCAAATAAAATTAGTGACGCACTTTGCTTCTAGCCAGGCTGACTCTATGGAATCTCAACTAACGAACTTTTTTGAAGTTGTTTCTGATTTGGAAGGCGAGCATTGTCTGGCAAATTCTGGTGCGGTTATCGATTGGCCAGCCGCACATGGGGACTGGATCCGACCGGGCTTAATGCTTTATGGCGTTTCACCTTTTACGGATCAAACGGGTGCAGATCTTGGTTTGAAACCCGCTATGTCGCTACATTCAGAATTGATCTCAGTGAAGCTGGCGAAAAAAGGTGAAAAAGTTGGCTACGGTGGTACATGGGAATGCCCCGAAGATATGCCAATTGGCGTAATTGCGATGGGTTATGGTGATGGCTATCCACGTCATGCCTGTTCTGGAACACCCATGCTGGTTAATAACCAGACTGCTAGTTTGATCGGGCGACCTTCAATGGACATGTTGACAGTCGATCTACGCCAATGCCCCGATGCTAAAATCGGCGATCCGGTGTTACTTTGGGGCGAAGACTTGCCAGTAGAGGAAATCGCCCGTTGTGCTGAAACAATTCCATACGAACTACTTTGCGGCATGCGAATGCGCGCCCGATTTGTTGAGATAAATGGCTAAACAAAAAAAACAATATGAATGCCAATCGTGCGGTGCAGTCAGTCCAAAATGGGCAGGGCAGTGCGGCGATTGTGGTGAATGGAATACACTGACTGAATCTATCATCGTTCAAGCGACCGCAACGAATGATCGGATAGGAAATTACAGTGGTAGTGCACCGGCGATATGCAATCTTGATGAGGCCGATTTAACCGAAGAAATTCGTTATACCACCCATATTGAAGAATTAGATCGTGCGATGGGCGGAGGTTTAGTCACCGGTTCCGTAGTTCTGATCGGCGGTGATCCGGGTATCGGAAAATCGACGTTGTTATTACAAGTACTCGCTGAAATCACTAAAGATCAGATGAAAACCCTTTATGTCAGCGGTGAAGAATCTGCTCGACAAGTTGCCATGCGTGGCAAACGGCTAGGGTTAGATCTGACTGATTTACGCCTTCTTACAGAAACCAATGTCGAAAGAATCCTGACAACAGCGCAAAAAGAATCACCCAAGATCATGGTGATCGATTCGATCCAAACGGTACATACCGAACAACTCAATTCAGCGCCGGGCAATGTAGCTCAAGTCAGAGAAAGTGCCGCAAAGCTCGTCCGTTATGCAAAACAAACCGGAACCACTATTTTACTGGTTGGCCATGTCACAAAAGACGGCGCACTTGCAGGGCCTCGCGTGTTGGAGCACATGGTTGATACTGTGCTCTATTTTGAAGGTGATAGCGGTAGTCGTTTCCGATTAATCCGAGCGATCAAAAACCGTTTCGGCGCAGTCAATGAACTGGGCGTTTTTGCCATGACCGACACTGGTTTGAAAGGCGTAAACAATCCTTCAGCCATTTTTCTATCAAGACGTGAAGATGAAGCGTCAGGCAGCGTAGTCATGGTGACGCGAGAAGGTACGCGTCCATTGATGGTCGAAGTGCAGGCATTAGTCGATGAATCAAAAGCAGGTAATCCAAGGCGCGTAGCGGTAGGAATGGATCAAAACCGACTTGGGATGTTACTGGCCGTGTTACATCGACATGCCGGGATAGCAACCTATGATCAAGATGTGTTTATCAATATTGTAGGCGGCGTTCGGATCACAGAAACCGGCGCAGATCTGGCAGTGATACTGGCGATTTTATCAAGCTTAAGGAATCAACCTTTACCGACCGATTTGATCGTTTTTGGAGAAGTCGGTTTAACCGGAGAACTGCGCCCAGTCCAAAATGGACAGGAAAGAATTAACGAGGCACAAAAGCACGGCTTCAAACAAGCGATTGTTCCAAAAGCCAATCTTCCAAAACAAAAAATCAAAGGGATCGAAATAAAAGGTGCTGCTACTTTAGATGCTGCGCTTAGTATTTTGAGAGATTAAAGATCGCACTAATCAACTGAGCGTTCCATATCACACAGTTGCATCCAATTAGGCGAAATATCACTAAACAGTCCTCGGCCAGAATCGATCATCTTGACTGCACTAAAAGGGGTCGGTTTTGGTGCATCTTTTAGGTTATGAGTTTTAATGTACAACATAGGCGCGTTCTAACATAAATCTACAAAACTGTTCTTTTGCATGTTTATAGTTTTTAGGTTCATACCTCCATTTATCAACTTCCGCACGTAAAAACGAACCCTCAATAATTATATTGCTTTGGTAAATGAACTCTTCAGCAATTCCAATCTTACCTTCAAAATAATCATTTAGACTTTTTAATTGTTTCACAGCAGCATCTTTACTAAATGATGCCTCTGGTAGTGGCCAATGCCCTTCTCCTTTACTCTTCACTGGAGGACATAGATTGTCGGCTAGAGAAGACTGCGAAGATAGTAAAATTAAAAATAACAAGTACCTCATATTCTTACTACTCCTAACGCCCAGCTATTTGGGGCTTTATTTAGCGCTGCGTTGTTTTTTTGCGTTCATCGTGTTTCTTTACTAGCTTTTGAAGTTCGTATTGATTTTTGAATAAATAAACACTCAAAACTGTTGTGTATGAGAATGTACCTACTAAAATCAAAAATACGAATGAAAATAATAGTGGATTTGTATCAAATGAAACAAAACTCCCTGTACTGCCCCTGCTTGGAACATGCATTGTCAAATCCATAGAATCGATGATCGTATGAATAACGATATATGCCGACAATATAAATAGAAAGATTGCTTTAATCATGTTTCATCTGCATAACAGCCATTATATGGAACCATTCCAAAACATATCACTATAAATAACAATAATTGTCACATCTATTAAGTAAGTGAATAGCTACATTAACCTGATAGAAGCTATCAAGACTGCACCAAAAGGGTTCGGTTTTGGTGCACCCATCCACAATTCCCTAAGCCTTTGATTTTGCTATAACTGGACTGCACAAAAAGGGTGGTACAAACACTTGCATTTAGTTGCGTTGTTAATGTTGACTCAAAACTTCAATCAATAATTTTTTAACCTGCAACATTCCTTTTTCTAAATGTTGTTCAATTTGTTTCATAGAGATTTCTTTTTCACCATTGCGTCCAGCTGCCGGATTTACAATCACTGCGCAGGTTGCATAGGAAAGATCTAATTCTCTCGCTAGTGCCGCTTCTGGCATACCGGTCATTCCAACCATGTCGCAACCGTCTTTTTCCATCCGATCAATTTCTGCGGCGGTTTCGAGCCGAGGGCCTTGGGTTGCGCCGTAGGTTCCGCCGTTAGAGATATCGATATCGGCATTTACGGCAGCATCAATAATTTTGCTCCTCAGTTTATTATCGTAAGGATGGGTGAAGTCAATATGCACAACGCCTCCTTTATCTCCATCATAAAAAGTACTTTGGCGTCCCTCGGTATAATCGATTATTTGATCTGGAATGGCCAGGCGGGAAGGGGTTAGTTCGGCGGCTATTCCACCGACAGCGGCAATGCTGATCACTTCGGAAATACCAACTTCTTTTAACGCCCAGATGTTTGCGCAATAATTGATCATATGCGGTGGGATGGTATGGCCAGCACCGTGTCTCGGCAAAAAAACAACTTCTTTACCTTTGTGCTCGCAAAAGGTTAATGGGCCAGAGGGTTCTCCAAAAGGTGTGCGCATCACGCGTCTTTTTATAATGTTAATCCCTTCGAGTTTGTTTAATCCAGTTCCGCCTATAATTGCTAGTTCTGTCATTTTATTAGTTCAGTTTTTGAGTTGAATCTAGTTTAACGTTTTCAACAGTGTTTTGTCGTTTATTGTTTCAGGTAATCAATGAGCTTGTTGTAATATTTTGATCAAATACTAAATTTTTAAAATAGTACTTAGTTTTTTTTATTGTGGCCGATAGCTATTCTATGACTTTATGTTTTATAAGTTCAAAACGATCAAAATAGTGCGCCTTTGCACTAGAGTTGATCTTGATACCGAATTTATAGAATCAATTTTATTTATAAACAGTTAGTTATAATCGATATTTGGTTGGCACGACATATGCTAAATGTCTATTAAGATGAGAAATAAGCGAAATATATGAAATACATGCAATTACTACTTTGATAATGAGTTGAAAAAACTTGTTGTCTCGATCTATAAGGAATTTATAGATTAGAAAGGAGGCAAACAATGGACTACAGAACGTCAGTCACACCTGCTAAGACATCATTAAGATGGATGTCTTTTCTTTCTCTCGGCTTATTGCTTTTTCTACAAGCCATTCCATCCCACGCTGAAAACATATTTGATCCACCCGGTAAAATGGTCGATGTCGGTGGTTACTCTTTACATCTAAATTGTGTCGGTCGCGGCTCGCCGACGATCATTCTTGAAACAGGGTTAGGCGGAATGTCGGTAGAATGGCATTCGATTCAACACCAACTTAAGCAGTACACAAAAACATGTGCTTATGATCGAGCTGGTTATGGCTGGAGCGAGACAAGCAGCAAACCCAGAACGACTAAAAATATAGTCACCGAATTGCATACGCTTTTGCATGCTGAAAATATTCCGGGACCTTATATTTTAGTTGGACATTCTTTCGGCGGTTATACCGTTCAACACTTTGCCAGCGTTTATCCGCAAGAAACTGCAGGCATTGTTTTGATTGATGCATCGCACTCGGAGCAAGTTGATCGTTTTAAAAACATTGGATTGATTGTTGCGCCGACGAAAAAGGTGACGCATGTGAAATTTAATAAAGCACGCATTCCGGCACATTATCCGATAGACATGCAATATATTGCGCTAGAACAAATGCAAGACAGTAAAACGATGGATGCAATTGCTGAAGAATATATCAATTTCAAACAAAGTGCGGATCAAGTTGCAAAGTCCATCTCATTAAAAACTACGCCGATGATTGTTATGACAAGAGGCATTCCTGGCTGGAAAAATATTCGTCGCGGACGCAAATTTGAACAACTCTGGCAAAAACTACAGACTGAGTTAAGCAGGCTAAGCTTTAAATCTTCGCACCTTGTGGCAAAGAAAAGCGGTCACCATATTCATTTAGATCAACCGAATTTAACGATTGCCACAATAAGCCGATTAGTTGAATCAGCTCGCAATAAACAACGCAGTAAATGGGTGGAAATAAACCGCAGTAGTCATCGAGCTATACGCTGGATGGCGATGACAGATGTTACCTGGCAACGTGACAGACTAAGAACGCGTCTTCACCAGTGGCCTGTTTTTGATCCGATATCTCGTCAAAACAGCTTATCAAGCAGCGAATTGATGGTGAGTAATTATAATAAGTTTTGATCGGTAAAGATTAAGTTTGGTGTAAGTGCTTCTCGATAAAAATACAGCTAATTGGAATAAAGAATAGATACGCATTACTATTACTGGCTCAGTACACATTAAAATAATAAAGAGGAAGTCAGATGAAGTTATTAAAAACAATGACAGTGGTAGGTCTTGCATTTGTTTTATCCGCATGTAGCGGTGAAAGTTCGGATGCTAAGAATAAAATTGAAGAAGCTGCAACGAAAGCTAAAGAAGCAGTTGCTGAGAAAGCGGGTGAAGCTATGACGAAAGCTAAAGATGTCGTAAGTGAAAAAGCCGGGGAGGCCATGTCTAAAGCCAAAGATGTTGCAACGGATGCTAAAGATTCCGTTTCTAACAAAACAGAAGAAATGGTTGGAAAAGTCAAAGAGGCGGCCTCAATGGCAAGCGACACAACTATTGAATCACCTTCATGGTCTGGTCTTGATAATATGGTGGTTACGATGCCTGAAAGTTCTAGTACCGTAAGCTCATCTATATCAGCAGCACCAATGGTAGAAAATGCTACAGGTGAGGGCTGGAGAGGACTTGAAAACCAAGTTACAACTTTTTAATTTAGTTTTTCTAAAAAACCTGATCAGCTCTATAGTGATCTGATCAGGTTTTTTTAGTCGGGATAAATCGCCGAGATGCTGTCGAGATTTCTTAAATAGCCTTTATAGTCCATTCCATATCCCACAAGAAATTCATTCGCTGCGACAAGCCCAGTAAAATCAGCTTTTTTTAGACCGCCACGTTCAGGCAAGTCTTTCGCGACTAACACGGCAGTTAAGATCTGAGCCGCACCTTCAGCACGACAAAAATCGATAATCGCTTCTAGCGTATGACCTTGATCGAGAATATCGTCAACAACTAAAACAGTACGGTTTTTCAGATCAATTTCGGGTTGTTTTAACCAATGGAGATGACCACCTTTAGTCTCGCCTTTATAGCGGCTCGCATGAATGTAATCCAGCTCAAGTGGAAAGTTTAGCTTCGGCAATAATAAGCCTGTTAGAACAATACCACCAATGACCGTACAAAGGAGGATCGGGTTACTTTCTGAGAGTTGATCGTTAATTTTATTAGCCATTTTATCAATGGCATTTTTTACTTCTTCACTCGAAAAAAGTTCTTTTGAATTTTTTTCAATTTCCCGAATTTCATTGATCATTTTTCTAAATTATCCTGGGATAGCAAATCTAAATAAATTTTCAGTCGATTATTCTTTCGACAAAAAATATTATGCTCAACTCAGTTTGTTTTCTTTGTAATACTAATAATCTTAATGGAATTTCAATCTTCTACGAGGTTTACGTGTTATTCGATTTGCTATCGAATTTAATAAAGTTCCGACATATCCATGTAAAGATACCTGGTGCATTTTATAGAGTGACTTATAAATAATTCGAGCCATAATTCCTTCCAGCATCACGCTACCAGTCCATTTGCCGAGCAAGTTACCCATTAGATTTCCGACGGTTGTATAAGAACTCAAATTCACCAGTGATCCAAAATCCACATACTTATATTCAGGCAGTTCGCCTCCGTTCAAACGACGCCTCATCGTTTTAACTAACATTGACGCTTGCTGGTGAGCTGACTGCGCTCTTGGGGGAACTATTTCATCTGAACCTGGCTCAATAGGGCATTGTGCACAATCGCCGAAAGCAAAAATATTTACATCGCGTGTTGTTTGTAATTTAGAACTAACCACCAGCTGATTAATACGATTTGTTTCCAGGCCATCAATATCTTTCAAGAAATCAGGCGCTTTAATTCCTGCTGCCCAGACTTTGATCTCGGAAGGAATGAATTGACCTCCTTCGGTGAGAAAACCATCGGCTGTCGCTTCAACAATTCTTTCGCCTGTTCGAACGTCGACATTGATATTATGTAAGGCATCTACCGTTGCTTGTGACAAACGATCCGGCAATGCGGGAAGTATCTTATCTGCCGCTTCAATCAGAGAAATTTTTAAATCTCGATCAGGATCAATTTTATCTAAACCGTATGCAACCAGTTCTCGTGTAGATTCATGAAGTTCAGCAGAAAGCTCGACACCTGTTGCCCCAGCACCCGCAATGGCAACATGCAATTGTCCATCGCGTAAGGGTTGCGTGGATGTTTGTGCGCTGTAACATTTCTTTAGTAGCAAAGAGTGGAATTTTTCTGCTTGTTCGCGTGTATCTAATGAAAAGCAATGTTCAGCCACACCCTTGATTCCAAAGTCATTGGTTGTACTGCCGACGGCAATAATGAGCGTGTCATAACTAAAGTTACGTCTTGGAATGAACTCCATTCCATCATCGTCTACCGTTGGTGCCAGAGAAACTTCTTTTTTCTCACGATCAAGACTGTCCATGCGGCCTAGACGAAAAAGAAAATGATTCCAGTTTGCTTGAGCTAAGTATTCAAGATCATCGGCATGCGAATCTAAAGTCCCGGAAGCAATTTCATGAAGTAGAGGTTTCCAGATATGCGTTAAGGTGCTGTCTATTAGCATCACTTCGGCCTTGTTTTTTTTACCGAATTTTTTACCTAATCTTGTCGCAAGTTCAATGCCGCCGGCACCACCACCGACAACAATAATTTTGTGTGGAGACGAAGAGTCTGCAGTGGTCTTTGACATAATTTGGTTCTCTGACTGGAAAGGCTCTGTATAATAGCAGAATTGATCCATAAATCACGAAGGAAACAAGCTATGAACAAACAGGAAACGACCGAACTTGAAGCGGCAGCATTTCGACGACTCGTCGCACATTTTGAAGAAAGAACTGATGTACAGAATATTGATCTCATGAACCTGGCTGGGTTTTGCCGAAATTGTCTTTCAAAATGGTACCGTGCGGCTGCCGAAGAACGCGGGCATGAGATGGACTATGAACAAGCCAGAGAGCTTGTTTACGGCATGCCATACAGCGAATGGAAAGAAAAATATCAGTTAGAAGCAAGTCCTGAACAATTAAAAGCGTTTAATGAATCGAAGGATTAAGCAGTCGTATAATAATAAAAAAGTTATAAATAATCCTGGCTGTTGGCTAGCGATTTATCAAAAAATAATGAATACCAAAGCCATTTCAATTTGTTTAATTTCATTTTTAACATCATGTGCGGAGTATCAAACTTATACTCCATCACCCGTTGATACTGAACAAACTACACGTGAGTATCGTGCGCTGGATATTGATGCACTTGAAATAAAAAACTGGTTAATTGAGAACGGCGAATCTGTTACGGCATGGCCAAGACAAAGCTGGAATATTGAAAGCCTGGTATTGATCGGAAATTATTTTAGCGCTGATCTGGCAATTGCTAAAGCTGAAGTTGACGTCGCAAAAGCAGCAGAAATCACGGCAGGACAAAAACCCAATCCTCAAATAGAAATATTTTCAGAACGACATAGTCAGAATCAGAATGCTGTTTCAGCCTGGACAGTAGGACCAATTTTCAGCTGGATTTATCAGAGACCAGAAAAACGTCAGGCTCGGATTAACTATGCAAAAGCAATGACGGAAGTCGCGCATCTAAAACAGTTTATAATTAAATGGAAAATCCGCGATACGATTACCGATCATTATCTGGACGTGGTTGCGGCCAATCAAAAAAAAGCGATGCTGCTCGAAGAAAAAAAGGTACTTCAAGAAGGCATGGAAGTATTAGAGCAACGTCTCTCATATGGGCAAGCAAGTGATTTTGAAATTAGTAGTTCGCGACTTGAACTTCAGCGATTACGATTATTGATCAGTGAAACTGAAGCAGAGCAAGCACGATCAAAAAGCAGGTTGGCTTTGGCTATCAGGCTACCAGCGGACGCACTAAATATTGTCGATTTAAATACGGATATATATAAACAACTACCTGTTATAGATATTTATGATCTAAACCTTGAAGTATTACAAGCACGCGCACTAATCGAGCGGCCAGATATTTTGATCACCTTGTCCAATTACGTTGTTGCCGAAGCTGATTTGCACCGTGAAATTGAAAATCAGTATTCGGACATTACCTTCACTCCGGGATTCAGATTTGATCAAAATGATAATGTATGGGTATTAGCGAGTTCATGGATGTTGCCCTGGAATTCTATTAATGAAGGGCCAATTGCAGAAGCTGAGGCTCGTCGAAAGGTTAAGGAACAACAAGTTCTCGCTCATCAAGGTGAAATTTTAGGACAAGTGCACAATGCCCGGATACGTTATGAGACATCATTGAATACACTCAAAGAAGCAGACTCAATAATCAGCGAGTTGACTGACAGAGGCACAAAGTTGCAACGGCAATATGATCTTGGTTATAGCGATCGATTGTCTATTATAAGAAATCAGCTTGAAATTTTGCTCGCAAAGCGGGCTCGTTATATTCTTGAACTTGCTTCCTGGAGAGAGCTGAATAACCTTGAAGATTCGTTAATGTCGAAACTTAATTAAATAAAAATAGAATATGAAAACAATATTAAAAATAGTTCTATTAATAGTACTAGGATTAGCGGTATATCTCGGAGTCAGGTTTGTTTCTGGAGATCAGGGTTTTGTTGCTGCATTAGATAAATGGCTTGATCAATTTCAGGAACAGTCTTTAGAAATTGATCATATTGATGAAAGCGAAGAAGAGGAGGGTGACGATGATGATGATGACGTTCCTTCACGAGTCGAAATTTATAATGGCCTACCTGCAGTTCGTCTCAAAGAAGAGGTAATTACTCGTAGCGGAATAAGAATAGAGTCACTAAAAAGCACAAGTTATTCGCATGAGCACAGGGCTGTCGGACGAGTTATTGGCTTCCAATCCTTGCTGCAAAAACAAGCCGAATTTAAGCAGTCAAAATCTGAGCTTTTAATTGCACAGGAAAGTTTAAATGCAACCGCAAAAGTCTATGAACGTTTACGGTTATTAAACAAAGAGCGCGCTAATGTTTCACTCAGACAAGTCGAAGAAGCGCGTTTACCATTACTGAAAAGTAAAGCAAAAGTTGCGGCTATTAAACAGAAAATTCAAGCTCTACAAACTCAAACTGTCCATGAGTGGGGTGGAATATTAGCAAATTGGGCGCTTGCTCCTAACGTGGAAAATGCAGATTATTTTGACCGATTATTACTTGGCCAAGATGTATTACTATTGGTGACACTGCCTTCAGATACACTTCGATCAAAAGACAATTCACAGGTTTATATTAATTCAATTTCTGATCGATCTACTGCTCAGAAAGCACAATTAATTTCTACGGCGGCTTATACAGATACAACAATTCAGGGAGTGACATATTACTTTCGTACAGCGGCTAAAAATATGCGCATCAATATGCGTTTAAATGTCTGGATGGTTTCACCTGATGAGAACGAGAAGGGAGTTTCTATTCCTCTGGCAGCTATCATCTGGTATGCAGGTCAACCCTGGGTGTACGTAAAAGTAACAGACGAATTGTATTCGCGCCGCCCAGTTTTAAATTATAGAGAAACGGATCAAGGCTGGTTTATTAACCATGATCCAAACAATACTTTTGATCTTAATGAGAAAATTGTTGTTCAAGGTGGGCAACTCCTTCTATCAGAAGAATTACGTTGGCAAATTCCTGATGAGGATGATGATTAAGAATCATGTTATCTGTTCTGGTTCGTTTTTCGGTTCGCTATTACGGCATTGTCATCGCACTGGCAATCTTACTGTTGAGTTATGGCGTTTATCGCTTGTCGAATGCCGGTTTAGATATCTTTCCGGAATTTTCACCTAAGCAGGTTATCGTTCAAACTGAATCGTCAGGTTATTCGGCTGAGCAAGTCGAAATTCTGGTTACTCAACCTATTGAGAACGTACTCAGCGGACTTATCGGCTTGAAATATCTTCGATCAGAATCTATACAAGGCTTGTCGATTGTTACCGCAACCTTTGAAGAAGATACGGATATTTATTTAAACCGACAAATGGTCAGTGAGCGCCTGTCCAGCGTCGGATCATCTTTACCTGAAGGCATTGGTACGCCGGTACCTGTGCCGCTCGCTTCCTCTTCCGCAACCATTTTAACGATCGGGGTTCGATCTGATTCATTAGACATGATGGATTTGCGTAGCATTGTTGATTGGACAATTGTGCCGCAAATTTTAAGTGTAAATGGTGTTGCGGATGTTAATGTCTTTGGTGGTGAGATCAAACAATTACAAATTCAAATCTTGCCTGAAAAGTTGAAGCAATTTGGTCTTGGGATAAAAGAAGTTGTAGATGCAGCCAGTCAGTCAACTGCTATAAAAGGCGCTGGTTTTATTGAGAACGACAATCAACGGTTTACTATTCAGACCAGTAGTGAATCTGTCCGCGCAGAAGATATTGCTAAAGTCGTCGTCAAACGTGAGAGTGGTTTTTCGATCCAATTATCTGATGTTGCAAATGTGCTTGTAGCTCCAGCACCGCGTATAGGTGCCGGAGCAATTATGGGTAAACCCGCTATCGTGATGATGATTATTGGTCAATTCGGTGCAAATACGTTAAATGTTTCAAATGCGGTTGAAGCTGTTCTGGAAGATTTGGATTTGGTATTAAGCCAGCAGGGTGTGACTTTTTATACGCACCTCTTTCGCCCTTCAGATTATATCGAGCGCTCGCTAGATAATATTGTCGAACATCTTTTGATCGGCGGTGCATTCGTTTTGATCGTGTTATTTATTTTTCTATTTAATATCCGCACCGCATTTATTTCGGCGCTTGCTATCCCACTTTCTTTAATTAGTGCAGCTTTAGTTTTGCTCGAAAGCGGGGTGAACCTCAATATTATGGTGCTCGGTGGACTTGCAATAGCACTTGGTGAGGTAGTCGATGATGCAATTATTGATACAGAAAATATATTTCGTCGATTAAGAGAAAATAAATTTGCGGCAGTTCAAAAACCAGTCGCAGATATTGTTTACGAAGCATCGATGGAAGTGCGCGGATCAGTCGTTTATGCAAGTTTTATCGTTGCATTGGTTTTTGTACCTTTGTTGACACTGAGCGGAGTAGCAGGGCGTTTATTCTCGCCATTGGGCGTGTCGTATATTTTAGCCATTCTAACTTCATTATTTGTAGCATTAACGGTTACACCAGCCCTTTGTTATTTATTGCTAGGCAATAGTAAATTACCCGATCGAGATCCACCTTTGATCCGATTGATTCATCCAATATACGAGTGGTTTTTAAGATTGTCGACCCGGCTACCAACGCTGACAATAGGTACTGCTATGTTGGTGTGTGTTGCCGGTATAGCGATCATTCCTAGCCTTGGATCGCGTTTTTTACCAGAGCTGCGAGAAGGACATTATATTGTTCACACGACGGCAATGCCGGGTACTTCACTTGAACAGTCAATTCAGGCCGGTAATCGTCTTACTGAAGCCTTTCTTGAAATCCCAGGCGTTAGATCTGTTTCTCAATGGGCTGGCAGGGCAGAGCGTTCTGCCGACACCTATGGTAGTCACTACAGCGAGTTTGAAGTCGATCTAGAACCACTTTCAGGAAAAGAACAACAAGCAGTGATTGATAGCCTGCGTGAAGCACTAAAAGAATTCCCCGGTTTGTTATTTGAAGCAAATACTTTTTTGATCGAGCGAGTTGACGAAACGATATCTGGTTATACATCGCCTATCGTCATCAACCTTTATGGAAATGAATTAGGATTCCTTGATCAAAAAGCACAAGCCGTGATGGAAATCGTACGAAGGATTGAAGGTGCTACCGATGTACAAATGCGTTCAACGCATGGCACACCCGTTTTACAAGTAAAGTTGAAACACGATCGACTAAATAGTCTTGGTCTAAGGCCAGTTGAGGTAATGGATGCGATCCAGATTGCCTACGAAGGAAGGGTCGTAGGAAAGAGTTATCAAGGTAATCAAATTATCGATGTAAGCGTTTATGTAGATGGAAGCCTTCAACAGAAGCCAGAAGATTTGGGTAAATTACCATTAAAGACAGCTGAAGGAGCGATTATTCCTCTTTCTAATGTTGCTACCATTCTACAAACCGCTGGCCGCTACAACATACTTCATCAAGGAGCTCAGCGGATCCAGACGGTGACCTGTAATGTGCAGAATCGAGATTTAGACAACTTTATGCACGAGCTAAAATCAAAAGTTCTGGCGGGAATTGAATTTGAAGCCGGCGCTTATCCGGAATTTACCGGTGCAGCCATAGAACAAGCCAACGCCAGGGAGGATTTGATTTTACATTCTTTAGTTGCTGGAATTGGCGTTCTTATTCTGATTTACATGGCCGTCGGAAGGGTTCGTGATGTCGTTATTATGCTTTTAAACTTACCATTCTCACTGGTGGGGGGTGTTGTAGCGGTACTTCTGACTGGTGCCACGCTATCAGTAGGATCAATCGTTGGTTTTGTTACGTTATTTGGAATAACGGTAAGAAATTCGATCATGCTGGTTTCTCATTACCGACACCTGGTTGAAGTTGAGGGAAGAGATTGGAATATTGATACCTTAGTAAAAGGTGCAAAAGAAAGACTTCCCTCAATTTTAATGACTGCACTCGTCACCGCATTGGCGATGCTGCCAATTGCAATCGATAGCGATAACCCGGGGCGTGAAATCATGGGGCCGATGGCCGCTATTATTATCGGAGGAATGGTTTCTTCGACGATCCTTAACTTACTTATATTGCCGAGTGTCATATTCCATTTTGGGCGTTTCAAATCTTGAATTTCCAGATGCATGTTTTCAGAAATAAAAAGTGGAGTCTTTTCCACGCCAGAATAGCAGTAAAGTTGTATCTAACAGGGAATCAAACCCATCGTATTTCAGGCTTGGGTCAGGAGCCCATCTTCAAGTTTTAAGACTCGATCCATACGGTGAGCTAATTCAATATCGTGGGTGACGATCAATAAGGTTGATTTCATCGTTTGATTTAATTCCATGATCAGATCAAAAACGTGATCAGCCGTTTCTCGATCCAGGTTTCCGGTTGGTTCATCTGCAAGCAAGCATTTAGGGTTTGTAATCAAAGCTCGGGCAATTGCGGCTCTTTGTCTCTCACCGCCTGAAAGTTCTCCAGGTTTATGATCTAATCTTTCAGACAGGCCCACTTTTTGAAGAATTGATCTAGATTCTGTTTTTGCAGCTTTAACACTCTTCCCAGAAATTAAGAGAGGCATTGCTACATTTTCTTCCGCGGTAAATTCGGGCAACAGATGATGAAATTGATAGACAAATCCCAAACTGCGATTTCGGAGTTTGCCACGTTCAGACTCATTCAGATCGTTCATCTTTTCACCATCAACGATAACTTCGCCTGATGAAGGTAGATCAAGCCCTCCAAGCAAATGCAATAAGGTACTCTTACCTGAACCGGAAGATCCAATGATTGCAACACTCTCGCTAGCTTTTAATTCGAGATTTACGCCTTTTAAGACATCAACATGTAATGGACCTTCTTGAAAAGACATTGTTAGATCGTGACATGCTAATAGTGCATTTCCATTCCCCATAACATCACTCATAGCGAAGCGCCTCAGCGGGTTGTGTTTTTGCCGCTTTCCATGCCGGGTAAATGGTTGCTAGCAGACATAAAATAAAGGCGACTAAACCAATTTTTATCACCTCATCCCATTGTAAATCGGAGGGAACGCCACTAATCACATAAACAGCCGGATCCATCAGGACAGTATTAAAAGTCTCCTCAATCCAGGGAACTACATTTTTTATATTTAGCGCTAAAACTACGCCTCCGAGAATGCCAAGGAAGGTTCCAATCAAACCTATGATTACGCCTTGCACAACAAAGATCCACATGATGCTCCGAGGGGTTATTCCTAGAGTTCGTAGGATAGCGACATCGGCTTGTTTATCGGTCACAACCATCACCAGGGTTGAGACAATGTTAAATGCAGCAACAGCAATAATCAGTGTCAGAATTACGAACATAACCATTTGCTCTAACTTTATAGCGGCGAAAAAATTCTTGTGGTATTGAGTCCAGTCAACAACGCCATAACGTCCAGGAAGCTGCTTGACGATTTCACGACTGATAGCTGGGGCGTTGAACATGTCATCGAGTTTAAGACGAATTCCAGAAACGCCATCTTTAATTTTAAATAGCTTTTTAGCGTCTTCTATATGAATGATCGCCATTGAAGAATCGTATTCATTCATACCAACTTTAAAGATACCTGCCACAGTAAACCGTTTTAATCGTGGGACAATACCTGCCGGTGTTGAATTTGGTTGAGGAGCTACTATGGTTACTTTATCACCAACGTTTGCGCGAAGTGTATTTGCAAGAGCGTAACCCAGGACAATATTAAAACTACCCGGTTTTAGATCGGTTAGTTGGCCTTGCTCCATTTTATCTGCCACCTCAGAAACTTCTGGTTCTTTTTCTGGAAGAACACCTCTAATTAACGCACCTTGAACACTCTGTCCATTTGTCAACATAGCCTGAGTTCGTACAAAAGGAGCCGTACCTAAAACGTGAGGCTGTTGTATTAGAGTATCTTCAAGACTTTCCCAATTTCGTAGTGCTCGTCCTGGTTCTACGATACTGGCGTGAGCTGTCATACCCAAAATACGATCTCGAAGTTCTTTTTCAAAACCATTCATAACCGAAAGTACAACAATTAATGCCATTACACCTATTGCGACACCTAGCATTGAAGAAAGAGAGATAAAAGAAATAAAGTGATTTCGGCGTTTGGCGCGGGTATATCTCAGGCCAATACTGAGTTCTATGGGTCGAAACATGGCTGCATTATAAAGGCGGATCTTGTGTTTGCCTAATGAAACAAGATAGTCTATTCGCCCATGAAGATATTAGCCTTAGATACATCAACTGAAGCCTGTTCCGTCGCCCTTTGCTACGGAGACAAAATCATTTCTCGCTATGAGATTGCACCTCAAATGCATACACAATTGATCCTTCCGATGATTGATGAGCTGCTAACAGAATCCAGTCTTGAACCATCACAGCTTGATGCTCTGGCTTTTGGTCGTGGCCCTGGAGCGTTTACAGGTGTTCGCATAGCGACAGGTATCATTCAGGGAATTGCCTTCGCCGCGGATTTACCAGTAATTCCTGTTTCGTCATTAGCGGCAATTGCCCAGGGATGTAGGCGAGAACAGGGTGCCGAAAAAGTGATCAGTGCCATCGATGCACGAATGGGGGAAGTTTACTGGGGTCATTTTCATTTAAAGAGTGAGATAATGGTAGCTTGCTCTGAAGAAGCGGTTTCAAAACCTGATCAAATCTTCAAGCCGGATGGAGAAGGGTGGTTCGGTGCCGGAAGCGGTTGGGAAAGTTATGGTGAGCAACTTTCAGAAAGTCTGGCGAGTAAAGTATCTGAAAATGTTTCAAATGCATATCCACATGCTATCGATACGCTTGAACTTGCAAAAGACGCTTTTAATAAAGGTGAAATGATCAGTGCTGAACAAGCTCACCCAGTCTATTTAAGGGATAATGTAACTTCCTGATCTAAACGATTTACGCCCGTTTCAATGCTTCCATCATCACTTAGTTTGAACCACCGATAACCCGGCATATTTTCTACATCCACCTCAAAGTCTTTAGCTTTTGGTGTGTATTGAACACAAGTCGATGGTGTTGCATATAACTCGACGCCATTTCTGATCTGAAAAAATTCCTGATGGTTATGTCCCCAGGCGACACTTTTAATATGATCGTATTGATCAATCACGGCAAAAAACTCATCCGCGTTTTCCAGCATCATCGAATCCATCCACTCGCTACCAATCAAAATAGGCTGATGGTGGAGTAAAACTAACACATTCTTATCTTGGCAAGCTTTCAAACCCTTATCTAATTCAGTGAGATCTTCTTTAGTCAGATAACCGCTTTGCGCTTTTGACTTACACGTGTTTAATGAAAACACAACCCAATTACCTAAATTAATTTGTAGTCTTACATTGCCATCGAAGACATCCCCCATCAATTTCGGATCATCATGATTACCAGGAAGATAATTAATATTTTGATCAAATTCATTTAATAACTTTGAAACAAGTTTGTAAGCTGCTCGTTCGGGTTCCTGCACTAGATCGCCAGTAACAAACATATGATCAAAAGTAGGAAATTCCTGCCTGATTTGTTCGATAACTAATCGCAAGGTCAGGGCCGGATTTACGCCATTAAATTCATAGGCTTCATTTGTAAAGATATGTAAATCTGTAATCTGGATTAATACAAAATTTGCTTGAACTTCGTTGTTGATGTTCATTCTAGCTTACTCAGGATAAGGTGATGAAAAGATGATAAATATATAATTTACTTACAGCTTATCCACAGGATAACCACATCTAATTAACAAGGCAACATACTATATGTCGTAGTAGTGCTCCTCCTTGACCACAGCAGATTGTATGTGTATCTTCAGACTCGTAACTCACCTAACAGTTTCGGAGAAAGGTTTTATGAGTATTTCTTTTAAAGATGCCACTGAGCTACTCTTAGACCTTGAAGAGCTTGAAACGACTAATAACAAATCTTCAGACCAAACAACCTCAGAAAACTTTAATAAAAAAAGTCCAACTCCAACTGCTGGCCAATTAGTCTCTGAAAAAGCTAACAATATAAGCGCTTTATCGCTTGATCATTGTGGCTCACAAGAATTGATCCATTGTTATCAGCTGGCACTAGATTTTGGTGTGCCCACTGCAAGACGCGCATTAGCTATTTATCAATCAAGAGTCGCTTTAGTAAAAAATAGTGACGAGGTGAAAATTGATACTGATAAAGTGCAAATATCGCCGGATCAGGAAAAATTACCAGGTTTCTGATCGTCCTTATTTAATCTTGATCAATCCTGAGTACGTTTCCAGTGGCCGGATTTTCCACCCGACTTTTCTAATAAGCCAACCGCCTCAATAGACATACCTCTATCAACCGCTTTACACATATCGTAAATAGTGAGAAGACAAATTTGAGTAGCAGTCAGTGCTTCCATTTCAACACCCGTTTTACCATCTGTCTCAACAATTACATTACATTCAATAACATTTACGCCAATCGGTATAAGATCAATTTCAACATGCGTTATTGGGATGGGATGACATAAAGGGATCAGATCAGCCGTTTTTTTTGCTGCCATAACGCCTGCAATTCTGGCAATACCTAAAACATCACCTTTCTTATGATTACCTTCCAGAATCAATTTTAACGTCTCAGGAAGCATAACAATACGACCGGTCGTTTTCGCCACACGATGAGTAATGTCTTTTTCGCCAACGTTGACCATGTGGGCATCGCCGGACTGATTAAAATGGGTAAGTTTGCTCATAAAATAAATATATATGTTTTGATTGTATAGGTCGATTATAATTCAAATCTATGACTATCACGGTAAAGTTTTTTGCAAGTTTAAGTGAACAGCTAGGAAAGCGAGAAAGTTCTCTGGCTCTTAGCGATGGAATGACGATCGAGCAGGTCTGGTTTGAGAGTACAAACCAGACTGAAATGCCGGCAAAATTATTGATGGCGATCAATATGGAATATGCAAAACCCGATACACTAGTCAAAGACAATGATGAGGTAGCTTTTTTTCCTCCGGTAACGGGTGGCTAAAATGCATATCGAAATACATACCGAAGCATTTGATCCATGGCATGAACTAAACCTTTTTCAACAAAAATTATCAAAAGGACACTACGGCGGCACGGCTGTTTTTGTTGGAACGATGCGTGATTTTAATGAAGATCAAACAGTACAGGAAATGACCCTGGAGCATTATCCGGGTATGACTGAAAAACATCTTGAAAAAATTTGTCGGCAAGCGATTGATCAATGGCAGCTGGTTGATGCAATGATCTTGCATCGGGTTGGTGAAATTCTCCCTAACGATTCGATCGTTCTGGTTGCGGCCTGGTCAGCACATCGCAAAGAAGCATTTGAAGCCAGCCGATTTATGATCGAAGATTTAAAACATTCCGCACCTTTTTGGAAGAAAGAAAAGAATGCTGACGGAACACGCTGGGTAGAAAGCAACACACCACCTTGAAAGAATTGATCATTAAAATTTTTCTTTTAAAAATAAATATTAACTTATAAGGTTTACATTTAAGAATGAAAAATCAAATTTTATTTGAACCAATACTGCTTGGCGTAAATATTGATCATATTGCAACCATCAGACAAGCGCGTGGGACACGTTATCCTGATCCAGTTCAAGCTGCTATTGAAGCCGAGCAAGCCGGCGCGGATGGTATTACGGTTCATTTGCGTGAAGATCGACGCCACATTCAGGATCGAGATGTGGAAATTCTAAGTGAGGTTTTGCAAACCAGAATGAACCTTGAAATGGCCGTCACGGACGAAATGATCGCGATTGCCGAGAGAATTAAACCGGCGCATTGTTGCTTAGTTCCTGAAAAAAGAGAAGAGTTAACAACGGAAGGCGGACTCGATGTTGTTGGTCAAAAAGACAAAATTAAAAATGCCTGCACAAAGTTAGCAGAAGCAGGAATAGAAGTATCTTTGTTTATCGATGCAGATCAAAAACAAATAGAAGCCGCCGCAGAAGTTGGGGCTCCAGCCATTGAAATCCATACCGGCCATTTTGCTGACTGTACTGAAAGCCAGGATGCTTCCACACATTTAAAAGAGATTATTCTGGGTGTCGAGAAAGGAATTGAAGCGGGCTTAATCGTAAATGCTGGACATGGCCTCAATTACCACAATGTTGAAGCTATCGCCGCCATTCCACAAATTAATGAATTGAATATTGGTCACGCATTAATTGCTCGCGCAATGTTTACCGGACTGTCTGAAGCAGTAAAAGAAATGAAGCGAATTATGCGCGAAACAAGATCATGATCTTTGGTATCGGTGTTGATATCGTACAGATTAATCGCATTCAAAAAGCAATGGATAAACGTGGTGAAAAATTTGTTAAAAAAGTGTTGTCGGAAGAAGAATATAAAGAATTTTTGATCAATAAAAGTTCGGCTAATTTTTTAGCTAAACGTTTCGCCGCAAAAGAAGCATTCTCGAAAGCATTAGGATCAGGTTTTACTGACGGCCTTACTTTGAAACAAATACAAATTGTTCACAACGATAAAGGTCGTCCGTTATTTCATTTAACAGATGTTGCGAAAGAAAAAATTGAACAATTAAATATACGTCAATGTCATCTTAGTCTTTCTGATGAACGTAAATATGTCGTCGCATTTGTTACCCTGGAAGGTCGAGTTCGTCATTGAGTATTGATCAAAAAAGTTTATCAATTAATTAGATATTTTCTGAAAAACCAGACACAGATTATTTGCAGGCATCGTGATTTCTTCGATCAGTTTAAGTCGATTTATTTCAGCTAAAGAGATCAAATCTTCTAAGTGTCGTATTGCACTTAATGGATTCCGTTGCTTTAACCAATCATCAAATCGCGCATTACTTTCACTTGTGTATGAGCCGTTTTTATTAAATGGGCCGTAGCAGCAAAACTTCGCATTTGGTAGCAAGTACTTTCCTAAATGCGAAAACAAAATTTCAACTTCCGGCCAACTCATAATGTGTAATGTATTAGCTGTAAAGCAAGCTTCTATTTCCAGGAAAGGCCATGGATCGTCTCTTACATTTAATTTCACCGGAGGGCTGATATTACTGAGATCAGTTTCAGTTATCCATTGTTCGATTCCGTTTAAATTTTCAGCCTGATCTGTCGGCTGCCAGGTGATGTGTGGTAATTTTTCAGCAAAATATATTGCGTGCTGTCCCGTACCACTTCCAACCTCAATCATGATACAAGGATCACTGAAAATACGTTCTAATACTTCAAGAATAAATTTTTTATTATTCTCACAAGCCTGGGAAAAAGGTTTGTCCATATTTGTTTGACATCGTAAATTAAAAGTATAGTAGTAATATGCCTGTAATTAGCGTTCAAGTCTGTAACAATCACTGTAATATTAAAAAATAAAAATAATAGAACGCAATAAATTCATGAAAGTAGTAATGATCAAAAGTCTCTCTGAGATATCACGCGATGAATGGAACCAACTATTGGAAAATAGTTATCCTTTTCTACGCTATGAATTTCTATCAGCATTGGAAAAAAGCGGAGCTGTCGGCGAACATTCCGGTTGGTTGCCGAAACATTGCCTCGTCTATGCGGATTCTGATCGCAGTAATGAGAGTCAAAAAACGCTACTCGCAGCAATGCCTCTTTATGAAAAAAATCATTCGCATGGGGAATATGTTTTTGATCATGATTGGGCTCATTCGTATCAACATTATGGCCTTGAATACTTCCCAAAATGGCTAACCTCTATTCCTTTTACGCCTTGTGAAGGTGAACGTATATTGATCAAAAATGATCAAGATCATGAAAAAATTTACAACCTGATTATTGATCATTTAAAAATAAAAGCAGGCGAAGAAAATATTTCATCATGGCATTGTTTATTTCCTGTAAAGCAAGAAATAGATCTACTAAAACAAAAAAATCTTATCATCAGACAAGGCGTTCAGTTCAGATGGTCTAACAAAGGTTACGCGGACTTTGAAGATTTTCTTTCTACATTCACTATGAAAAAAAGAAAAAATTTGCGTCGTGAACGTCGCTGGGTAAAAGATCAAGAGATCACTTTGCAACAAATTCCAGGATCAGAAATTAATGATCAACAGTGGCAAGCTTTCTTTAATTTTTATCAAATGACTTATTTAAAAAGAAGAATGACGGCTTATTTAGATATTAACTTTTTCCGTGAATTAGGCAAAACTATGCCCGAACAATTATTGTTGGTGATGGCAAAAAAAGACGGCAACCATGTTGGAGCCGCTTTGAGTCTAATCGGTGGCGATACACTTTATGGACGTTATTGGGGTTGTTATGATGAATACCACAGCTTGCACTTTGAGGCTTGTTATTATCAGGGTTTGGAATATTGCATCGACAACAAGTTACAACGTTTTGATTCTGGTGCACAAGGCGAACATAAAATCAGTCGCGGTTTTGAACCTGTGACAACTTATTCTGCTCATTGGATTAAAGATCCAAAATTTTCAAGCGCAATTGATCACTATGTTAAGCAAGAAGCACAAGCCTTAACTATCTATAAACAAAAAGCTGCGAAACTATTACCATTTAAAAACATCATAGAATAGTATTCATAAAACAAAATTCAAAAAAATATTTTCTAATTTCAAGCGAGGTTTGAATATGACTCATGCAAAATATTTAATTACCGGTTTAATTTTGATCATCAGCAGTGCATTACAGGCTGAAGTAAGCGAGTCGATCCAAAAAGCGATGGTTGGTGATCACAGGGAGCAGGCAAATATCTCACGAAATGTTTTCAGACATCCCGTAGAAACACTCACGTTTTTTGGGTTAAAACCAGAAATGACAGTGGTTGAGATTTGGCCAGGAGGCGGTTGGTATACAGAAATTCTCGCACCGATTACCAGAGAGCAGGGCATCTACTACGCCGCGGGTTTTGCCATGACAGCCGATCGAACTCCAAACTGGCGTAAAGAATATCATAAAAAATTAATGGAAAAGATGGAGAAAACCCCACAGGTTTATGATCACGTCGTTGTTACAGAATTAGATGTTCCAGAACGCACAACGATTGCACCTCCCGGTTCAGTCGATATGGTGCTGACGTTCCGTAATGTTCACAATTGGTTAAAAGGTGACTATGCAGAACAGATGTTTGAAGTGATGGCCAAAGCATTAAAACCTGGCGGCATTCTGGGTCTGGTAGAACACCGTGCAAAACCGGGAGTCTCGGTCGAAGAAATGAAAGTTAGTGGTTATATGACGGAAACTCATGTCATCGCAATGGCTGAAAAAGCAGGTTTTGTGCTTGAGGAAAAGTCCGAGATTAATGCGAATAAAAACGATCTCGCAAACCATCCTGCTGGTGTATGGACACTCCCTCCATCGCTAAGGCATTGTAAAAAAATTGAAGATGCAGCCATGCAAAAGCAATGTCTTGATAAATATAATGCGATTGGCGAATCTGATCGCATGACGCTGCGTTTTCGTAAAGTGAAATAACTTATACACACTGAGGCAAGCGCCTCAGCATCTTACATTTTACGATCCAGATAATGCTTTTTAAGCATCACATCTCACTTCGGCTTCCTTATCTACTTAATATATCTTAAACCTCTAAGCTAAATTATGTAATGATAAAATTACTTATCATTACAACCAATTATAG